>JAPLGE010000061.1 GCA_026390315.1 Candidatus Bipolaricaulota bacterium
GGTCGCGTGACAGCGACGGAACGATCGTCTCCTTCGCCTGGGACTTCGGGAACGGAACCACTGGGTCGGGAGACACGGTCACCCACACCTTCTCCGACGGGATGTCATACGTCGTGCGCCTCACCGTCACTGACAACAGCGGCGCCACCAACTCGGCCAGCCGCTCGGTCTCGGTGACGAGCGTCCTGCCCGCGCCTCTGCCCGCGCCGCCCGTCGCGAGCGAAGGCGCGCCATCCATGGATGGAACTCCAGGAATCTTCGTGTGGGGAACCGACGCCTGGCACGTGACCGTGAATGCCGGAGCGGGCTGGACGAGCCCACGCAGCTTCATGTTGCAGCTGCGCACTGACGGATCCTTCCAAAGAGCGACCGCGACCGAATGGACGAGCAGCGGCGTCCCCTCATCAGCCGGCACACCCAGGGCAATCGAGAACGTGGGGAGCTTGTTGTACGTGGCGGGAAGTCTCCAGAGCGGGAGCGTGGACTACACGTTCACGGCCGCGAACTCGTCGATTGTCTGGATGAGCCTGAGACTCGACATCGACGGCAACGGAGGCCTGGAGGAATCGCCGAGCTTCGTCTACCTTCGTTCGTTCATGGTCCATCCCCCAGCCGCTCCGCTCGTGGTTGGTCTCCCGAGAGGTGCGACCGGACCGCTTGTCCCGAGCGTCAACTTTCGGATTGGATGGGCGTCACAATACGGGTCAGCGATTTCCTGGATCACGGACATTGCCACACTGGAGCGTTGAGCGCAGGCCAGGAGAGGGGCGACGGCAGAGGCCCCATGTGCAATGCTGCGTCGGGATCGGTCATCGGACTGCGAAGCGCCCTCACTCACTCCTCGCGTGCCTCTGGATGAGGCGAGGAGGGCTGGAGCCCATCAGTTCGTGGCAGGGAGTGCAGGCACAGGAATGTTCAGGCGAAGGTGGCTTCCTACCTCGGCCCTGAGTGCGCGCGTCGCAGTGTGTCTCGATCTTCCCCCATCCCACGCAGTAGGAGCGTGTGACACTCGTTTCTCACCCGCTTGAGACGCGCTTAGGGCAGGGGATCTGACGCGTGAAGGGGCGTACGTGGACCAGTCGGCGATGTCTGGACCGTGGAGATCAGCTCCTCCAGATGGCTAGAAGTCTTCGGTTGGGGAAGGTCCTGGGGGCATGCGTGCTGCCTTCCGTGGTCGCGACGATCCGGAGTCGAGGGGGGAGCGGGCCCCCTTCATCTCCCCCTCGCCAGGATGCCTCGCGACCTCTCGCGTGCTTGCCGGGGCGTGCTCACCAGGGAGCCGAGGCTGCCTTCTCCCGCTCGGTGCCGCAGAAACTCGGCCAGGGGGACCTGTAGGAGTGCCTCCCGAACTGAAGGTCCTCCCCGCGCGTGTGCCGCCTTGAGGTCACAGGAGGCGCCGGAGCCCTCGGCATTCTGCTCAGTGACCGACCCGCCAGAGCTTCGTGGACAAGCCTACCCTCTTCAGGGGTCGGTCGACCTTCTGGAGAGCGGACGAGGAAGCTAGGATGTGGACGGTGTGATCCGATGAGAGCATCCGTGTGGGTTCGAGGCGCTGTCATGGCGATGGCCTTGATGGTAGCCTGCTTCGCCGCGGGCGATACCGTCAGGGGCGAAACCGCGTTGGGCTTTGGAGTCGCCGTTCCCCTTGCCCTTCCCGTCGCCTGGGGCGAGTCCATCTCTTTCATCACCGCCGAAGTCGGGGCGGAAGGGAACATGTCCTTCCGGTTGACCGTCGGAACGTACCCGGCCGAGTTCCCAGATTTGTACGAGGCCGACGCAGCTCTTCTTGTCAAGGGGTGGCTTGGCCCGGCACTCCTCTACGTCGGCGGCGGGGTTTCTCTTGAGTGGCGGCGGATTGGCCAGGCTTGGCTTTGGTCCCCTTTGATGAACCTCATGGCAGGCACCCAGCTGTGGCTGGTTGACTCGGTGGCGCTCTGCCTCGAACTGCGCTCACTCGAGCGACTCCCGGCCGTTTGGGTCCTTGACCCGGAGATCTCATTGGGAATCACCCTCGGCCTCGGCCCAGTGCGACCGTCTCCGCCGCGGGTCGACGCCTATCACCTGTGGATCTTGGTCGGCCTCGGCGTGCTCACCTTCATTCTCTACTACCCGCGCATTTGAGGCCGTTCCCTTGCCGGCGGTGGGCAAGCCCTCTCGTCCGTAGCAGCTCACGGCGTGTACTCCGCCCACCTTCTTGAGGCCTTCACAGGGCTCTCGGTTTGTGCTATACTGACCCCCGAGACTAAGGCAAGGCGGCATGGATGTGCCGTCAAGGGTGAAGTGAGACCGGACTGACCGCGAATCGGGGGGCCTTCTGGCCACCCGATTCTGTCTGGGTGTCTAGTCTAGGCAAGGTCCTGTGCAAGGCGTATGGAGCAAGCAAGGAGACGATCGAGGTGCCCAAAGCAACCGTCAACCTCAGAGAGAACCTGAGCAACGTTCCCGACGACGACCGCGAGGATCTAGAAGAGCCGGTCCGGTCAGACAACCCGTTGCGCACCTACTTCGGCGAGATCAGCCGGGTCTCCCTTCTCACGCGCGAGGATGAGGTTCGGCTTTCAAAGAGGATCGAGGCCGGAGACAAGCGGGCCCGAGAAGAGCTGGCTGAGGCCAACCTGCGGCTAGTTGTCTCGATCGCGAAGAAGTACCGCGGCTGTGGGCTTCCGTTCCTCGATCTCATCCAGGAAGGGAACCTTGGCCTGATGAAGGCCATCGAGAAGTTCGACTACAAGAAAGGGTACAAGTTCTCGACCTACGCCACGTGGTGGATCCGGCAGGCGATCCTGCGGGCGATCACCAATCGGTCGCGGACGATCCGTGTCCCGACTCACATCAACGAGTTGATCCGCAAGATCTACCAGGTCGAGCGGAACCACCTCAAGGAGTACGGGGAACTCCCGACGTCGGAGAATCTCGCGGACGAGTTGGACACGACCGCCGAGAACATCATCAAGGCCAAGAAGACCGCGCAGAGCATGACCTCCCTCGATATGCCGATCGGCTACGAGGACGACGGGTCCGTGCTGGGAGACTTCATTGAGGACCGCACAGTCGATTCCCCTGAGCGGGAGACGTTCGCGCACCTCCTCGTGCAGGAGCTGGAGCGCGCTCTCGACGAGCGCCTCACCGAGCGCGAGCGGCGGATTCTCGAGCTGCGCTACGGACTGAACGACTACCAGCCCCGCACGCTCGACGAGGTCGGCGTGGAGTTCGGGATCAGCCGCGAGCGGGTTCGCCAGATCCAGAAAGAAGCCCTGGCCAAGCTCCAGGACACGGATCTGAAGCAACGCCTCGAATGGTTCAGGCTGCTTTCCGAGGAGGCGTAGCCCCCTCCGATCCCCCGTCTTTGTTCGGGCTCTCGCTGTGCGCGCAGGCTTTGTCCGTACAGACCAAGGTCCCTTGTCTGTCGATGAGGATCCCTCCCTTGCAGGCAGGGCAAGCCTTGACCGGACGTTCGCTCGTCGCAAACCGGCACGCAGGATAGCGGTTGCAGCTGTAGAAGGTTCGCCGGCGCTTCTGCGAGTACTTCTCGACCAGCTCTCCCTCTCCGCATACCGGGCACATCACACCGCTTGAGACGGACGCGGTCTTCCCGCACTCCGGATTCGTGCAACGCCAGTAGCGGCCGTATCGCCCGTCCTTGAGCTGCATCGGGCCCCCGCAGCTCTGACAGGTCTCCTCGGCCCCTCCGCCGCTCTCCAGTTTCTCCAACGCCTCGCGAACGAACAGCGTGTCTCCATCGTAGCGGAAGCGTGCGTCCGGCGGGACGTTGCGAGTGTTGCGGCAGGCCGGGTAGGCTGAGCAACCGAGGAAATGGGAGCCTTTCCAGTAGCGAAGCTCAAACGGAGCCCCGCACTTATCACAGGAAAGGTCCGTCAGAACGCGGAACGGCCGATCCTTTCCGTTCCCGATGAAGGCGTCGAGGGCGGTGAGGCGCTCGGCAAACGGACCATAGAATCGATTGAGGACGTCGACCCGCTTCATCTCCCCTTCCTCGATCCGGTCGAGATCCTCCTCCATGCGCGCCGTGAACTCCGTCTCTACCGTCTCCGAGACGTACCGCCGAAGGAAGTCGACGACCACCTGTCCGAGCAGCGTGGGCCGCAGGCTTCCCCCATCCTTGACCGCGTATCCGCGCTCCTGGATGACTCCGATGATGGAGGCGTACGTGCTCGGCCGGCCGATTCCCTGCTTCTCGAGCAGGTTGACGAGCCCGGCCTCGCTGTAGCGCCGAGGCGGCTCGGTGAACTTCTGGTGCGAAGCGACGTCCTCGAGCACAACCACTTCCTCCTCCCTGAGCCAGGCCGGGACCTCGTCCTTCTCCTTCTCGGCCTTCTCCTCGGGAAAGAGCACCAGGAATCCCGCCGAAGTCAGGGTGCTCCCCGCGGCCTCCAGGGTGTAGGGGCCCGCCGAGAGCAGCGCCTTCCTCTGCCGGTAGGCCGCGGGAGCCATCTGCGTGGAGAGGAATCGGTTGTAGACGAGCCCATAGAGCTTCTGCTGATCCGTGGTCAGGTGAGAGGCGATGGCATCAGGAGAGTGCGCGAGGTCGGTCGGCCGGATCGCCTCATGCGCGTCTTGTGAGCGTTTCTGGTTCCTGTAGTGCCGCACGCCCTGCGACAGGTAGTCCCGGCCGAAGCGGTCCTCGATCAGTCGCCGCGCCGAGTCCACCGCCGCGTCGGACACGCGCACCGAATCAGTGCGCATATACGTGATCAGACCAACGCCCCCCTCATCCAGCACGACGCCCTCGTAGAGCTCCTGCGCGAGCTTCATCGTTCGTTTCGGGGAGAAACCGAGGACCGAGGAGGCGGTCTGCTGAAGAGAGCTCGTGATGAACGGCGGCGGCGGCTGGCGCAGACGCTCCTTCTCGCTGATCGACTCAACTCGGATCGTCTGGCGCCGCAAGTCGGCGACCGTCTCGTCGTTCTCCGACTGGGTGTGAACGACGAGCTTATCGCCGCCCTTCCTCGTCAAGGAGGCGATGAAGGCTTCGCCGTCGCGAATCCGCGCGTCGATCTCCCAGTACTCCTCCGGGACGAAACGAACGATCTCCGCCTCCCGATCGCACAGGAAGCGTAGCGCGACCGACTGAACCCGTCCTGCGGAGAGCCCTTCGAAGCGGTTGCCGGCGAGGGTCTTGGAGACGAGCGGGCTCACCATGTAGCCGACGAGCCGATCGAGGATTCGCCGGGTCCGCTGCGCCTCCACCTTGTTGAGATCGATCTTCGACGGATGGGCAAGGGCCTCCAGGATCACCGGCTTTGTGATCTCGTTGAACACGGGGCGCGAAAAGGCTTTCTCATCCGTGACGACTCGCTTCAGGATCGTGTACAGGTCGTAGGCGATCGCCTCGCCCTCGCGGTCGTGGTCGGTCGCGAGGTAGACGGCCCCGGCCTCCTTCGCCGCCGCGCGCAACTTGGCCACCTCTTTCGTGCGTTTGGTCTCGAATTCCGGCAGAAAACCCTTCTCGATGTTCACCCCGAGCCCGCTCTTCGGCAGGTCGCGCACGTGCCCCTGGGAGGAAAGGACCACGTAGTCCTTCCCCAGGAACTGGGCGATGGTCCGCGCCTTGGTCGGGGATTCGACGATGATCAGCTTTTTCAATTCCAGAGCCTCTTCATGAAGTGGCCCATTATACAAAGGCGAACTCGACGCCTCAAAGCGGTCGCTCTTCGGCAAGACCGCGCGGTTCGGCACGGAGCCAGGCCTCGCCGCCGGGTAGAATGGCGATCTGAGAAGGAGGGGCGATGAGGTACGTCGTGTTCGAAGGCCTCCCCGCCGCGGGGAAGAGCGAGGTCCTGGAACTCCTGGCCCGGTTCTATCCAGAGCGGCTGCGCGTGTTTCCCGAGATCGTCAAGGAGGTCGCCACGCGCGAAGGGATTGACCTCTTCGCCGAGAGGAACCGCCTCACGCAGGCGATCCTCGCCGCGCTCCCGCGGCGCCGAGAAGAGATCGAGGAGGCCTTGGCCCTAGGAGAGCTCTGCCTCGAGGAGTCCCACCTCGGAGTCCACTTCGCCTACTCGATCGCCCTCGGTGATCCGACGTTTGTCGACGCCTACGCCACAGCCGAAGACGCTCTTCCTCACCCGGATCTCTACCTTCGTTTGGAGATCCCGGTCGAGTTGTCGCTCGTGCGTCAAAGGGCACGCGGAACCCCGCAGTTCGAGGTCGGTCGGGAGGCGCTCGACCGAATGAGCGCGCACCTTGCCGCCTGGCACCTCGAGCGCAAGACCCCCTTTCTCTCCCTCGACGCCGATCGGCCGGCGGCCGAGCTCCTCGCCGACGTGGAGAGGATCCTCGGACTGGACTACCGAAAGGCGCAGACCGCCTCGGCAGGCCTCTTCGACGTCCTCCTGCTCCTCGGCCGGCCGGCGAGCGGCAAGAGTGAGTTCATCGACTTCATGAAGAAGTGCCCTCACGAGAGAAGAGCGGCGCGCTACCACGTCGGCCGTTTCGAGGTCGTCGACGACTTCGTGACCCTCTGGGGGAAGTTCGAGGAGGACGACCTGTGGGAGTGTGTAGGTAGACCCCGCCTCTACTCCCGTCGCGCCGGCGGCAACTACGTGGTCGCCGACGACAGGATCTGGCCGTTCCTCGTCGGCAGAATCAACCAGCGCGCGGAGGCGGTCCTCTCCGGAACCGGCGGATGCCCTCCGGAGACCCTGCTCGTCGAGTTCTCCCGCGGAGGGAGATCGGGCTACGCCGACGCACTGCGCGGGCTTTCCCCTCGTCTGCTCGCACGCGCCGCGATCCTCTTCGTCTCCGTGACGTGCGAGGAATCCCTGCGAAGGAACCTTGCCCGCTACGACGCGGCGAGGAGCGGCGGGATCCTTACCCACTCCGTCCCCCACGAAGAGATGGAGCGAACCTACACGACCGACGATTGGCCCTGCCTCGCGTCGCAAAGCCATGGCGTTCTCGAGCTTGGCGGAGTCCGTGTCCCCTACGTGACCATGGAGAACGAGCCGGAGCTCTTCGACCCGATCCTCCTCGATCGCCGCTACCGACGCGCGCTCGATTCTCTCTCTACTCTGTGGCAGGAGAGCCGGGGCTAACGAGGGAGGACCTCGCAGAACACGCGCTCGAAGTTCCGCCAGGAGACCTTCTCCACCTGCGAGGACGAAAGCCCTGCCTCGAGGAAGAGGCCAGCAAGCTTGGGATAGTCGCCAATCCCCTCGATCCCCAGGGGCAGGTAGTCCGTCCCGTCAAGGTCGCCGCCCAGGCCAACGCAGTCTTCGCCTCCGACCTCGATCGCATGCAGGACGTGCCGTGCCACCCACTCGAGCGACGCGCGGGGAAGACCCGCGGCGAACCGGCAGCGCTCCCTATCGGCATCGGGACCCGTCACGCCTCTCGCGGCCAGCTCTTGGCCGAAGCGTGTCTCCTCGCGACAGCGCTCTGAGTCGAGAAAGCCGGCATGGAGGTTGATCCCCATTACTCCTCCCCGCCCGGCAAGCTCACGGATCATCGGGTCCGTGAGGTTGCGCCGGTTCGGGCTGAGGGCACGGCAATTGGAGTGACTGGCGATGAACGGCTTCCGCGCGGCCCGGCAGACATCAGCAAACGCCCGGTCGGCGAGGTGGGAGACGTCGATCATCGTCCCGAGTTCCTCCGCGAGCTCGACGAGCGCCCACCCTTCCGCCGTGAGCGGCGTGTCCGTCCCGAAGGCCGTGCCCGAGAAGGGGTTGTCCTGCCAGGCGAGGATCAAGTCGCGCACGCCCAGCCGGTGGAAGTCCACAAACGTCTCCGCGCGTCCCTCCAGCGGATCGGCCCCCTCCATCGCGATCAGCGCGGCGATCGGTGCCCCGGCGCAGGCGGCGCGGACGTCGGAGGCCGTCAGAGCGAGCCGCATCACTCCGTTCGTCGCATCGATCATGCCGCGGATGGCGTCGATCACGGCCTCGGCCGTCTCACGCTCTTCGCCAGGATACCGCTCCGCGAGAACGAACGAGGCGAAGACCTGAACGCACGACCCGGCGGCGACGAGGCCGGGAAGGGTGACGT
This sequence comes from Candidatus Bipolaricaulota bacterium, assembly GCA_026390315.1. GTDB lineage: Bacteria > Bipolaricaulota > Bipolaricaulia > UBA7950 > UBA9294 > JAPLGE01. The sequence goes on from JAPLGE010000061.1 coordinate 8,005, forward strand.
GCCCCTCGCCGGCTCCCGTGACGAAGTCGAGCCGGCCCTCCCGCACCTTCATCACCGTGTCGCAGTGGGCGTCGAAGAACCGCATCGGGCTCTCTCCAGAGGGGCCTCTCCGCTTGACCATCAGAGAGCGGCGATCGCTTCGATTTCGATCCGCGCCCCCTTGGGGAGGGCCGCGACCTGTACGCAGGTGCGGGCCGGGGGAACGCCTGAGAAGAAGGCCGAGTACGCCTCGTTCATCGCGGCGAAGTCCGCCATGTCGGTGAGGAACACCGTGACCTTCACCACGTCCTCGAGGCTCGCCCCGCCTGCCTCGAGGACGCGGCGGACGTTCTCCAGGCACTGTCTCGTCGCCGCGCGGATGTCGTCCGCGACGAGCTCTCCGGACAGCCGGGCCGGAAGCTGTCCCGAGGTGAACAGGAGGTCGCCCGCTCGCACCCCAGGAGAGTACGGACCGACGACCGGGGCCCCCTGAGGGTGAATTGGCTCTTTCTTCACGCGCCGATCACTCCCAACTCCTTACCCACCTTGGCGAACTTCTCGAGCGCGAAGCCCAGGTCCTTCTGGGAGTGGGCAGCAGAGAGCATCACGCGGATGCGGGCCTTTCCGCGAGGGACCGTCGGGAAGGCGATGGCCGTCGCGAAGACCTCCTCCTCGAACAGGCGCTTGGAGAAAGCCCACGCGGTCTTCGCCTCGCCAAGCATCACCGGAGTGATCGGTGTCTCGCTCTTCCCCGTGTCGAAGCCCAGAAGCCGCATCTCGGTCTTGAAGAAGGTGGCGTTCTCCCAGAGCCGGCGGACAGGCTCGTCCGTCTCCTCGAGGATGTCGATCGCCGCGATGCAGGCCGCGACGTCCGGAGGCGTGGCGGCGGACGAGAAGAGGAACGGCCGCGCCTGCTGTCGCAGGTACTCCACAATCTTCGCGCTCCCCGCGACGTAGCCGCCTACCACCCCGAACGCCTTGGACATCGTCCCCGCCTCGACGTCCACTCGCCCATGCAGCCCGAAGTGGTCCACGATCCCCCGGCCGTGGCTTCCCACGACGCCTTCGCCATGCGCATCGTCGACCATCACCATGGCCCCGTGCTCTTCCGCGGCCTCGACGATCTCCGGCAGAGGCGCGAGGTCCCCGTCCATGGAGAAGACCCCATCCGTGATGATCAGCTTCTTGGCGACGGCCCTGTTCTCCTCGAGCAGGGCGCGCAGGCCGTGCACGTCGCGGTGAGGGAAGATGACGCGCTTCGCCTTCGTGAGCCGGCACCCGTCGATGATCGAGGCGTGGTTCAGCTCGTCCGTGAAGATGACGTCCTCGGCCCCCATGAGGAGCGGGATCGTCGCCAGGTTTGTGTTCAGCCCCGACTGCACCGACAAGGCCGCTTCGGCGCCCTTGAAGTGGGCGATCTTCCTCTCGAGCTCCAGGTGCAGCGTCATGGTCCCGGCGATCGAACGGACGGCCCCAGGTCCGACGCCGTAGCGATCGATGGCGTCCTTCGCCGCCCTGCACAGGCGCTCGTCGTTGGCGAAGCCGAGGTAGTTGTTGGAGCACATGTTGAGGACTCGCTTCCCATCGACGATGACCCACGCCCCGACCGAGCTCTCGATCGTGCGAATGGTGTTGTAGAGGCCCTGTTCCCTCAGTCCTTCAAGCGCCCGATCGATGAAGTCGTACTTCCCCATCCAGTCCTCCTCCTTCACACGTCGTCCCGTCCTGGAACGACCTCCGCGGGGATTTGCGGCAGATTGTACCCTCTCCGTCCTTGCGGCAAAAGCAGAGCCCACGCCGCTGTGGAGGCTCCTTTGTCGCACGCGCAGGCCTTACGTACAATCCGGCTCCGACCAGACAAGGGGGCAAGACGAATGGAGAACGCAAGAAGGGTCCTCGTGACGGGGGCAGTCGGGCAGATCGGATCGGAGTTGACTCCGGCGCTCCGCGCGCGCTACGGGAACGAGAACGTCGTCGCGGCAGGGCATCGAACGAAACCGTCCGCCGCCTTGCGGGAGGCGGGCCCGTTCGAGACGGTGGACGTCACGGTCCGCGCCGATCTCGAGCGCGTGGTCGACCACTACGCGATCGACACGGTCTACCACCTGGCGGCGATCCTCTCCGCGACGGGCGAAAGGAGCCCGGGGCTCGCCTGGAGCGTGAACATGGGCGGGCTGTACAACGTCCTCGAAGTGGCTCGAGAACGGAAGCTGAGACAGGTGTTCGTGCCGAGCTCTATCGCCGCCTTCGGCCCGGAGACCCCGCGAGAGCGGACCCCCCAGGAGACCGTCCTCCGTCCGAGAACGATCTACGGGGTGACAAAGGTCGCGGGCGAACTCCTCGGCGACTACTACGTCCGCCGCTACGGCCTCGACGTTCGGGGGCTACGCTACCCGGGAATCATCTCGAGCGAGACGCCACCTTCTGGCGGAACGACTGACTACGCGGTCGAGATCTTCTACGCGGCCGTCGAAGGGAAGCGCTACACCTGCTTTCTCCGCGAGGACACGGTCCTGCCCATGATGTACATGCCTGACTGCATCAAGGCGACGCTCGACCTGATGGAGGCTGACCCCGCGGGGCTCCGCCACCGCTGCGACTTCAACGTCGCCGCGATGAGCTTCTCGGCCGAGGAGCTCGCTCTAGAGATCCAAAAGCACGTCCCCAGCTTCGTCTGTGACTACCGGCCGGACTCCCGACAGGCGATCGCCGACTCCTGGCCCCAGACGATCGACGATCGAGCGGCACGCGCGGAGTGGGGATGGAAGGCGACCTTCGACCTTGAGGCCATGACGGCCGACATGCTGGTACATCTTGGCGCCAGATACAAGAAAGGGACGCTCTGGCCGCGCTAGCGTAGAGGAGCGGGGCTAGACGAGCATCAGGCGCGCCTGTTCGGCGCCGTCTCCTCGGCGTGGCCCCAGCTTCACCACGCGGGTGTACCCACCCGCGCGGTCCTTGTACTTGGGGCCGATCTCCTGGAAGAGCTTGTCCACCGCCTCCTTGTCCCGCAGGCGGGAGAAGACGATCCGACGGGCGTGCAGGTCGCCCCGCCGCGCCAAGGTAATCACCCGCTCGGCGAAGCGCTGCCCCGCCTTGGCGCGATCCAGAGTCGTGTCGACCTTGCTGTTCAGGATGAGGCCCTTGGTCACATTCACCAACGCGTTGTCGCGCTGTCCCTTGACCATGCCTAGTCTCTCAACGTCTCGTCTATGCCTCATTGCGAACCTCACCTTCTCCCTTGAGCGAGTAGCCGAGTTCCCTCAGCCGGTCTTCCACCTTGCTCAGGGTTTTCACGCCGAATCCATGGATGTCCAACAGCTCCTCTCGCGGCCGCGCCAGGAGGTCTCCCAGGGTGATGATCTCCGCCTCCTGCAGCAGGTTGCACGCCCGCTGGTCGATGTTCAGCTCGGAGAGAGGGATCGCGAGCGTGCTCTCCTCCTCTCCCTTTCCTCCCTCGGCGGCGAGTCCAAACGGGTGCTCCGCGAAGCCGCGGAAGAGATCGAGATGACGCTGCAAGATCCGCGCCGCCTCCGACAGGGCCTCCTCGGGCTTGATCCCTCCATCCGTCACCAACTCGAGGATCAACCGCTCGTAGCCGGTCTTCCCGCCCACGCGGGTCTCCTCGACGACGAGGTTCGCCTGCCTTACCGGCGAGAAGTCGGAGTCGATAGGGATGACCGCCAGGGGAGAGTTCTCTAGCTTGTTCATCTCCGCCGGCCGATACCCGTACCCCGTCTCGACCTCCATCTCCACTTCCAGGCTCCCCTTCTCGTTCAGTGTGGCGATGTGCAAGTCGGGATTGATCACCTCGACTCCGGGGGGAAGGGAGATGTCCTCCGCCCGAACCTCACGCGGGCCGCTTGCCTCGATGGTGAGCCGTTTCTGCTCGTCCCCGTGAAGGCGCAACGCCAGGGATTTGAGGTTCAGGATGATCTCCAGGACGTCTTCTTTGACGCCCTCGATGGTGTCGTACTCGTGGTACTTGCCGGAGAAGTTCACCCGCACGACGGCCGCTCCGGGGATCGACGAAAGGAGGACGCGGCGGAGGCCGTTGCCAAGCGTGGTCGCGAACCCCCTCTCCAGGGGTTCGATCACGATCTTGCCGTACGTCGCGGTCAGTTCCTCGACTCGGATTTCCCGAGGAAAGACGAGCTCGTCCAAGCCCACCTCCTAGCGCGAGTAGAACTCTACGATCAGGTTCGCGGCGATGGCGAGGCCGGTCTCCTCGAGCTTCGGGGCAGCGATCACCTGGAATCTGGCTTGCTCGGCGTTCTTCTCCAGCCAGCTCGGGACCTCGCGGTCCTTGTTTGCCTCCAGGATCCCCTTCACTCGCCCGCGGCGACCCTCCTTGACCTGCACGATGTCGCTCTCCTTCAAGAGGATCGACGGGATGTTCGCCGCCCGCCCGTTCAACTGGAAGTGGCCGTGCGTGATCATCTGACGAGCTTGCACTCGCGATGACGCGAGTCCGGCCCGATAGACCGCGTTGTCAAAGCGCTGCTCCAGGACAGTCAGCAGCGCCTCTCCGGTCGCTCCCTTCTTCTGCTTGGCCTGTTCCACGTAGATGCGGAACTGCCGCTCCCCCAGCCCGTAGATCCGGCGTGCCTTCTGCTTCTCGCGCAGGTGAAGAAGATACTGGCTCCTTCGCGGGCGGTGCTTCTTCGCGCGCTCGCCCGGAGGGGTGTTTCGCCGGGAGACGCCGCAGCTCGGCGTATAGCAACGCTCCCCTTTCAGGAACAGTTTCCCGCCTTCTCTACGACACTGTCGGCATTTCGGACCCGTCTCTCGTCCCATTATCGTGTCCCCTTCGTGCTGCTGTGGGCCACCGGGGTGACGTTCTTGACTTCATCGACCCGGATTCCTGATCCCTTGATCGTCTGGATCACCGACTGCCGCCCGGAACCCGTGCCGTTCACCGTCACGATCACCGAGCGGATTCCGTAGTCCTTCATCTCGCGAGTCAAAGACTCGGCCGCAATCTGCGCGGCGTAGGGAGTCCCCTTACGCGACCCCTTGTACCCCACCACACCAGGGCTCTTCCAGGTGATGGGGTGGCCGGTGAGATCGGTCAGCGTAATGATCGTGTTGTTGAACGTGGCGTGGATGTGGACGCGCGCTCGTTCCAGCTTGATGTTCTTCGCCATCCCTACCTCTTCTTCCCGGCCTTGGAGGCCCGTGGTCCCTTCCAAGTGCGCGCGTTCGAGCGCGTCCGCTGTCCCCGCACCGGCAGCCGCCGCTTGTGGCGGATCCCGCGGTAGGCGTTGATGTCCTTCAGCCGCTGAATGCTCGCGTAGACCTGCCGGCGAAGGTCGCCCTCGACCACATGCTGCTCCACCTCGCGGCGCAGGATCGCGACCTCCTGCTCAGTCAGGTCTTTGACCCGCACGTCCGGGGAGACTCCCGTCTTCTCGACGATCTCCACCGCCCGCGACCGGCCGATCCCATAGATGTAGGTCAGCGCAATCTCGATCCTCTTGTCGTTGGGCAGATTGACCCCTGCGATTCGCGCCATGCCCCTCCCCCTAGCCTTGCCTCTGCTTGTGCTTCGGGTTCCGGCAGATGACCATCAGCCGCCCTTCTCGCCGGATGATCTTGCACTTCGGGCAGATTTTCTTAGCAGAACTTCGTACTTTCATCTTCTACCGACGCGTGGCTAGCTCTCCCGATAGACGATCCGTCCTTGGGTCAGATCGTAGGGTGAGAACTCCACGATCACGCGGTCGCCCGTCAGGATGCGAATGTAGTTCTTGCGGATCCGCCCGGATATGTGGCAAAGGACCACATGATCGTTCGCGAACTTCACGCGGAACATCGAGTTCGGCAGACTCTCGATGACCTCGCCTCGCTGACGGATCACTTCCGGCTTCTTCTGCGCGTGATCACCGGGTTTGGCCACTACGTCTTCCGTCACCTCCTTGCGTCACCACGTCGACTCCCGTCTCAGTCAAGACAATCGTATGTTCAAAATGTGCTGCCAGGCCCCCGTTCCCCGTCACCACGGTCCACCGATCGTCCAGAACCCGCGTCGGTTCGGGATCGGTCTTGACCATTGGCTCAATCGCTAGGACCATTCCAGCCTGCAGCCGAGGCCCGCGCCCCGGCCGGCCATAGTTTGGAATCTGGGGATCCTCGTGTAGCTGTCTCCCTACTCCGTGTCCCACGTACTCCGTCACGACGTACAGCCCCTCGCTCTCGACGTAGGAGCCGATCGCGTGCGAGACGTCGGACAAGCGAGCTCCGATTGTAGCGCGTTCGATCCCGCGCCACAACCCCTCCTCCGTCACCCGCAGCAGATGCCGCGCGGATTCGCCGATCTTCCCCACCGGAACGGTGGTCGCCACGTCCGCGTACAGCCCGTCGCGCAGGAGCCCGATGTCGATCGAGAGGATGTCTCCCTCTCGCAGATGTCGCCTGGGCGAAGGGATCCCATGCACGACCTCGTGGTTGATCGAGGTGCAGATCGAGGCAGGATACCCGCGGTAGCCCTTGAACGCCGGCTCGCCTCCCGCCTCGCGGATCAGCCCCTCGGCGATCTGGTCCAGGGACGCCGTGTCTACGTCCGGGGCGACCTCCGCGCACAGGGACTCCAGGACCCTGGCGAGCCGCTTCCCGTTCTCTCGCAGGATGCCGATCTCCGACGGGCTCTTGAGCGGGATCATCCGTCGAGGAAAGCCAGGATCTCAGAGAGCAACTCGGCCCTCGGCCGGGACCCGTCGACCTCTCGAAGGACTCCCTTGCGCCGATAGAAGACGACCAGCGGCGAGGTCGCTGCGGTGTAGACGTCATAGCGATTCTCGATGACGTCCGAACGATCGTCGTCCCGCCGGAAGAGCTCCCCCTCACAGGCATTGCAGCGAGAATCGAGCTGAGGCGGGTCGAAGAGGATGTTGTGGATCTTCCCGCAGCGACGGCAGACCCGGCGGGCGGAGAGTCGACGGATCACCTCGTCTCGCGAGAGCGCAATGTTGATCACACGATCGACCGGCGTGATCGCGCCGAGCGCTTCCGCCTGCGCGACCGTTCGCGGAAAGCCGTCTAGAATGAACCCCGTCCCGCCTCCGACTCGCCCACGCACCATGCCGATCATCAGCCCGTCGGGAACGAGATCGCCGCGATCCATGTACTCCTTGGCCTTTCGCCCCAGGGCCGTCCCCCGCGCCACCTCGTCGCGGAGGATATCCCCCGTGGACAGATGCAGGAGTCCTGTCTTCTCAGCGATCAGCTTGGCCTGCGTTCCCTTTCCAGCGCCGGGGGGACCGAGGAGGACGATCCGTCGCGACGGCATCACCGCCTCCTTCCCAGAAGGCCTCCGGCCTTGGTGAGGCTCTCATAGTGACGCATGACGAGGTGAGCCTCGATCTGCATGAGCGTGTCGACTCCCACCCCGACCACGATCAAGAGCGACGTCCCGCCGATGAAAAACATCGAGGTCAGACCGCTCGCCGCCGACAGGAGGTACGGGAGGACCGCAACGGCAGCCAGGAAGACCGCGCCGATCAACAGGATCCGGTTCAAGACAGCCGAAATGTACTCCGCCGTCGGATTCCCCGGCCGCACGCCGGGGATGAACCCTCCCGACTCGCGGACATTCTTCGCCACGTCCTCCGGATCGAAGACGATCGAGCTGTAGAAGTACGTGAAGAAGAAGATGAGGATCACGTAGGCCAGGATGTAGGCCAGGCCCCCCTCCTTGATGTACGGATAGATCCATTCCAGCGACGGAAGCCACTGCGTCAGGGTGATCGGCAGCGTCAAGAGGGCGGACGCGAAGATAATCGGGATGACTCCGCCCTGGTTGACACGGATCGGGAGGTGCGACGTGTGGCCGCCGTAGATCCGTCGCCCAGAGGTTCTCTTGGCGTACTGGATCATGATCTTCCGCTGCCCCTGCTGGACCATCGTCATCGCGCCGACCACCACCACGAGCATGACGACGAAGACGAGGCCCCACAGCACGCTGACCGAGCCGGCGGAGATCTCACTGATCATCGACTGAAGCTGCGCCGGGAAGCGGGAGAGGATGCCGATCATGATCAGCATGCTGATCCCGTTTCCGATCCCGTTCTCCGTCATGCGCTCGCCGAGCCACATCAAGAAGAGCGTGCCGGTCGTCAGCGCGACGATGGAGCTCACGAAGAACCACGCCCCCCCAGTGGTCAAGCCCCAATTCACGATGAGCATGCTCATCGTCGCGGCTTGGATGATCGCGAGGGCGAGAGTCGCCCAGCGCGTGTAGGCGGTGATCTTGCGGCGCCCTTCCCGCCCCTGCTGCTGCATCTCCTTCAGCTTCGGGACGACGGCCGTGAGGAGGCTGAAGATGATCGACGCGTTGATGTAGGGCATCACACCGAGGGCGAATAAGGAGAACCGCTGCAGCGCACCGCCGGTGAACATGTTGAGGAAGTCAAAGATCCCGCCGCCCTGATTGGCGAAGAAGTTCTTGAGGGCGTCCGCATTGACGCCGGGGACCGCAATGTGGGTCCCCAGACGGAAGACGATGATCGCACCCAGGGTGAACAGGATCCTCTTGCGGAGTTCCGGGACGCGGAAGAGCTGACTGACCTTCTCCCACATGGCTACACCGCCTCGGCGCGGCCGCCGGCCTCTTCGATCTTCCGTTTGGCCTCGCGAGTGAACCGCTTCGCACGCACCGTGAGGGGCTTGGTCAGCTCGCCTCGGCCGAGGATCTTGAGGCAGCCCACTCTCCCCTTCACGACGTTCAACTCTCGCAGGCGCTCCAAGGTCACCTCGTCGGCGCTCGAGAACCGGCTTTCGAGGGTGTCGAGATTGACGCAAGCGTAGTCCACCCGATTGAAGTTGCGAAAGCCGCGCTTAGGGAACCTCATCCAGACGGGAGTCTGCCCGCCCTCGAACCCCGGCCGGACCCCCCCGCCGCTGCGCGAGTTCTGGCCCTTGGTTCCGCGACCGCTCTCGTGCCCACCGTGCCCGGAGCCGTGCCCGCGCCCCACCCGCTTGGCGCGGTGCTTGCTTCCCGGCGTTGGACGCAGGTCCTCAAGCCGCATCGCGAACCTCCTCTGCCCCGACGTGCCGTCCCCGCAGGACTTCCACCTCGTTCTGGCTGCGCAGCTGCGTCAAGCCGGCAATCGCCGCTCGCGACAGGGTGAGCGGGTTCGTGGTCCCCAGGGACTTCGACAGGATGTCGCGGATCCCCGACAGGCGGCAGATGGCTCCGACGGTGCCCCCGGCGATGATCCCGGTCCCGGGGTGGGCCGGCTTCAAGAGGACCTTGCCCGCCTTGAACTCCCCAATCACCTCGTGGGGGATCGTCCCACCGTCCAGGCGGACCTGGATCAGGTTCTTCTTGGCGTCGCGGATCGCCTGTTGGATCGCGCGCGGGATCTCCGTCGTGTTTCCCAGCCCGACGCCGACACGCCCCTTGCCGTCGCCGATCACGATGGTCACGCGGAACTTGAGGTTCCGGCCGCCTTTGGTAACCTTGCTGACCCGCCGAATGTCGATAATCTCGTTCGCAAACTCGTCTGTGGTGATCAAAACTCGAGCCCTCCCTTGCGGCACGCGTCGGCCAGAGAGGCAACGACCCCGTGATAGAGGTAGCCGCCCCGGTCGAAGACGACCGTCTCAATCCCCTGCCCTTTGGCCCGTTGGGAAAGAAGCTCCCCCACTTTCGCGGCCGCGGGGACGTTGCAGCCGTGGGTCGTCTCGCGCAGCTCTCGGTCGAGCGTGGAGGCCGCTACGAGCGTCCTCCCCGACTCGTCGTCGATGAGCTGCGCGTAGACGTGACGAAGACTCTTGGCGACGCACAGACGCGGACGGTCTCCCGTTCCTTGAACCTTCTTGCGGATGCGCCGATGGCGCTTCACGCGCTCCGCCTGCCGATCGATTCGTGCCATCTCGCTCACGCTCCCTAGCTCGCGCTAGCGCTCTGCCCGCCGAGCTTGCCGGCCTTGTGCGGGACGATTTCGTCCTTGTAGCGGATTCCCTTCCCCTTGTAAGGCTCCGGCTTGCGGAACGCGCGGATCTTCGCCGCCGCCTGCCCAACGCGCTGCTTGTCAGCGCCGCGAATCACAATCTCCGCTGGGTTGGGAACCTCGATGTCCAACCCCTCTGGTATCTCGAATTCGACGGGCTTGGAGTACCCAAGGTCGAGGACGAGCGTTTTGCCCTGCAACCTGGCGCGATAGCCGAGTCCCTTCACCACCAAGGCCTTCTCCCAGCGCTGGGCCACGCCGTGGACCATGTTGGCGAGGAGGCTCCGGTACAGGCCGTGGAAGGCTCGGTATTCCTTCCCTTCCTGCCGGCGGCTCACCCGGGCGGCTCCGTCGGCGACCGAGACCTCCACCATGTCGGACCGATACGACTGCACGAGACGGCCGTGCGGCCCTTCGACCGCGATCGTCGCCGGCCCGACCTCCACTTTGACCCCGGACGGGATCTTGACCGGGACCTTACCTACCTTGGACATGAGCCATCACCCTACCATACCTCACAGATGACCTCGCCGCCGATGCCGCGGGCCATCGCCTCTTTCCCCGAGAAGATGCCCTGGGAGGTGGACACGATAGAGATTCCCAGCCCCCGCAATGGCCTTGGAATCCTTTCTTTCCCCGCGTACACCCTCCGGCTCGACCGGCTCACGAGCCGAATCCTTGTGATCACTCGTTTCGCGCGGCTCCGCTCTCCCTGATACTTCAGCCGGATGCGCAACACCGGCTGAGGATCGTTCGGGATCACCTCGAAGCCCTCGATGTAGCCTTCCGCTTCCAGGATGCGCGCGATCGCTTCCTTCATCTTGGAGTGCGGCATGGCGACGTCCGCGTGCAACTTGTCGCTCGCGTTGCGAATGCGCGTCAACATATCGGCAATCGGATCTGCTACCGTCACGGTCCCTCCCTACCAGCTCGCCTTCTTCACGCCGGGGATCTCTCCCTTGTGGGCCAGGTTGCGGAAGCAGATCCGGCAGATGCCGAAGTCCCGAATGTAGGCGTGGGGACGCCCGCACAACCCGCACCGATGGTATCGTCGCACCGCGTACTTGGGATCCTTCTTGCTCTTCAGTATCAGCGCTTTCTTCGCCATGACGCCTCCCTAATCCCTGAACCGAAGCCCGAGGCCCTTGAGAAGGGCGTACCCTTCCTGATCGGTCTTCGCAGTGGTAACGATCGTGATGTCCATTCCCTGGACCTTCGTGACGTCACTGTAGGAGACTTCCGGGAACGTGAGCTGTTCAGCGAGCCCCAGAGTGTAGTTCCCACGGCCGTCGAAGGCGGCCGCCGACAGGCCGCGGAAGTCACGAGTCCCCGGAAGGACCGCGTTGAACAGCTTGTTCAGGAACTCGTACGCGCGGTCGCGACGAAGCGTCACCTTGCAGCCAATCGGGTCCCCGGCCGTGAGGCGGAAGTCGGAGATCGATCGCCTCGCCTTGGTTACGACCGGCCTCTGCCCGGTGATCTTCGCCAGGTTCTTGACCGCGCCCTCCAGGATCTTTGGGTTGTCCTTGTCGGAGACGCCCATGTTGATGACGACTTTCTCCAGGCGCGGAACCTGCATCACGTTCTCCAGATCGAGCTCCTTCATCAGGCGCGGCACGATCTCGGTCTCAAACCTCTCGCGCAGCATCATCGGAAGGTCTCCCCGCAGTGCTTGCAGCGACGCATCTTCTCCCCATCCACAAGGGCGAAGCCGACCCGCGTCGGGACGCCGCACTCCGGACAGAGGGGAAGGACGTTCGAGGCGTGGATCGGCGCCTCGCGCTTGATGATCCCCGGCTCACGCAACGTTTGGGTCGGTCGCTGGTGCTTCGTGATCATGTGCACGTTCTCCACGATGATCCGATTCCTCTCGGGGTCCACAACGAGCACCTTCCCGACCTTCCCCCGGTCGTTCCCCGCGATGACCTTGACGCGATCACCCTTACGCACTTTTCTCATCTTCGTTCCCTCAGAGGACCTCGGGCGCCAGCGAGATGATCCGCATCATCTTCTTCTCCCGCAGTTCGCGCGCCACCGGCCCAAACACGCGTGTCCCCACCGGCTCGCCCTGCGGCGTGATGAGAACGATCGCATTGTCGTCGAATCGAATGTAGGTCCCGTCCCTGCGACGATAGGAGCTGCGAGTGCGGACGATCACTCCCCTCACGACCTGTCCCTTCACGATGTCGCTCGTGGGGAGGCGCTTGCGCACCGAACCGATCACGATGTCCCCGATCTCTCCGCGCCGACGACGGGACGGCCCCAGGACGTTGAAGCAGCGCACGAGCTTCGCCCCGGAGTTGTCGGCCACCCGCAGCATCGTCTGCATCTGAATCACGTCACGCCTCCGCTTTCTCGATGATCTCGACGAGTCTCCAACGCTTGGTCCGGCTGTAGGGCGCCGCCTCCTCGATCTTGACGAGGTCTCCCGTGGCGGCCGCCTTCAGCGGGTCGTGCGCGTAGAACTTGGAGTGTCTCCGGATGTGCTTACGGTAGTACGGATGGAGACGTCGCTCCTCCACTCGAACCACGATCGTCTTCTCCATCCGATCACTCACGACTCGACCGATCTTCTCTCTCCTCATCGTCGGGCCTCCCGCGTTTTCTCGCGTGCGAGCGTCATCACCCGCGCGATGTCGTGGCGGGTCTTCACGAGTTCCGCGGTGTTGTCCAGCGCGCCGGTCGCTCTCTGAAAGCGCAGGTTGAAGAGCTTCCTCTTCAGCTCCCTCTCCTTCTGGGCCAGCTCTTCCGTCGTGAGGTCGCGCAGCTCGTCCGCCTTCATTCCTCGCCTCCCAGTACGGTCCTGCGCTTCAGCCGCGTGGGGATGGGAAGCTTCTGGGCGACAAGAGCGTGGATGTGCTTGGCTTTCTCCACGGGAATCCCGGAGATCTCAAACAGAATCGTGCCTGGCTTCACCACGGCCACCCAGTGGTCGACCGGTCCTTTCCCTTTTCCCATGCGCGCTTCAGCCGGATGCTTGGTGCACGACTTGTCGGGGAAGATCCGGATCCACACCTTGGCGTCTCGGTGGGTCTGCCGGGAGATTGTGGTTCGGCAGGACTCGATCTGCTGACCGGTGATCCACGCCGGGGCCAGTGCCTGGATTCCGTACTCTCCGAATTCCACGTCGCTCCCGCGCGTCGCCTTCCCCGTCATCCGGCCGCGATGGAACTTCCGGTGCTTCGTCCTCTTGGGAGACAGAAGAGCCATTCTAGTTCACCTCGCCGCGCCAGCCGTGCGGATGCTCGCCGCGGAAGACCCACGCCTTCACCCCGATGTTGCCGTACTTCGTGCGCGCCTCGGTGAAGCCGTAGTCGATGTCGGCCCGGATCGTCTGGAGAGGCACGCGCCCCTCCCTCATCGTGATCGATCGCGCGATCTCCGCGCCGCCGAGACGGCCGCTCACCCGAATCTTCACTCCCTGAGCCCCCGCTCCCATGACTCGACGCATCACTTCCTTGATCGCCCGCGCCGGGGCGATGCGGCTTTCGAGCTGCATCGCCACGTCCTGCGAAACGAGCGTCGCCTCCAGGTCCGGCCTCTCGATCTCCTTGATCGACACCTTGATCTTCCGACCGGTCAAGCGCGCCAACATCCCTTGCAGGCGTTCGATCTCGCTTCCGCCTCGCCCGATAACGATCCCCGGGCGCGCCGAGCGAATCACGATGGACACTCGATCCTCTTTCGAGCGCTCGATGTTCACTTCGCTGATCGCCGCGCCACGGTAGTGGCCGTTGACGAGGTCGCGGATCTTCTTGTCCTCGACCACGTACTCCGGAGCAAGCTTGGGGTTGTACCAGTTGGAGACCCACTTGCGGTTCACACCGATCCGGAATCCTACGGGATGGATCTTCTGTCCCATCAGTTACCCCTCTTCTCCCCGACGACGATCGTGATGTGGCTCAGCGGCCGCCGCATGATGTCGGCCCGCCCCATCGCGCGCGGCTTGACGCGGCGCAGGGAAGGCCCCATGTCGACCATGGCCCGCAGGACAAACAGCCGGTCCACGTCCACGCCGTAGTTGTTCTCCGCATTGGCGATCGCCGACTCCAAGGTCTTTCGGAGCAACCGCGCCCCTTTCGTGCTCGACAAGGAGACGATCCGCAGTGCCTCGCCCACGTCCTTGCCGCGGATGGCGTCGGCGACCAACCGTCCCCGGTGCGGGGACAGGCGAACATATCTCGTCACGGCTCGTGCTTCCATGCTCTCTCCCTTATGTCAGGCCCGGCGCCTTCTTCTTCTTCATCCCGCCGTGAGCGCGGAAGGTCCGCGTCGGCGCGAACTCTCCCAGCTTGTGCCCCACCATGTTCTCCACGATGTAGACCGGGACGTGCACCTTGCCGTTGTGCACCTTGATGGTCAGACCGACCATCTCCGGAGTGATCATCGAGGCACGCGACCACGTCTTGATCTCCTTCAGATCGCCCCGCTTCGCCTTCTGGACCTTCTCGAGGAGGCTCTCCAGCACGAACGGCCCCTTCTTCGTCGACCTTGGCATGGCGCTCGCTACCTCCTGCCCTTCCCGGCCCGGCGGACGATCAAAGCCGTGCTGGGCTTCCTCTTCCTGCGCGTGCGGCCGCCCTTGGCCAGCTTCCCCGTGGGAGAGACCTCCGGTCTCCCCACGCGGGCGCGTCCTTCTCCGCCGCCGTGCGGATGGTCCTTGGGGTTCATCGCCACGCCGCGGACCTTCGGGTTGCGCCCTAGATGGCGGACTCTCCCCGCCTTGCCGTGCTTCACGTTCTTGTGATCGGGGTTCGACACCTCACCGATCGTGGCCCGACACTCGGTACTGAAGATCCGCACCTCGTCAGACGGCATGCGCACGTGGGCCCGGTCCCCTTCCTTCCCGATCAGCTTCACCGAGGTCCCCGCCGCGCGGGCGACCTTCCCGCCGCTTCCCGGCGTGAGCTCCAGGTTGTGCAGGACCGCGCCCAACGGGATGCGTCGCAGAGGCAAGGTGTTCCCCACGCGAACCTCCGCCGCGTCTCCCGACTCGACCTGCGCTCCCACGTCGAGGGAGATCGGAGCGAGGATGTATCGCTTCTCGCCGTCGGTGTAGTGGAGAAGCGTGATCCAGGCGGACCGGTTCGGGTCGTACTCGCGTGAGATGACGCGGGCCGGAATGCCGTCCTTGTGGCGCGAGAAGTCGACCACGCGGTACTGGTGCTTGTGGCCGCCGCCCCGCCAGCGCACCGTGATCTTCCCCTGGCTGTTCCGCCCGCCCCCCTTCGCCTTGGGCCGCAGGAGGCTCTTCTCGGCAGCGACGTGCGATAGCACGCTGTAGTCGGGAAGCTCCGCGTGTCGCCGTCCGGGTGACGTTGGCTTGTATCTCTTCAGAGGCATGGTCCCTATCCCCCCATCACGTCGATCCGGTCGCCGGGGACGAGCCGCACGACCGCCTTGCGCCAATGCGACGTCCGTCCGTGGAGCTGGTTCAGTCGCTCGCGTCGCGGCTTTCCCTTCACGTTGGCGGTCCACACCTTCTCCACCTTGACCTTGAACAGCTCCTCGACCGCCTTGCGAATCTGGATCTTGTTTGCACCGAGGGCCACGCGAAAGGCGTATTTGTTCTCGCCCATCTTCGCCCACGTCTGCTCGGTCAGGACCGGAGCCAGGATGACGTCCTCGACGTGAACCAGCTTCGCCATTTCTAGAACCTCTCCTTCAGTTCCTCCACCGCCCGAAGGGTCAAGAGAAGCCCTTGATGGCGCAGGATGTCATACACGTTCAGCCCAGTCGCGGCCAGGCACTTCACCCCAGGAAGGTTGGAGAACGACTTCTTGACCGGGCGATTGTACTCGCTCGTTCCGACCGCGACCAGGGTCGTAGACGTCATCTCCGTGCGGTTCAGCAGCGCCAGGGCCGTCTTCGTCTTCGGCTCCTCGAACCCCATCCGGTCGAGGAGAACGACCCGACCCTCACCTGCCCGATCGGACAGCGCCGAGACCAAGGCGCCCTGTCGCATCTTCTTCGGCAGCTTGATGTGATAGGAGCGCGGTTTCGGTCCGAACGCGATCCCCCCTCCGGGCCAGAGCGGGGAGCGGCGCGACCCGGCGCGCGCGCGGCCCGTGCCCTTCTGCCGCCAGGGCTTCCGGCCGCCGCCGCGCACGTCTCCGCGCGTCTTCGTGCAACTCGTCCCCTGACGTCGGTTCTCGAGCTGCATGCGGACGGTCCGGTACAGGAGGTCTGCGTTGACCTCGGCACCGAACAGACGCTCGTCTAGCTCGACGACCTGGGGCTCTCCTTCACTGTCGAAGGCGTACAGCTTCGCTTCAACCATGGCTCTTCCTCAGTTCCAGGACTCCTCCGCGCGGACCCGGCGTCGATCCCTTGAGCACGACCAGGTTCCGCTCTCGGTCAACCCGCAGGATCGTGGCTCCCTTGACCGTAATGCGGCGGGCCCCGGTGTGGCCGGGGAGCTTCTTCCCCTTGACGACCCGCCCGGGGAGGGCGGAGTTCCCCACCGATCCCGGCCGGCGATGGAAGCACGAGCCGTGCGTCTTCGGGCCTCCCGCGAAGTTCCATCGCTTCATGACACCCTGAAAGCCCAGGCCACGCGACGTCCCGCTGACGTCGATCTTGTCTCCTTCGGAGAAGATCTCTACGCCAATCGGATCACCGACCTTGTACGCGCTGGGGTCGTCAACCCGGACTTCATGCAGGTACCGGTGCGTCGAGACCCCTGCCTTCTGGTAGTGGCCCCGCAACGGGCGAGTCACCTTGCGGTCGGGGACCTCGTCGTAGCCCAGCTGAAGGGCGTTGTAGCCGTCCTTCGCCTCGATCTTGATCTGCACGATCCGCGAGGGCTGTGCTTCGATCACCGTCGCTCCCACCGCGCGGGCGTCGACGAACAACTGCGTCATCCCGACCTTTCGCGCCAGAATCCCTAGGCTCATGCGCCCCTACCTCCGTTCCTTACAGCTTGATCTCGATGTCGATCCCGGTGGGCAGTTCGATGCCCATCAGGGCGTTGATCGTCTCCGACGTCGGCTCCTTGATGTCCAGGAGACGGGTGTGAATCCGCTGCTCGAAGTGCTCCATCGACCGCTTGTCGATGTGCGGGGAGCGGAGGACGGTGTACACCCGCCTCTCGGTCGGGAGAGGAATCGGGCCCGAGATCTTCGCCCGCGTCCCCTTGGCCGAATCGACGATCTTGCGGACCGAACTGTCCACCAGCTCGTGGTCGTAGCCCCGTACCTTGATGCGTATCCTTTCTCTCGCCATCGTTAGTAACCTCGGCTTTTGATGATCTCTTTCTCGAGCCCTTCCGGGACCGTCTCGTACTGCGCGACCCGCAGGGTGTAGGTCGCACGCCCTTGCGTCAACGAACGCAGTCGCGTGGCGTAGCCGAACGTCTCTTTGAGCGGCACGGCGACGAAGATAATCTGGAACGTCTCCCGTGACTCGAGCTCTCGGATCACCCCGCGCCGGCGCGCCAGGTCCTCCATCACCTCTCCCAGGTACTCGCCCGGCGTGATCACCTCTCCCTCCATAACGGGCTCCAGGAGAGAGAACTTCCCCGTGCTATAGGCCTTGTGCAGCGCGGCCGCTGCGGCCGCCCGGAAAGCCAACTCCGAGGAATCGACCGGGTGAAAGGAGCCTCCCAACAGGACGGCCCCGATATCCACCAAAGGATAACCGGCGAGCGGACCGTTTGTCAACGTCTCCTCGAGACCCGCCTCGACCGCTCGCCGGTACTCCTTGGGGATCTCGTCGTGCTTGACGGCGTCCGTGAAGTGGAATCCGCTTCCGCGCCCGAGCGGCTCGAAGCGCACGATCACGTGGCCGTACTGCCCTCGCCCGCCCATCTGGCGCGCGAACTTCTCCTCCACCACTACGGGCGCACACAGGGTCTCGCGGTAGGCGACCTGGGGCTGGCCGACGAGCGCGGAGATCCCGTACTCCTCTCGGAGCCTGCGCACGAGGACCTCGAGATGGAGTTCCCCCATCCCCGCGATGATCGTCTGGTTCGTCGCCTCGTCTACGGTCACGCGGAACGTTGGGTCCTCGCACGCGAGTCCGGCTAGCCCCTGGAGAAGGGTGCCTTCCTCCGCCTCCGTGCGCGGCTCGATGGCGACAAACACGACCGGCTCGGGAAACTCGATCTTCTCGAGGAGGATCGGCGCCGCTCGATCGCACAGCGTGTCGCCGGTCGAGATCTCGCGGGAACCGACCACCGCGACGATGTCCCCTGCCTGGGCCTTCTCGAGGGGCATGCGCTCGTTCGCGTGCATACGGAAGATCTTGGAGAGCCGAAGGACCTGGCCGGTCGACGAGTTCAACACCTGGTCGCCCGCGCGCACCTGCCCCGAGTAGACGCGGCTGAAAACCAGCCGGCCAGCGTAGCGGTCCATCGCCACCTTGAAGGCCAGCGCGCAGAACGGCTCCTCGGCGTCGGGCCGACGTGCCACGTCCCCGCGAACGCCGCGAACCGCCGCAAGGTCCGCCGGCGACGGAAGGTAGCGGACCACCGCGTCGAGGAGTGGCTGGATCCCCTGGTTCTGGAAGGCGGCCCCGCCGAGGACCGGGACCAGGCCGTGCTGGATGCACGCGTTCCTCAGCGCGGCGTGGAAGGCCTCTACCCCGACCTCCCTCCCTTCGACGTACGCCTCCATGATCCGCTCATCGAACTCCGCCACTCGTTCGATCGCCCGCTGGCGGTACGCGGCAACGTCCTCGAGCATCGAGTTCGGGACCGGCGAAAGCGCGTAGCGCACTCCCTTGGACTCCGCGTCCCACGTGATGAGCCTCCGTTCCAGGAGATCAACCATCCCCTGGAGCCGCCGGTCCTCGTCGCGGTAGGGGAGATGGAGCGGGACCGCGACGACTCCCAGTCGGTCTTCAATCATCTCGACCGTACCTCGGTAGCTCGATTCCACGCGGTCAAGCTTGTTCACGAAGGCCAGGCGAGGGATCCGATAGCGGTCGGCCTGACGCCAGACCGCCTCCGACTGGGACTCGACCATCTCGACCCCAGAGAAGACGATGATTCCTCCGTCGAGGACGCGCAGAGACCGCTCCACCTCGGCCGTGAAGTCGACGTGGCCCGGCGTGTCGATGATGTTGATCCAATGCTCGCGCCATGAGCAGGTCGTGGCCGCCGACGTGATCGTGATCCCGCGCTCCCGTTCCTGCTCCATCCAGTCCATCTCGGTCGTGCCCTCGTTGACCTCGCCCATTCGGTGTGTGCGTCCGGTGTAGAACAGGATGCGCTCCGTGGTCGTGGTCTTGCCGGCATCGATGTGGGCCATGATGCCGATGTTGCGGATCGACTTCAGGCCCGGAGACAGATCAGCGGACATGGGTGTCCTTCCTAAGGAGGTGGCGCGAGAGGGGACGACAGATCCGACTGAGCTACCAGCGGTAGTGAGCGAAGGCCCTGTTCGCTTCCGCCATGCGATGCACATCCAGCCGCTTGTTGTACGCTTTGCCCTCCTTGCGGGAGGCGTCCATGACCTCCGCGGCCAGGCGGCTCGCCATGGTATGTTCGCCTCTTTCCCGTGCAGCGCGGACGATCCAGCGTAAGGCAAGGGCCATCTGGCGATCGGGCGGGACCTCGTAGGGAACCTGGTAGTTCGCCCCCCCGACGCGGCGGGAACGCACCTCCAAGCGCGGCGTGCAGTTGGCGATCGCCGCGTTGAAGACGTCGAGCGCAGGGGAATCCGCGCGCTTCTCGACCTGGGCCAAGGCGTCGTAGACGATCCGCTCCGCGGTCGACTTCTTCCCCTCCAGCATGATGTAGTTGATGAGTTTCCCTAGAAGCTTGCTGTTGTACTTGATGTCCGGCTTCACGTCGCGGCCAGGTATCTGCATTCCTCCTCCTAACTCGGCTTCTTGGCGCCGTACTTCGAGCGCCCCCGCCGACGGCCCCCGACCCCTTCCGCGTCGAGCGTGCCGCGCACGATGTGATAGCGGACCCCTGGGAGGTCTGGCACGCGGCCGCCTCGCACCAGGACCATGGAGTGCTCCTGGAGGTTGTGTCCCTCACCACCGATGTAGGCCGTGATCTCCTTCCCGTTGCTTAGGCGAACGCGGGCTACCTTTCGCAACGCGGAGTTCGGCTTCTTGGGCGTGCGCGTGAACACACGAGTGCAAACCCCTCGGCGCTGCGGGCACGACGCGAGCGCCCTCGACTTCGACTTCTTCTCTTTCGGCTTGCGCCCCAAACGGATGAGTTGGTTGATCGTCGGCATAGTTATCTCTCCAGGCTGTTCGCGATTATAGGTGAGCTCATAGAACCTGTCAACTCGCTTTCGGACGGGACTTCCGCCTCCTCCGCCCGCGCGGCCTCGGCAGACGGGAACCCCGTGCCGGCCGGGATCCTCTTCCCGACAATGATGCTCGGCTTCAGCCCCTCCAGCTCGTCGGTCTCCCCGCGCAGAGCCGCCTCGGCGAGGACCTTCGTCGTCCGCTGGAAGGACGCGGCGGAGAGCCACCCCTTCGTCTGCAGGGCGGCCTTGGAGATCCGCAGAAGCTCACGCTCCCCTGTGGGCAGCCCCCGGTCTCCCAGAGGTATCTCCACGACGTCCTCCTCGCCGCGCTGCACGCGGACGCAGGAGGCTCCGGCTCGTTTGGCTGCGTGTAGGATTCCCTGGGTAACGGCCTCGCCGCTCGCAGCGATCAGCTGTCCCCCCACGACGAGGTCCTCCGCGATCTTCTGCCCGATCGCCTCCTGACGCGCCTGTTCCCCTTCTTGGTTCAGACGCGCGAGCCTCTGCAGCTCCTCCTGGAACGCCTCGAGCGCCACAAGGTCGCTCATGAGGAACCGCGAGTCCCCTCGATCCACGATGCGGACGTTGTTGAGGATCTGGCGGATAATGACCTCGAGGTGCTTGTCGTTGATGTCGACCCCTTGAGCCTTGTAGACCTTGTGGATCTCCGTCAACAGGTACTCCCGGGTCTTCTTGACTCCGGCGGCCTCGAGAAGAGTGTGGGGGGCCACGACACCCTTGGTGAGAAGGTCTCCCTCCTGCACCTTGTCCCCCATTCGTACCGTCGCGGCCTGATCGATCTTCACGACGCTCTTCGGATGGATGGAGACCGAGCTCGTCCCGCCCTTCGTCTGAATCTTCTCGACGACGACCCGCCCTTCAGGGATCTCGAGCCTTACGAGCCTCTCTCCCTCAGCGATCCTTTCCCCACTCGCCTTCGCGGGCGAAAGGTCCACCGTGAGACGGAATCTCACCCCGCCGCCACTCGGGTTGTAGACGATGATGCGATCCGGAAGGAGAAGAACGGTCCCGTCCACGTCGCTTGCGATGAAGATCGGCTTGGAGCGCGACGTGAGCTGATCGCCCTCCTTCACCTTCGCCCCCGGCTCGGCCATCATGCGAGCCCCGTACGGGATCTCGTACTCAGCGACCGTGCCGTCCCGACCGACGTGGCGGAACGTCCGCTCCTTCTCCTCGGAGAACTCGATCGTCCCCGGCCGATCGGCAACGATCGGCTCGATGTTGAACCGATCGGTCAGTGCGTCTCCCGCCGCGACGGTCGCGCCGTCCTTGACGCGCGGCACGGCCCCCCGCGGGAGGCTGTAGGCCCGGTCGCCGCCTTCCGTGTCAATGACGACCAACTCGCGGCGGTTCCCGCTCCCCACGATGTGCACTTCGCCGGAGCAGGGGCTTCCTGAGTCGATCAGGTCTTCGACGTCGGCTTCCTCTCCTGGCTCGGCGCGCACGAGCGCGGCCGGAATCTGAAGGACCCGCCGTTCTCCGGTGATCTCGACTCGGTCCCCGCCCGTCGCCGTCGACGTGACGGCGGTCACGTGGCCATCGAGAGGAGAGATCCCCGCCTGGGCGCTCTTCACCGTGCGCCGCGCCTCGAACAGCTCCTCAGCGCGGGGGAGCCCCTGCGTGATGTCCTCGCCCGCCACGCCCCCTGTGTGGAAAGTCCTCATCGTGAGCTGAGTCCCGGGCTCTCCCACGGACTGCGCGGCGATCACGCCCACCGCGGTCCCCAGATCGACCGGCCGGTGGGTGCTCATGTCGTAGCCGTAGCAGCGCTGGCAGATTCCTCTCCGCGACTCGCAGACCATTGGCGATCGGATCACGATCTGAGGCCGCACCTTGACTCGCTTGATCCCTGCCGCACGCAGGCTCCCGATCAGCCGTGGAGTAACAAGCTCGTCGGCCTGAATCAGCACGTGCCCTTCGGATGGGTGGCGGACGTCATCGGCGCTCTTGGTCCCAATCAGCCGCTCCTGTTCGTCCTCCCCTCCGATGGGGAGTTCGACTTCGAGCCTGCCGATGTGGGCGGCCATCTCGTAGCTGATCCATTGGCCGGATTCCACCAAGATCTCGCCGGTGCTCGGGTCGACGATCGGCCGGCTCGCCACGCGACCGTAGATCCGGTCCTCGATCGGCTCCATCACCTCAGTCTTGCTGTAGCGCAGCGGGTCGACCTCCACGCCTTGAGCCGTCCCGCAGTCCTCCTCACGGATGATCGTGTCGGACGTCGCGTCGACGAGGCGGCGGGTGAGGTACCCCGAGTCGGCCGTCTTGAGAGCGGTGTCGGCCGCCCCCTTGCGGCCCCCGTGGGTTGAGATGAAGTACTCCATCATATCCAGCCCTTCGCGGAAGTTGGAGATGACCGGCATCTCAATGATGTCGCCGGAAGGTCCGGCCATGGGGCCGCGCATCCCGCAGAGCTGCTTGACCTGGTCCGGGCCGCCGCGGGCCCCCGACGTGACGATCCCGTAGACGGGGTTGAACCTGTGTGCGCGGAGGTTTTCCATCGTCGCCCGCTCCACCTCGTCGACGGTCCTCCTCCAGATCCGAATGACCGCCTGGGAGCGCTCGTCATCGGTGGCCAAGCCGAGTTCGTACATCTTGTTGATCCGCCGCACCGCGGCGTAGGATCGGCGGACAATCTCCTCCTTCTCGGGCGGGATGAGACAGTCCTTGATGGAGATGGTGAGCGCGGCGTAGGTCGCGTACTTGAACCCGAGATCCTTGAGGAGGTCCAGGACCTCGGAGGTCTCCTCCCAACCGAAGCGGTGATAGCAGTCCATGATCAGGGCCTTCGTCGCGCGGCGATCCATCACCCGATGGTAGTCCCGCGTCTCCGGGGGGAGAACGAGGTTGAGCTCGGCTCGGCCGAGGGTCGTCTCCACCACCTCTCCGTCGATGCGGATCCTCACCACGCTGTGCAGGTCGAGGAATCCGCCTTCATGGGCACGGCGGGCCTCCACGATGTCGCGGAACGCCTTCCCCGTCCCTTGGCCGTCCGGGTCAACGAGGGTGAGGTAGTAGTAAGCGAAGACCGGGTCCTGAGTGGGAATGCTCAGGGGGTCGCCGTTCGACGGCGACAGGATGTTGCGCGGAGCGGCCATCAGCTCCCGGGCCTCCGCAATCGCTTCCGCGGAAAGGGGAAGGTGAACCGCCATCTGGTCCCCGTCGAAGTCCGCGTTGTATGGCGGGCAGACGAAGGGGTGGATGTGGATCGCCTCTCCGTCCACGAGGACCGGCTCGAAGGCCTGCATCGACAGCCGGTGGAGGGTCGGGGCCCGGTTGAGGAGAACCGGGTGCTGCTTGACGAGTTTCTCCAAAATGTCCCAAACCTCGGGGAGCTCGCCGCGGAGGGCCTTGTTCTTGATCTCGTCGAAGTCGGAGAAGGTGGTCGACTCCAGGTGGTGGAGGATGAACGGCTTGAACAGTTCCAGAGCCATCTTCTTCGGGAGTCCGCACTGACTCAGCCGGAGCTTGGGGTCGACCACGATCACCGCACGCCCGGAGTAGTCGACACGGCGTCCGAGGAGGTTGCGGCGCAGCCGACCGTGCTTGCCGTGGATCCTCTCGGAGAGCGACTTCAGGGGGCGGTTGTCGCGTCCGCGTATTGGGCTCTCCTTCTTCTCGTTGTGGATCAGGGCGTCCACGGCCTCCTGCAGCATCCGCCGCTCGTTGCGCAGGATGACCTCCGGGGCGCCCATGTCAACCAGCTTCTTCAGGCGGTTGTTTCGGTTGATGATCCGCCGGTACAGGTCGTTCAGGTCCGTCGTAGCGAACTTCCCGCCCTCGAGCTGGATCATCGGCCGCAGGGCGGGCGGGAGGACGGGGATGACGTCGAGGACCATGTCCTGAGCGTCGTTCCCCGAGGCGCGCAACTGATCGACTACTTCCAGCCGCTTGACCAGCCGACGCTGGTTCCCGACCGCTGTTTCCTGACGCAGCTCCTCGGATAGATTCTCATGAAGCTCATCCAGGTCAAGGACCTCAAGGAGTCCCTTGATCCCGGCGGCGCCGGTCACCGCCACAAAGCCGTTCGGATGGATTCGCTCGTAGGCGTTCTTCTCCAGGTAGGTGAGCCGGTCGCCAGGCGTGAGGGGGCACGCCCGGTCCTTCACTCGCGTGACAAGGAAGATGAGGCTGTCCAGGACTTCGCGATCGAGCGCCTCCCCTTTAACCGCTGGCCCGTAGCGGTCGACGAGCATCTGGAAGGCCGTGTGAGAGCAGACGTCTCCTACCGGCCTATCCGCGATGACCGTCTCTGCGCCCACTTCGTCGCCGTCTTCGACCAGCAGGTCAGCGTCGCCCACGATGGGGTACTCCTGCGACCCGATCACGGCCGCGCGGACCTTCTCTCCATTGGTCAGCCGCCGGTCCTCCAGGGTGACCCTCCCCGCCTCGTCGGCAAGGACCCGCGGGGCATCGGCGACGAAGAACGCGGGCTCGACCGAGAACGGAAAGGCCCCCGCCAGTATATGATGCTCAGACCCGTACAGAGTCTCGCCCGGACGGACCTCCTTGCAGTCCGAGGAGGTCACCACGTACAGACCCTGCTCGATCGGCTCCGTCTCGTAGTAGGCGATCTGCTGCAGCACCTTCTTCTTCATCCCCAGGAGCCGGGACAGGAGGCTCGAGACGCCCTTCAAGTACCAGAAGTGAACAACAGGGCTCGCAAGCGAGATGTGGGCCATGTTGACCCGCCGCACCGACGAGTCAGTGACGAGCACGTTGCACTTCTCGCACGTGATCCCCTCGTACTTCTTCCCTTTGTACTTCCCACAGGCGCACTCGTAGTCGTTTTCGGGGCCGAAGATCTCCTCCGCGTAGAGACCGCCCCGCTCGGCCCGGTGAGTCCGGTAGTTGATCGTCTCAGATTCCGTGATCTCTCCGTGGGACCAGCCGACGATGGTGGCTGGAGACGCCAGCTGAAGCTTCACCCGCCTGATGTCATCGCCAGAGATCAATCGCCTCACTCCTCACAGGACGGCGACAGCCGTTTGGCTTGCCGCTCTTAACGAGAAACGCGCCCCGCTGGGGCAGCACAGATAGACTGGGAAGCGCACAACAGGCCTAGTCCTCGGCCTTGTCCGCCGCGGCGTTTCCCTGCTTGGCTCGACTGTCCGTTGTGTAATACCCGTTCCCTTTGTAGATCACGCCGATACGAGGGAGGAGGCGCTTGGCTTTCCGACTCCCGCAGTGCGGGCAGGTCGCGGAAGAGCTAGATCCGTTCTGCTGGAGAAGCTTGAAGACGGCGGCGCAGTCCTCACATTCGTAGCGGTAAAAAGGCATAACTATCCCCCTCTCCCTGCTTCTGGGGATTCTCCGTTTCCTCGCTCTCTAGCCGCAAAACAGGCACCGCCTCGCCCGCAGCCAACCACGCGTCTGGCTCTGTCATCCAGAGTCAGGCAGAAGCATAGCCGCGCGCAGGGCGGTTTTCAAGGCCGCGGGATCGGCCGCGACCCGACGGGAAGAAGAAGGTGTGGAACAAGGCAGTAGTCCTCGATCTCGGCCACCGACGCAAAGGGGACGACGTGCGACTGCAGGGTCTCGTCTTCGCTTTCGAAACGGTAGCTGACGGGAACGCTGCCCAGGTGAGCCGCGTCGCTGTGCGTCACGGTGATTCGTCCCGCCAGCTTGATGATCTCCCGCACCTCCGCCGTCGACTTCCCCTCCCATTCCGTCCGCACGAGGGTCATCGGTCCGCGGTGGATGGGAAGGTATACGCGCAGGTCTCGCGGCAGGAAGAAGTTCTGAAGGGCGCGCTTCTCCTCTTCGTCCGTGGCCAGGACGATGTTCACGTCAGGCAGCCTCTTGTAGTACAGGCGGAAATCGAGGAGCTTGAGGGCGTTCATGGTAAACCCCTCTTCCTCGAAGAGGATCTCCAGCCTCCTGCCGAATCCCGGGGACGTAAGCTTGCAGCGCAGCTCGCTACACATGGGATCAGACGTCGACAGACCGACGGTCTCGGCGATTGCCCCAAGCTGCCCCGCATCGTCTGCCGTCAGATCTCCCAGGCAACTCCGGTCAATCCACCCCTCTTCCTCAGGCCGTGTCGGGGGAAGCAGGCGCGCAGAGAGGGGCCGCAACAGGACGTCCGCGATGCCCAGGTCCTCGGCGATGCATTCCATGTCCTCCGCGAGAAGGCCGTGCTCGCCGACGATCTCCCCCGTGATGAGGAAGTCTGCTTGCAGCCGCCTCATGTAGCGGACGGCCCGCGATAGAATCAGCCGGCGGCAGCTCGAGCAGCTCCGCCGGAGCGAGAAGGACCCGCCGGGAGGGATGTTCGCCAGATGCCGGTAGTCTTTCTTCAACGACTGAGTGCGAAAGCCCATTCCGGGCCATTCGGATTTCGCGATCTCCCGGATGCCGTCGTGCTCTTCGAAGAACGGCGAACGGAAGTGCAGGAGAAGGACCTCATCCACTCCCGGCGAGCGCTCCACCAGCCGCGTGGCCACCCGACTCGCCAGGCTTCCGGAAAAGAGAGAGAGTCCTTTTACCACGCGTCTTCTCCGATTCGCGATCTCACCTATCGCCTCGGCTCGATCAAGCCGTAGTTGCCATCGCGGCGGTGATACATGATGCTGACTTCGTCGTTCTCGGAGTTGATGAAGACCAGGAAGCCCTTCTCGATGGCCTCGAGCTGAAGAGCCGCCTCTTCGGGGCTCATGGGCTTACGAAGGTAGGTGTCGGTGCGGATGATCTCCTTGTGGTTTCCTTCCGGGGCTTCCGCTGGCTCGCTCGGGCGCACCTCCCCGTCGCGGGTGTCTTTAAGAAGGTCGTTGTACTTCACCAGTTGCCGCTTCAGCCGATCGATCGCCTTGTCGATCGAGGCGTACATGTCGGAGGATTCCTCGTGCGCCTTGATGACCTTCCGGTTCATGAGGTGAGCATGGAAGTCTGCACTCTGACGCTCTTTTTCGACCGATAGGACCGCATCGACGCTGATGATCCGATCGTAGAACCGCTCCAGCGCCTCGGTCTTCTCAAGAACGTGTGCGCGAATCGACTCGCTTGTCGTCCCGTGCCGCTCAACGATCTTGACCTTCACATCCCCCTCCTTTCCCCAAAAGATCGTAGCAGAAAGGGAGGGATCGGTCAACAGACCGACCCGGAATTCCTGCGCGATCCTCTCTTTGGATAGACTGACTTATCTGCTACTTGATCGCGCTGAACTGCTCCCGAAGGGATCGCGTGACCGCATGGAGCTCACGTGCCGTGAGGTCCGGCTGGTAGACGCTGAACTCGCGCTGCACGAACGCCGCCAGACTGCAGCGATACCGGACGCCATCCGAGCGACGCTCTCGGACGATGAGCCCGGCCCCGACGAGGTCCCGCGGCGAGTTCTCCTCAATCACGCCGCGCGCGCATCCGGTCCACGCGGCGATTTGGCCAACGGAGTAGGAGTTCGGACTGCGGCTGGCCAGGAAGGAGACGATTCGCCGGTCGAGGAGCCCTTGCTTGGCGACGCGCGAGACGAGTCGGTCGACGTGCCGCCGTACCGCGCGCGGAAGCAGGTCCAAGGGATCCTCGTCCTCTTCTTCGGCCGTCCGCTCGTCCTCGGCAAGAGCGACCGGCTCCTCGCAGGCTGAGACAGCCATGCTGGGACAAGCCGCCACGTGAGCGGTCTCTCCGCTCCCCGCGGAGAGCCGCTGGATCGCCGGGAAGAAGACGGGCGGCTCCGCGGCAGCCCGCTCGGGGACCTGTACCTTGATGTAACCGAGCGCGCGGGCAATCTCATCCAGTTCGGCGATCTGCGATTCCTTCTCTCGAAGGACCGCTTGGAGGCGCTCAAGTTCCTCCTGCGGCACCGGCACCCGCGACGTCTTCCCCTTTCCTTCCCTCGCCCTCTCGATCGCCTCAATGATCGACTGACTCACCTGCTTCAGCTGGGGTGTGACCACGACCTCGAGAGACGGCGTGAAACCCGCGTGGAAGGTCTCTCTCTCCCTGACGCGGATGGGCAGGATCGACTCCCCGTTGACGTAGATGCAGTCTCCGGTTTCGAGCGCGTTGACCATCTCTTTCACTTCGGTCTTCTTCCACGGGAGGAGTTCCCCGTAGACCCGCATGTCCGCCTCGTGGACCACCCGATGCAGAAAGAGCATCCCCGCCTGACTGAGGACGTCTTTCTCCACCTTCGCGCTGCGTTGCGAGACGATGATCGCGCCTAGGCCGCGCTTCCGACCGCGCAACGCCACGCGCGCGATCAGTTCTTTGAGCTCTGTGCGCACTCCCTGGGGGATGAACTCGTGCGCCTCCTCGATCCCGATGATGTAGGGTCGGCGAAGCTTCCCGGCGAGATTCCACAGCGCGGTGAGGTACTCCTTCAGGAACTCCGTTCGCTCCCCAGAGAGAAAGCCGGAGAGGTCGAGCACGACTGGGACGTTCTTCTCCATGCTGACACGAGCGATCTCCTCGGCGGAGTCGACGTCCACTTCGATCTCGACACCGTCGCCGGATCCAGCGACCAGGATCTCGAACTTCTCCTTGAGGCCGAAGTACTCGCCGTCGATGTCGACGATGGAGAGAGGGTAGTTGTGCTTCAAGAGCTCCTCGAAGAGCACGCCGGCCGTGTTCGACTTCCCCGACCCGCGGATCCCCAGGATGGCGACGCACTGTCCGATGATCTGCTCGAGCTCGAGCGGCAAGTCGTTGCTGATGAAGAGTGGTGTTCCCATGGCATCCCGGCCTGATCTCGTCACACAGGACGGCGCAGATTCTCTCCACTCGCCGCCCGACCGGTTCTTCCCCTCCTCGCGCGCCGCGCCGAGCCTCGATCGACCTGCTCGTCGGCGCAGGCTGTCGTTTGCTCCGTCCGCAAGGGACGGCCGCTGAAGACTAGCGGGAGCCGTCCGGAGTTCCGAGGTCGGCTGTCCCATCCTTCACGGCACTCGGTCCTCGCTCCCTCTTCCAGCGAGAAGGGCGCGCGCCTCGGCCTCGGCCTCCTCGCGGGTTGCGATCTCGCCGGCGAGGATCCGATCGTGCACGGCGTCCAGGATCCTGCCGAGCTCCGGTCCTGGCCTCATCCCAAGGCCCTGAAGGGCGTGGCCGTCCAAGAGTTCCCGGGCCCGGCGAAGGCTGCACACCCGGTCGATGTGCTCGACCACTCGGAGGGTCTCCCGCAGGATCGGCGCCCAGCCTGAGGAGCGGTGAGCGCTCGATTCGCAGTCCGCGACGAGGACCTGCAGAAGGTCGAAGAAGAGGGGAAACCGCTTGCGGAGCGCGCGCGGTCCCACCGCCTCGCCTTCGCTTACGAAGCGCACCTGCTTCCCCCGCCCCATCTTGGGGAAGTCCGCGATCCGCATGTGATTCCTGACGAGGAAGGCAAGGCGGGCCGCCTCCTGGCGGCTGAGGCGGAGTCGCTGCGCGATCTGCCTCGTCATGCGGGCGCTCACGGCGCAGTGCCCGCCCATGTTCTCTCCCCCGCTCCTCTCGAGGGCGTAGGGCTTGCCGATGTCGTGCAGGAGGACGGCCAGCTTCACCCACGGATCGCTCACGAAGCCGTCCGCCACCCGGACCGCCTCGAGCGTGTGAACGTACACGTCCCCCTCGGGATGGAACTCCTCCGGCTGCGGGACTCCCTTCAGCTGCGCAACCTCAGGGAGGATGGGCTCGAGCAACCCAAGATCCTCGAGGAGGGCGATCCCGCGTGCGGCCTGGCGCGACGCGAGGATGCGCAGGAGTTCCTCGCGGATCCTCTCGCCGGACACGGACGCGATCTCCTTGGCGTTCTCGCGGATCGCTTCGGCGGTCCTGGCGTCGATCGCTCCCTCGATTTGGCACGCAAAGCGGACCGCCCGCAGCATCCGCAGGGAGTCCTCGCGGAAGCGCTCCCGAGGATCCCCAATCGCCCGGATCCGCCGGTTCCTCAGGTCTTCGATGCCCGACACGAGGTCGATCACCGTGCCGTCTGCCCGCGCGGCGAGGCCGTTGACGGTGAGGTCGCGCCTTCTGACGTCCGCGGCAAGGTCCCTCACCAATTCGACCTTCCCCGGCCAGCGACCGTCGTACTCACCCTCGACGCGGAACGTCGCGACCTCGACCTCATCCCCGTCGGGAGCGACGACCACGAGGACGCCGAACTCCTCTCCCACACCGACGATCGGCCGATCTGGGAAGAGGCGGCGGATCTCGTCGGGGAGGCCCGAGGTCGCGATGTCGACCTCCCTCGGTGCAAAGGGGCGCTCTCGGTCGAGAATCGCCAGAACGCCGTCCCGTACGACCCCGCCAATGAGAACCGCCTCGTGGCCGGCCGCGGCGAGGCGACTGAGCACCTCCAGCGCGAACGGGTGGAGCGAGAAGATCGTCCCCACGTCGATGCAGAAGCCCGATGTCATTCCGAAGCCGACTATAGCGGTCCACGGCGATGCGGCGCAAGGACGGGCTCCTCGAGCATACGCCCTCGCACTCCTCCGCGGTCGCGGCCTGCTCGGTTCCCGATCAGGAAGCAAGGGGCTTCGCGGCTTGACTTCCCCTCGCCACACCTCTACAGTGGTCTAGCGGGTGTTGAAGGAGAACAGGGAGGCTACTATGAAGATGAAGGCCGTTGGGCGCCGCCAGATGACGATCGTGGGGCTCCTCGCTGTCGCGTTTGTTTCGCTCGGCCTCGCGGGATGTTTCTACTTCGGGAACATCGCGCCGGTCGCGAGTTTCACGGCCGTTCCGGCGAGCGGCCCGGCTCCCCTCGCCGTCGCCTTCGACGCGTCGGGATCCACGGACGTGGACGGGACGATCGCCTCGTACCTTTGGGATTTCGGAGACACCCAAACCAACTCGGGCTCGGGGGTCCTCGTTTCCCACAGCTACACGCAGACCGAATCCAAAGTCTACACGGTGGTTCTGACCGTCGCCGACAACGACGGCGCGACGGACACGGCCGTCAAGAACATCTCCGTAACGCCGTAGCCGCCGAGTCGGCCAAGCCGTCTCAGAGCCGGACGGTTTCGAGCCATGTCGCGACGTGGACCTGCGTCGCGATCTCGCTCTGAATGGCCTTCCTTAGGCTTTCGAGGGACGCGGCCTCCCCGTGGACGAGGAAGACCTCGCCGGGGGTCGCCTGTCTCAGCCACTCCACCAGTGCCGGTTGGTCCGCGTGGGCGGAGAAGCCGTTGACGGTAGCGACCATCGCACGAACAACCGTCTCCTCGCCGAAGAGAGTCACCCGCCGGGCCCCGTCGACAATCGACCGTCCGAGGGTCCCGTCCGCTTGGTAGCCCACAAAGAGAATTCCCGAGTCCTCTCGCCACAGGTTGTGGCGGAGGTGATGGAGGATCCGCCCCCCCGTGCACATGCCGCTCCCGGCGATGATGACGTTCCTCTGCCTCAGCGCGTTGATCTCCTTAGACTCCTCGGTCGTCTGCGCGTAGTGCAGGAGTGGAAACGAGAACGGATTCGGCGTCCGGGAGAAGACCTCGCGACCGTCCGCATCGAAGTAGTCGAGATAGCGCGCGAAGATCCGCGTGGTAGCGATCGCAAGCGGGCTATCGAGGAACACCCGGCACTCCGGCAGCTCCCCGCGCCGCCAGAGGGAGAAGAGTTCGTACAGGACCTCCTGAGTCCGCTCGAGTGCGAAGGAAGGGATGAGCAGGTTCCCTCCCCGCCCCAGCACCGTCTCCGCGACGGTCTTCATCTCCGCCACCGATTCCTCGAGGGATCGATGCCGTCGGTTTCCGTAGGTGCTTTCCACTAGAACGAGGTCAGCGTGCGGGGGAGCGCTTGGGCTCTTGACGAGCGGGCGGTGGGCGTTCCCGAGGTCGCCGCTGTAGAGGAGAGACTTCCCTTCCGCTCGCACTTCCACGCACGCCGATCCGAGGATGTGTCCGGCGTCGTGCAGGATCACGTCGACGCCGCGTTTCAGGGTCACCGGCTCGTCGTAGCGGACACGGCGGCGGAAGGCGTCCAGGCTGTCCAAGGCGTCGCCCACGTCGTAGAGAGGGGGCGGGGCCTCCTCGCCGCGGCGCCGCGCCTTGCGGGCACGGTAGCGCGCCTCCTCGGTTTGGATGTGGGCCGCGTCGACGAGGACGACCCGCGCGATCTCCGCCGTGGGAGGGGTCGAGATCACGTCGCCGCGGAAGCCTTCGCGAACCAGGCGCGGCAGGAGACCGGCGTGGTCCAGGTGTGCGTGCGAGAGGACCACGAAGTCGATCCCTCGCGGCTCGAAGGGAAAGGGGGCGCGGTTGCGTGCCTCCACGTCGCGCTGTCCCTGGAAGAGACCGCAATCAAGGAGAATCCGCAGTCCATCGGCCTCCACCAGGTGACAGGAGCCGGTCACGCTCCCGGCCGCCCCGCAGAAGGTGACTCTCATGCTTCCCCTCCTCGAATCCTCGCAGACCCGCTCTCCTGTGCCCACTCCATCCTACGCCGCAGGAGACGGGAGAACAACCGAGTCCGGCCCATCCCGCACGCCCGCCCCGGCTCTCACAATGGGCGGCGCTCGTTTGTCTCGCAGGGCTCGGCAGTGTACCATGCCGGAAGAAAGCGGGACGTGGCGCAGCCTGGTAGCGTGCTTGCATGGGGCGCAAGAGGTCCCCGGTTCAAATCCGGGCGTCCCGACCAGAGCGACGCAAAAGGACTCGATCGCGCGTCCGCCGCGACGATGGAGTCCGACTTCCAGCCCGTGCCACGATGGTCAGCCTTGCCCGTCGGCGGGGCGCGTCGGCGTGACCGGGCCGGCGTTCACCAGGCAGGCAGGTTTCCAGGGGCTCAGGAGAGACCACCTCGAAGAGGAGAGGACGTGCACCGAGGCGCGAGAAGCAGAGACT
>JAPLGE010000036.1 GCA_026390315.1 Candidatus Bipolaricaulota bacterium
AGGGTCCGTCCTCGGACAGGCGGTGTTGAGGGTCGAGCCCTCTGCGGCGCACGCGGGTGAACCCCGTCAGGCCCGGAAGGGAGCAGCGGTAAACCTGCCTCTGCGGGTGTTAGAGGATTCCTTGGCCTGAGCTGGCCATCCGTGAAGCGCCTGCTCTCTTCTCACGACGGGGCCACGCACAGGCTTGTTTCGCTTCTCCTTTGGAGCCCAGGGCGGCTGCTTCTGTGCTCGGGCCGCCCGGACCGTTCGACGAGATGTTCCCGTGTGCCGCGGCCGTCGCGGTTTGTGCTAAGATTCCCGTGGAGGGGTCCATGCGTACGTTTCTTTGCATTCCGGTCAGTCCAGGCCTGCGTCAAGCCCTCGCCGAGATCTCCACGGACCTCCGCCGGCGCGTCCGCACCCCGGCGTCGTGGGTGAGGCCGGAGAACTTCCACGTGACGCTTCGCTTCCTCGGCGACGTCGATCCGATGCTCACGGTCGACTTGGAGAGGGTCTGCCGGGAGATTGGCGAGGAGATCTCGCCGTTTGAGCTCGTCGTCGATCGGCTGGGCGCCTTCCCCTCACCCGCGCGTCCGCGTGTGCTCTGGGCGGGCGGAGAAGCCCCCGCGTCCTTCCTCGATCTTGCGGCGGCCCTCAGCGATGGGCTCCAAGCGCTCGACTTTCCCGAGGAGCGCAAGGAGACGGTCGCCCACATCACGCTCGCCCGCCTCAAGGGGCCGGACAACGGCTCGGTGGAAGAGGCCTTCCGCTCGGTGGGGACCCTCCCTCCCTACACCCTGCGCGCGGAGCGGATCGTGTTGATGGAGAGCGAGCTCGGCGCGGACGGCTCGCGCTACACGCCGCTCTTCTCGCGGGCGCTCGGAGGCGGCGGTGCCGTTTGAGTACCTGGACCACACGGCGGACGTAGCCCTGCGAGGGATCGGAGCGACGCCCGAGGAGGCGTTCTGCGAGGCGGCGCGGGGCATGTGGAGCCTGATGGTCGACCTGGACGCGATCCGGCCGGAGGAGAGCGTGTGGGTTGACCGGACTGCCGAGCGGCTCGACCTCCTGCTCGTGGAGTGGCTCTCGGCCCTGCTTGCGGAGAAGGACGTTTCGGGGCTATTCTTCTCGCGCTTTCGCGTCTCGATCGAGCGTCAAGGGGGCGGGCACCGCCTCGTGGGCGAGGCCTGGGGAGAGCGGCTCGACCCGGCGCGGCACCAGGCGAAGCTCGAGGTGAAGGGGATCACCTACTCGGGCCTGCGCGTCGTCCGGGAGAAGGACCGCTGGATCGCCCAGTGCGTCGTCGACGTGTGAAGGAGGGCCGATGAGCGAGGGATTCGATCTGGAAAGGGTCTCTCGGTTCGAGTGGGTCCTGCCACAGACGGGCGACATGCGCGTTCCGGGACGCCTCTTCGCCGACGAGGAGACCGTGGAACAGCTTCGGGCCGACGTCGCAGCGAAGACGGAGTGGAACTCGCTGCGGCAGCTCCGAAACGTGGCCTCGCTCCCCGGCATCGTGAGCGCCGCCCTCGCGCTCCCCGACGTCCACCCCGGCTACGGCTTCCCGATCGGCGGGGTCGGAGCCTTCGACCTCGACGAGGGGGTGGCGGTCGTCGGAGGGGTGGGGTTCGACATCAACTGCGGGGTGCGGCTCCTCGCGACGCCGCTCGAGGCCAAGGACATCGCCTCAAGGCTCCCCCAGCTCGTCGACGACCTGTTCGCCACGGTCCCGGCCGGCCTCGGTTCGGAGGGCGAGCTGCGCCTTTCCCTCGAGGAGATCGACCGAGTCCTGGAGCAGGGAGCGCCCTACGTCGTGGGGAAGGGCTACGGCCTGGAGGAAGACCTCACCTTCATCGAGGAAGGGGGAAGGATTCCCGGGGCGGACCCCACGGCCGTGAGCCGCCTCGCCAAGCAGCGCGAGTTCCGTCAGGTGGGGACCCTCGGCTCGGGGAACCACTACCTCGAAGTGCAGACGGTGGAGAAGGTCCTCGATCCGGAGGCCGCTCGAGCGTATGGGCTCTTCGCCGGCCAGGTTGTGCTCGCGATCCACAGCGGCTCGCGCGCCCTCGGCCACCAGATTGGGCAGGACTACCTGAAGGAGATGGAGGCGGCGAGCCGCCGCTACGCGATCCCGATCCGCGAGAAGGAGCTCGTCTGTGCGCCGATCCGAAGCGAGGAAGGGCGTCGCTACCTCGCCGCGGTCGCCGGCGGGTCGAACTGCGCCTTCGCCAACCGTCAGGTGATCGCGCACCTCGTCCGCGCCTCGCTCGATCGCGTGCTCGGCCTCAAGGCGGCGGAGGTACGTACGGTGTACGACATCGGACACAACAACGCCAAGGTCGAGCGCCACGTCGTCGACGGTGTGAGCCGCGAGCTCCTCGTTCATCGCAAGGGCTCCACTCGTGCGTTCGGGCCGGGGAGAGACGAGTCGCCCGCGGCCTACCGGGCGGTCGGGCACCCGACGCTCGTGGGCGGGACGATGGGGACCGCCTCGTACGTGATGCGCGGAACGGTTGCGGGAATGGAGAAGGCCTTTGGGAGCGGGATCCACGGCGCGGGACGCGCCCTCTCCCGCAAGAAGGCGGCGGCGAAGTACTGGGGTGAGGACGTGAAGAAGGCGATGGAGGACGAAGGAATCCTCCTGCGGGCCCACAACCTGCGCGGGGTCGCCGAGGAGGCGCCGGGGGCGTACAAGGACGTGGAACGCGTGGTCGAGGCGGCGACGGAGGTGGGGATCAACCGGCCGGTGGCGCGGCTTCGTCCGCTCGCCGTGGTGAAGGGGTGATCATTCGGCGAGAGAAGGTGCGGGACTCCCGCACGATCGTGCGCGCAAGCTTGTGGGGGTTGTGCTTGACCGTGAGCTTCCCCGCCAGTTCGATGGTCCCCAGGAGATCGCCGCGGATCCCCACGAGACCGTACTCGTTTGACTCTTCGAGGTCGTCCCGCACCGGCTCGGCCTTCTCCTCGCGGTAGCTTCGGAGGAAGCACTCGTCCGGCAAGGCCGTGTTGATGAGGACGCCGTGGAACGAGCGCAGGGCGACGTAGGGGTTCAACGCACGCAGGTGGTCGTGCAGGCTGAATCCGTCGGTCTCTCCCCGCTCGGTCATCAGGTTGGCCACGTAGAGCTTCTCCGCGGCGGCTTTCTCGATCGCCGGGGCGATCCCCTCGACGAGGAGGTTGGGGACGAGGCTCGTGAACAGGCTCCCCGGCCCGAGGAGGAGGAGGTCCGCCCGTTCGATCGCCGCGAGGACCTCAGGATGAGGCCGTACGTTCGCCACGGAGAGGGTAATTCGCTTGATTCGTCGAGGGTCCTGCGCGATGCGGGTCTCCCCCTCGACCCACGTTTCGTCCTCCATCTCGGCGACGAGGTGGGTCCGGGTGAGGGTGGCTGGGAGGACGCGGCCGCGCACGTTCAGGATGTGGCTCATCTCCTCGATCGCGCGATCGAAGCCTCCCGTCGCCTGCTCGAGTCCCACGAGCAGGAGATTCCCGAGGGAGTGACCCTCGAGCTCGCCTCCCCCGCGGAAGCGGTGCTGAAAGAGACGCGCGATCCGCGCCTCGTCTTCAGCCAGGGCAAGAATGCAGTTGCGAACGTCTCCCGGGGGCAGGACGTCGAGCTCGGCTCGCAGCCTTCCCGAGCTGCCGCCGTCGTCCGTCACCGTCACCACCGCCGTGATGTTCGACGTCAGCTCCTTCAGACCGCGGAGGAGCGTGGAGAGCCCGGTCCCGCCCCCCAGCGCGACCACGCGCGGCCCTCGCTCCAGGATCCGCGTGCGGTAGATGAGGTCGGTCGGCCTTTCTTCCCGGCCCGGGGCGACCCCGCGGGCGATCGAGCGGACGAGCCGGGAGACGCCCAGCGCAAACCCACCGATCCCGGCCAGACAGACGAGGGCGATGAGCCCGTCGCGGGCGGCGCCTCCCTCCGGCAGGAGCCGATAGATCAGGCGAATTCGATCCTTGCCCACGATCTCGAGCAGGGCAAACACGAGGAGTCCGGTCGAGGCGAGGGCGACGAGGCCCCAGAGCTTAACGCGCATCCCGGGGTAGAGCCAGCGCAGGCCGCCGCGGAGCGAGAGGTTCATCGCCGAACCGCGTTCTGGAAGAGGACTCGCCCCGGCCCGAGGAGTGCCTCGACCTTCTCCTTGAGATCCTGGGACGGCGTCACCGCGCAGCCCCTTCCCGCCGCGACCTCGAAGGCTCCTCCCTCGTCCTCCAGGCGCAAAAGGACCGGGGAGTCGCCGCGGTGCTCCTGAAGGAGCGTGACGAGCTTGCCGAGCCGCTCGCGGTCGACTTCCCCGTCCGGGAGCGTCACGGTGACGGAAAGGTGGGCATGGCTTGAGATCTCGTCGAGGGGAAAGATCTCCTCGGCGATGAGGTTCTGCTTTCCGTTTCGGTCTCCCGCGGAGAGGCGAAGGCCGAGAAGGCGGTCCTCACTGAGCAGGCCGAACGCCGCCTCAAGGAGCTTGGGAAAGACCGTGACCTCCACCTCCCCGCTTCCGTCCTCCAGTGTGAGGAAGGCCATCTGCGCGCCGTTCTTGGTCGGGATCTTGCGGAGGCGCTTCACCCGTCCTCCCACCGTGGCCCCGCGCCCCTCCTCCAGGGAGGTGATCTCGGAGAGGGGCGTGCAGAAGAGGGAGAGCCGCTCGCGGTGGCGGTCGAGCGGGTGGGCGCTCACGTAGAGGCCGAGGAGCTCCTTCTCGAAGGTCAGGAGGTCCTCCTTGGCGAACTCCTCCTTGACGAAGGTCGGTTCGACGGGGACCTCTTCCAGGCCGTCGAAGAAAGAGACCTGTCCGCTCTCGCGCTCCGCCCGGGCGACCTGCATCCGCTCCAGGCCCTCGGAGAGCCGCAACAGGAGCCCCCGCCGCGTCGCGCCGAGCCCGTCGAAGGTCCCGGCCTTGATTAGGGCCTCGAGGGCCTCGCGGTCGACCCCCTCGCCGTTGATGCGACGGCACAGGTCGAAGAAGGAGGCGAATCCCTTGTCTCTCGCGGCGAGGATGGAGGCGATCGCCCCGTCGCCCACGTGCTTGATCGCCCCGAGGCCGAAGCGGATCCGGCGCTCCCCCACGGGTGTGAAGTCGCGTTCGCTCTCGTTGATGTCCGGAGGAAGGACCTCGATTCCCATCTCGTGGCACTCGCCGATGTACTCGGCGACCTTGTCCGTGTCCCCCTGAACGCTCCCGAGCAGGCTCGCCATGAAGTGGGTGGGGTAGTTCGCCTTGAGGTAGGCGGTCCAGTAGGAGACGAAGGCGTAGGCGGTGGCGTGGGATTTGTTGAACCCGTAGCGGGCGAACTTCTCGAGGTCCCCGAAGGTCCGCTCTGCGGACTCCTTTGCCAGGCCGTTTCCCCGACAGCCGGCGATGAACTTCTCGCGCAGGCTGTCCATGATCTCCTTCTTCTTCTTCCCCATCGCCTTGCGCAGGGTGTCCGCCTCGGCGAGGGTGAACCCGGCGAGCTTCTGGGCGATCAGCATCACTTGGTCCTGGTAGATGGGGAGGCCGTAGGTGTCTTCGAGGACCTCTTTCAGGCTCGGGTGAGGATAGGTGATCGGCACGCGACCGCTGCGGCGCCTGACG
This sequence comes from Candidatus Bipolaricaulota bacterium, assembly GCA_026390315.1. Taxonomy (GTDB): domain Bacteria; phylum Bipolaricaulota; class Bipolaricaulia; order UBA7950; family UBA9294; genus JAPLGE01. The sequence goes on from JAPLGE010000036.1 coordinate 5,553, forward strand.
TAGTCGTCGGTCATCCCGCTCTCGAGGGGGCCCGGTCGATAGAGGGCGAGGAGGGCGACGAGGTCCTCGAAGCGATGGGGCTTCACCTGGCGGATGAGGCCGGTCACCCCGGAGCCCTCGAGCTGGAAGATCCCGGCGGTCCGCCCCTCCTGAACGAGGCGGAAGGTCTTCTCGTCGTCGAGGGGGATCGCGTCCAGGTCGATCGCGATCCCGGCTCGCTCCTGGAGAGAGGTGAGGGTCTCTGCGATCAGGGTGAGGTTGCGCAACCCCAGGAAGTCGAACTTGAGGAGGCCGACCGCCTCGATGTCCCCCATGTCGAACTGCGTCACCACCTCTCCGGTGGTGAGGCGCATGAGGGGGACCCGCTGGACGAGTTCTTCCGCCGAGATGACGACGCCGGCGGCGTGGGTCGCCGCGCTGCGCGTGAGGCCTTCGAGGCGTCGGCCAATGTCGACGATCCTCTTCACCTCCTCGTCCGTTTCGTAGAGGGCCGCGAGCTCCGGGACTTGCGCCACGGCCGTCTCGAGCTGATAGCCGTAGGGGATCAGCTTCGCCAGGCGGTCCGTCTTCCCGTACGGGGTCCCCAGGACGCGGCCGACGTCGCGGACGACGCTGCGAGCGGCCATGCGGTCGAACGTGGCGATCTGGGCGGTCTTGGCCCCCGACCCCTCTCCGCCGTACTTCTCGCGCACGTAGGCGATCACGCGGTCGCGGCCGTTCACGCAGAAGTCGATGTCGAAATCGGGCATGCTGATCCGATCCGGGTTGAGGAATCGCTCGAAGATCAGGTTGTATTTCAAGGGATCGACGCGGGTGATGCCGAGCGCGTAGGAGACGAGACTCCCCGCGGCCGAGCCACGGCCGGGCCCGACGGGGATGTTGCTCTCCCGCGCAAAGCGGACGAAGTCCCACACGATCAGGAAGTAGGTAGCGTAGTTCATCCGCTCGATCACCGAGAGCTCGTAGTCGAGGCGCTCCTTCACCGGCCCAGTTACGTCGCCGTATCGATCCTTGGTCCCGGCGTGGGCGAGCTCGGAGAGGTACTCGTCGGCGGTGGCCATCCCCGCGGGGAGCGCAAACGGTGGAACGAGGTTCACCCCGAACTCGAGCTCGAGGGAGCAGGAGTCCGCGATCCGTCGGGTGTTCTCGAGCGCGTCGGGCAGGTCGGAGAAGAGGTCCTCCATCTCCCGCGCGCTACGGAAGTGATAGCCGTCCCCGTCGAAGGTCATGCGGTCCGGGTCAGCGAGCTTCTTGTTCGAGCGGATGTTGAGGATGACCTCGTGGGCCAGCCGGTCTTCGGGGACGAGGTAGTGGATGTCGTTCGTCGCCGCGAGGGGGAGACCCAAGGATCGCGCGAGTCGGACGAGGCGCTCGCGCAGGCGCTTCCCGTGCTCCGTGCCGTGGTCCTGGATCTCGATGTAGAAGCTCCCCTCTCCGAAGAGGAGCGCGTGCTCGCTCGCTACGGCGGCCGCCTCCTTCTCTCGGCCGGCGAGGAGAAGGCGGGAGACCCGGCCGCTCTCGCAGCCGGACAGGGCGACCAGCCCGCCGTGGTAGCGCTTCAAGAGATCCCAGTCCACCCGTGGCTTGTAGTAGAAACCTTCGGTGTGCCCGAGGCTGACGAGCCGGATCAGGTTCTGGTAGCCCTCGCGGTCCCTGGCCAGGAGGAGAAGGTGGTGGTACCGCTCTCCTTCCTGCGTCTTGCGGTCGCGGCGATCCCCGGGCGCGACGTAGACCTCCGACCCGACGATTGGCTTGATCCCCCGCCGCTTCGCCTCGCGGTAGAACTTGATCACCCCGCTCATCACCCCGTGGTCGGTGAGGGCGAGGGCGTCCATCCCGCACGCTGCGGCACGGTCGAGGAGGGCGGGGATTTTGCAGGAAGAATCGAGGATGCTGTACTCGGAATGCGTGTGGAGATGCACGAACGCCTCGGACAACCCCGTCACTCCCCCTCGATGAAGATGACCTTCTCTTCTCCCGGCTTGACGAGGCCCAGGAGCTCCCGCGCCAGGTGTTCGATCACCTCTGCGTTATCCTTCTCGTCGAGACGGTCGCGCCGCTCGTCCTGCGCCACGAGCGCCCGACGCTCCTCTTGAGAGACGCGGGCGATCTCCTGCCGCAGGTCGTGAATCGTGGCGAGACGGACGAGGAACAGGGAGACCAGGAGGCATCCGCCGAGGACGATCAGCCAGGCGAGAGGACGCACCCGGAGCGCTCTGATGCGATCGGCCAATACGCGACGACGCCTGCTCGCCCGCACCCCTCACCTCTCTTCCCTAGCGCGGCGTCCCGTCTAGGGGCGGAACCGATCCGGCCACGAGGCCAGCTCGAGCTCGAACTCCTCCTCGATCCGCAGGAGTTGGTTGTACTTGGCTACCCGTTCGCTGCGCGAGATGGATCCGCTTTTCAGCTGCCCGCAGGCCGTTCCGACCGCCAGGTCGGCGATCGCGGTGTCTTCGGTCTCGCCCGAGCGGTGCGACACGACGCAGGTGTACCCGGCGAAGTGCGCCAAGTCCATCGTCTCCAGGGTCTCCGTCAGGGTGCCGATCTGGTTCAGCTTGATGAGGATCGAGTTCGCGATCCCCGCGTCGATCCCGTGGGAGAGCCTCTCCGGGTTGGTGACGAAGATGTCGTCTCCCACGATCTGAACCTTCTCGCCGAGCCGCTCGGTCAGCCGCTTCCACCCGGACTCGTCGTCCTCGGCGAGACCGTCCTCGATGGACACGATGGGGTACGCCCCGGTCCATTGCTCGTAGACCTGAATCAGGTCTTGAGCGGAAAGCTCCTCTCTCTTGCGGTTGACGGTGAAGCGGTAGCCCTCGCTGTGGAAGTTCGTCGCCGCGGCGTCGATGGCCAGGGCCAGGTCAACCCCTGGGCGGTAGCCGCTTTTTTCGATCGCTCGCACGAGAAGGGAGAGAGCCTCCTCGTTCCCCGCGAGGTTGGGGGCGAACCCGCCCTCGTCGCCGACCGACGTGGCGAGGCCCCGCTCCTTGAGGATTCCCTTTAGAGTATGGAAGACCTCGGAGCAGGATCGGACGGCGTCGCACACCGTCTTCGAGCCGATCGGGACGATCATGAACTCCTGGATGTCCACGTTGTTGTCCGCGTGCGCCCCTCCGTTCAGCACGTTCATCATCGGGACCGGGAGGAGCGGTTCGCGCGCCCCGGAGAGATAGCGGAAGAAGGGGATCCCGAGGCTCTCCGCCGCCGCGCGGGCGGTGGCGAGGGAGACGCCTAGGATCGCGTTCGCGCCTAGGTGACTCTTGTTCGGGGTTCCGTCGAGCTCGATCAGGAGCCGGTCGATCTTGTCCTGCGTGAGGGCATCGAGGCCGATGAGGACGGGCGCGATCTCCTCGACGACGTTTCTGACGGCTTGCTCCACCCCGCGTCCGTGAAACCTGGTCGTGTCCCCGTCCCGCAGTTCGAGGGCTTCGTAGGTTCCCTTCGAGGCTCC
>JAPLGE010000103.1 GCA_026390315.1 Candidatus Bipolaricaulota bacterium
ACGATTCGGCAGCAACTCGCCTCGTCGCTGCAGAGTTGAGGCTTCTTTCGTGCCGCCTGTTTCTTCTCCACAGCCGCATCTCCGTCCGCCTACTCAGAATAGTCAGAAAAATCTGATATGGAGGATAGCGGGCGTCGCTCCGGTTATCAAGGGAGCCGACAAGGGCGAGGCGAGGTCTAGCCGAATCGCCTGTCGGTCGGCTAGACTTGTGACAGAAGGAGGCGGATGATCGACGCACGCGACGAGAGAAGGAAGGAGTACACGGGGCGCATCAACCGGGTGATGGACTACATCACGATGTACCTCGCCGGCGACCTGTCGCTCCGCACCCTTGCGCGGGTGGCGAACTTCTCGCCGTATCACTTCCACCGGCTCTTCCGCGGCATGGTCGGGGAGACCGTGAACGGCTTCATCCGGCGGGTGCGAGTGGAGGGGGCCGCGTCGAAGCTACTCGGGAACCCGACGCTCTCCATCACCCGCGTCGCGACCGATTGTGGCTTTGCGTCTCCGTCGTCGTTCGCGCGGGAGTTCCGAGCGTTCTTCGGAATGAGCGCGACCGAGTTCCGGGCGGGAGGGTTTCACGCCTGGAGCAAGAACCGTCAAACGAAGAGCAAGTCGAGTCAACTCCTTGGCAACGCCGGCAAAGACTCAGGTGGGACGTCGGCCTACACTGAAGCTGGAACCCAACCCGAGCAAAGGAGGCAGACGATGAAGATGACCGTCGAAGTGAAGGAGATGCCCGAGCTGTTCGTGGCCTACGTCCGGCACATCGGTCCGTACAACCAGATCCCCAAGGCGATCGAGAGGATCATGAAGTGGGCGGGGCCGCGTGGGCTCGTCCGGTTCCCGCAGACGCAGATCCTCGGGGTCTATCACGACGATCCGGAGATCACCGAGGTGTCGAAGCTGCGCTCGAGCGCGTGCATCACAGTCCCCAAGGGGACGAAGGTCGACGGCGAGGTGGGGACGATGACGATTCCGGGCGGCCGGTTCGCCGTGGCACACTGCGAGATCGACGCCGACGAGTACGGAGCCGCGTGGGACAAGCTGATGGGCGAGTGGCTCCCCGAGAGCGGCTACCAGCCCGACGACCGCCTGTGCTACGAGATCTACCTAAACGATCCCACCACGAACCCTCAGAGGAAGCACATCGTGGACATCTGCGAGCCGGTGAAGCCGCTCTAGGCTGTGCCGGTCCTGAGAGGGAACGGAATCGGGGCCGCGGCTCTCTTTTCGGGGGGGGGCGCGGAGCCGGAGAGACACAGGTTGGGCCCTCGCAGTGACGGAGTCCGCGCTAGTCCGCTCCGCCCTTCTCCCGTTTCTTCGCCCAGGCGTCCTTCAGGGAGACCGTGAGGTTGAAGACGGGTTTCCCCGGCCAGGAGTCGGGGTCGGCGCAGAAGTAGCCCTTCCGCTCGAACTGGAAGCGATCTCCGGGCTTCACCGAGGCGAGGCTCGGCTCCACCTGGCAGCCCGAGAGGACCCGGAGGGAATCGGGATTGACATTCGCAAGCCAATCCTCGGCTCCCTCGAGCTCGAAGGGATCGGCCTTGGCAAACAGGTGGTCGTACAGACGGACCTCGGCCTCGATGGCGTGGGCGGCCGAGACCCAGTGCAGGGTCGCCTTCACCTTGCGGCCGTCGGGCGCGTCGCCGCCGCGGGTCTTGGGGTCGTAGGTCAGGTGGAGTTCGACGACCCGGCCGTCCGAGTCCTTCACGACGTCCGTGCACGTGACGAAGTACGCGTAGCGTAGGCGCACCTCGCGGCCGGGCGAGAGACGGAAGAACCCTTTCGCGGGGGTCTCCATGAAGTCGTCGCGTTCGAGGTAGAGAACTCTCGAGAAGGGCACCTTGCGCGTGCCGGCGGCCAGATCCTCGGGGTTGTTGACCGCATCGAGTTCCTCGACCTGGTCCTCGGGGTAGTTCGTGATCACGGCGCGGAGAGGATCGAGCACCGCCATGGCGCGCGGCGAGCGTTTGTTCAAGTCCTCGCGCAGGCAGTGCTCGAGGAACTCGACCTCGACGGTCCCGCCGGTCCGCGTCACCCCGATTCCGCGGGTGAACGCCCAGATGGCCTCCGGCGTGTGGCCGCGCCGACGCATCCCGCGGAGGGTTGGCATGCGCGGGTCGCTCCAGCCGTCGACGTGGCCTTCCTCGACGAGCGCACGCAGCTTCCGTTTGCTCATGACAGTGTGGCTGATGTTGACCCGCCCGAACTCGATCTGCCGCGGGCGACGGGGCACCGGCAGGTTGTCGAGGAACCAGTCGTACAGAGGCCGATGGTTCTCGAACTCGAGGCTGCAGAGAGAATGGGTGATTCCCTCGATCGCGTCGGACTGCCCGTGCGCCCAGTCGTAGGTGGGGTAGATACACCACGCGTCCCCGGTGCGGTGGTGCGTCGCACGCAGGATCCGATACATGACCGGATCGCGCATGTTGAGGTTGGGGTGGGCCATGTCGATCTTCGCGCGGAGCGTGCGCGAGCCGTCGGGAGACTCGCCGGCGCGCATCCTCCGGAAGAGATCGAGGTTCTCCTCGACCGGCCTCGTGCGGTACGGGCTGTCCCTGCCCGGGGGCGTGACGATCCGCTCTCCATCTTGGATCGCGGTCCCGCGGTACTCGCTCATCTCCTCTCGCGTGAGATCGCAGACGTAGGCCTTGCCATGCTTGACCAGGTGCTCGGCCCAGTCGTAGAGCTGCTCGAAGTAGCCCGAGGCGAAGAACAGGCGGTCCTCCCAGTCGACGCCAAGCCAGCGCATGTCGTCGATGATCGCGTCGACGAACTCCTGCTCTTCCTTCGCGGGGTTCGTGTCGTCGAAGCGCAGGTTGAACTTCCCCCCGTGCTCGTGGGCGACGGCGTAGTTGAGGAGGAACGCCATGGCGTGGCCGATGTGGAGGTACCCGTTCGGCTCGGGGGGAAAGCGCGTGTGGACGCGCCCGCCGTTCCGGCCGGCCTGGACGTCGCTTTTGACGATCTGGCGGATGAAGTCGAGGGGCGGCCGGTCCCCGTCCCGCGGGGTCGGGGACTCCGGCTTCTCGCGTCTATTCGGGTTGGGTCGCTCTTCTCGCATCGTGCCTTCTTGGACCTGGGTTTCGGCGCCTCGTCGTCGGCTCAGTCTCCTTGGCTCCTTTGAGTCTACACGGGACCCGCGCCCCGCACCAGGCCCTTCGAGGAGCGGATCGGGCGCACGCCAAGGCGATGGGGATAATACGAAGGGCGCGGTCGCGAGTCTCAGCCGAGCTGGGCGGGGCACGCCGGCGCGCGCGCGCCTCGAGCCTACGGGAGCGCGGTGCGAGAAGGAGGTCGGAGGGTGAAGAAGAAGCTCGGGCGGATCCCCTACGTGTACCCGATCCCGATCGTCCTCGTAGGGGCGAACGTGAACGGGCGTCCGAACTACGCGGAGATAGGGGACTGCGCCGTGATGGCCGTCTAGGCGGCGCTCGTCACGGTGTCCCTGCACGAGGACCACTACACCACGAAAGGGATCGTCGAGAACGGGACGTACAGCGTCAACGTCCCGTCGACGCGGCTCCTCTCCCTCGCCGACTACTGCGGGCTCGTCTCCGGCCTCAGGGTGGACAAGTCACGGCTCTTCGAGACGTTCTACGGGGAGCTGGGGACGGCCCCGATGGCCGCGGAGTGCCCGGTTAATCTCGAGTGCCGCGTCGTTCCGCACGCTCGCGGTTGGGAAGCGCCATCTCTTCGTGGGGGAGGTCGTGGAGGCACACGTCGATGAGGAGTGGGTGAGCGAGGAGGGCGGAAGGAGGGCGATCGCCGACCTCACGCGGCTCGACCCGATCCTCTACGCCCTCGACAACCGCTACTACTCCGTGGGGAAGCCGATCGGGGTCGGATACGCGGAAGGGGAAGGGCTCGGTCGCGAAGGAAGGCAAGGTCAGACGGGTGAGCGGGCCGCCCGCCGTTGACCGTGACGCGCGGTCGGCCGGCGGCCGCGCGTGGGCCCGGGCGGACGAGCCGCCGGGTCAGGCCGGGAGACGCAAGGAGGAGGGGATGGCTGCGAGAGAAGACGTGAGCGGCGCGTTTGAGGCTTCTCTCTTCGGCGTTCTGCGAACGGTGCTGCGGCTCACGCGGCAGGATCCTCGGTTTCTCGTCCGGGTGCTGCGTGTGCTCCGCCAGCAGCGCCGCGGCGCGCGCTCGCGTGCAGCGAGCGAAGCCCGCGGCGTCCACGTGCCTCCGTTCGTCATCTACAGCGTGACCGGCCGCTGCAATCTCGAGTGTGCTGGCTGCTACGCGAGCATCCTCCATCGCTCCAACCGGCCGGAGTTGAGCGACGAGAGGGTGGCGCGTCTGCTCGGGGAGGCGAGAGACCTCGGAGTCTCCGTCATGCTCCTCGCTGGAGGAGAGCCGCTCTTGCGGCGAGGTCTCGTCGACCTTGTCTCGGCCGTTCCGGAGATCCTCTTCCTCCTGTTCACGAACGCTCAGCTGCTTGACGACGCGGCGATCGAACGGCTTCGCAGGACTCCGCACTTGATCCCCGTTCTCAGCTTGGAAGGGAACGAGCAGGAGACGGACGAGCGGCGCGGGCGGGGGACCTACGCGCGGGTCCGTGAGGCCATGGCGCGCCTCCGAGCGCGACGCGTTTTTTTCGGCACGTCGACGACGTTGACGAGCGAGAACCTTGAGCTTGCGACGAGTGAACCGCGCCTGCGGGAACTTGTGACGTGCGGCTGCCGCCTGTTCTACTTCATCAACTACGTGCCCGTCCAAGCGGGGACTGACCACCTACAGCCGCTGCCTGAGCAAGTGGCGGAGCTCGAGCGTCGGCTCGCTCACCACCGAAGGACGCTCGCCGCCCTGTTCATTGCCTTCCCGCACGACGAGGTGGCGCTTGGGGGGTGCCTCGCCGCCGGAAAGGGCTTCCTGCACGTCAACGCCTACGGCGACGTCGAGCCCTGCCCCTTCTCTCCGTATTCCGACGTGAACGTCGTCGAGACATCGCTTGAACAGGCTCTTGCCTCGCCGCTCTTCCAGAGGATCGTCTCGAGCGACGTCACCCTTGACGAGGGCGACGGCCGCTGCGCCCTGTGGAAGAGACGGGAGTGGGTGGCGAGCTTGGTGAAATCCGGAACGGAAGCGGACAAGACAGGCGGCCGCCCCTGAAAGAGCGCTCGGACACGGCCTCCCGTCAAGGGAGGGGGCAGGTGGGGCGGCGCTCGGTCGAGGAACGGTGGGACCTACTGGTAGTAGATGAAGGTCCGATAGGTGGCGAGTCGCGGCTGCCAGTACGGGTTGTCCGCCTTGGGCACCCACGTCGATTCGACCTTCTTCACCCAGTTCCCCGTGGCGTCGAGCGTGTACTCGTAGGAGGTCTTGCCCGTCCCGCCGCTCGGTGCGAAGAAGAAACCGAACAGGTCTTGCCCGGTCGTCTCCGCGAGCGTCACGTTGCCGCGCTCGTCGTAGGCGAAGGTCATCGTGAAGAACGGCTGCTCGGAGCCCTGGGAGTACATGGTCGCCTCGACGGTGCGGCCGCCTGCGTCGAGCTTCTCGATGCTCCACGACGTGAGCTTCCCGTCCTTGTCGACCGTGTCGACGCGCTCCTCGCCCGGCGCGACGGTGTAGACGAGCTTCGAGGAGAGAGCGCCCGCGGCGTCGAACTCGGTCACCGTGAGGAGTCTTCCTGCCGCGTCTCGCTCGTAGACGATCTTCTTCTTGAGAGTCCCGGTCCGCGACTCGACCGTGCCGGTCGTCCTTCCCGTGGCAGGGTCCGTGGCGTAGAGGATCCGCTCGATCAGGCTTCCCGTGGGACCGTAGGTTTCCTTGCGGATGCGGATCCCGTTCTCGTAGGTGTGGGCGATGGTCGATTCCGGTCGACCCAGGGGATCGTAGCGGACCCATCCCTGAAGGAGGCCGTCGGGCCCGAAGGTGAGGCTTTCCCTCCTGATACGCGAACCTTCGACCGGCCCCTGCGCGCCCTGGAACAAGGCGGCCTCCTCGACGAGGACGACCGCCACGGCTCCGGCGAGATGCTGCTTCTCGCGAGTGATCTCCGAGAGGGGGTCGGTCTCAGCGCAAGCCGCCGTTCCGGTCAGGAGCACGGCGACCGCGGCCACGACGCCGATTAGCCTTCGCATGGGTCCCTCGCCTCCCCGCCGAGAAGCGCGGCAAGGGCGCGCCTCTTCGCGGGCTTCATCTTAGCACACACCCGTCGGGGCTCCGAGCGCGGAGTCCCGAGTTGCCTTGCTCCCCAAGGCGAGGCCTCCGCTTGTCTCGCGGGCCCCGCTAGTACCAGGCGCAGGCCGCGATCCTCACCGCCTCGTCTGCAACGAGGAAGTCGACGGAGTCCGACGGCCTCCACACCTCGACGTGTGAGGGCGCGAAGTGCTGCCGGAGGACCGGCTGGAGCGCCCAGCCTCCCCGCTTGTCCAAAACCCAGGTCGAGCCGACGGAAGCCGGCCCGATCGAACCCGAAGGTTGTCCGTCGGGTGGAACGGTCCAGGATTCAATCCAGAAGAGGATCGCGGGTGCCACGGCGGGGTCGGTCATGTCCAGGATCTGGAAGTCGTAGCCCCAGCCCGGGTTGATGATGAGATCCTTGCGTCCCGCTTCCGCGCGGAAGCCGACGACCACGGCGTAGTGGTTCGGGAAGAGGAGGGTCTCGCCCCTCCAGTCGAAGAGGATGATGTGCGGTTTCGACGCCTTGATGAGCGCGACGGACGTGGAGAAGACGTCCTCGAGTGTGCCGAGGTTGCTCTCGAGCGTGACCCCGCGGGGGTAGCGCGCGTTGACGTAGGCCTCGAGCCCGCCGAAGAACGAGAACGGATCGGTGAACCCCTGCCTCGCACCGCCCCAGGCGATCGTGAGGGTGTTCATCCGATCGTGGAGCTCGACGATCGCCTGCTCTGGCGCCGAGCGGACGAGGCACGCGTAGCCGAAACGGGAATCGTAGTAGGCGAGGAGCATCAAGGCGGCCGTGGGACCGCAACCTGCGGGAGTCGGCTCGGCCCCTTCGGCGGACCAGCTCGTCGGCCCGAAAGGCGGGACGCCGGTGAGGATCATCCGTCTTGGCTCGCGAGAAGGCGTGGCCGTCTGCGCGGCGCTTGTGGGGAGAGCGACGACCAGCGCGGCGAACGCCGCGAGAACGAGACAAGCGGTCCTGATTGCCGTCCCACGCGAGCGTAACCTCTGGGTAGCCTCGCGGGCCAAGGATTCTTTCGGTCGGCGTGGACAGACACGGGATTGGAGCCGGCTCCCGTCCCGGGCTTGAGTCGCCGGTCTGGCTTGGCGATGCATGACTGCAAGTCTATCGCCATCGGGGATCTTGGGGAATGGGATCCCGTCCTCGCTTGACAGGACCTGTGTTGCCGTCGGTGCGCCTCGCGATCGTGCCGGCCGTCGAGTAGCGTGGACGGCCGGAGGCCTCGGCCTGCGGGGATTCTGAGCTGGTGCGTGTTTGGACATCTTTACGGCCGGGCCCGCTGTCTCCGCGAGAAACGCGAATCTGCGGCACTTCCGGCCCCCTTTTCAAACCGGGTGAGTCGTGCTATGCTTGTAAGTGACCGATCGGTAACATACGCGCTATGGAGAATCCGGGACCGCGGAAGAGGAACAGGGAAGAGACGATGGCGAGGATCTTCCGAGTGGCATCGGAGGCATTCGCGACCTCCGGCTTCAGCGGAACGAGCCTCAATCAGATCGCCCGCGATGCCTGCTGCAGCAAAGCGATCATCCACCGCTATTTCGGGCGGAAGGAAGACCTCTACCGCCAAACCCTGAACACGAACTACGCCGAGCTTTCGCGCCGGGAGACCGTGCAGAGCTTCCCAGCGGCATCCAGCGTCGAGGAGATGCTGCAGGTCATCCTGAAGGACCTGTTCGCGTTCAACCAGGAGAACCCCTCGTTCGCCCGGCTGGTGGCGTGGGAGAACCTCGCCGGGGCCAAGTACCTCAAGGTGGGCGAGGCGCGAGCGGCGCGCGAGCCGGGCCTGCGGAAGCTTCGCTCCCTCCTCGATGACGCGAAGCGTCGCGGCCTCGTGCGCAGCGACCTCAACGTGGATCACTTCGTGTACGCACTGCAGGCGCTCACGGTCGTCTACTTCTCGAACCGGCACACGATGGAGAAGCTGACCGGCATCCGTTTCGGGTCGCGGACAACCATGGAGGAGTTCATCGCATTCTACGCATCGATCTTGTCGAAGGGGATCGCGAAGGAGAAGGACCGCCCATGACGACGCACGCACCGGGTTTGCCTCATCTCATCGAGTCGGAGAAGAGGCTCGACGAGACGATGTCTCGTCCATCGAGCGAGCTGGTCCGGTTCGCTCGGAGTCTGGGAGGGGACCTTCTCGTCCTCGGCGTAGGGGGAAAGGTCGGGCTCACCCTCGCCGCCCTGGCCGCGCGCGCGTTCCGGGAGGCCGGAACGTCCGCCCGCGTGATCGGGGTCTCGCGGTTCAGCGAGCCCGGGCAGAGGGAACGACTGGAAGAGAACGGGATCGAGACGATCTCCTGCGACCTGATGGATCGCTCCAAGCTCGAGAAGCTTCCGGACGCGAAGCACGTCGTCTTCAAGGCCGGCCGCAAGTTCGGCTCGACCGGCGGGGAACCGCTCACCTGGGCGGTGAACGTGTTCCTGCCCGGGCTCGTCGCGGAGCGGTTCGCCGAGTCGCGGATCGTGGCGTTCTCTACCGGGAACGTCTACCCGTTCGTGCCGGTCGACTCCGGCGGCGCCACGGAAGTGACGCGGCCGAGCCCGATCGGCGACTACGCCCAGTCCTGCCTGGGCCGGGAGCGGATCCTCGAGTACTTCTCCGAGAAGAACGGGACACCGATCGCCCTCATCCGCCTGAACTACGCTATCGACCTGCGATACGGGGTGCTCCTTGACCTCGCGCAGGCGGTGTTGGAGGGGCGGCTGATTGACCTGAGGATGTCCCACGTGAACGTGATCTGGCAGGGAGACGCCTGCCACATGATCATGCGGTCGTTTGGCACCTGCGCCTCCCCGGCGAGGATCCTGAACGTCACCGGGCCGGAGGCTGTCTCGGTCCGGAGCGTGGCGGAGCGGTTCGGGGAGATCCTCGGCCGGGCCCCGCGGTTCGAGCACCAGGAGGAGGAGACGGCCCTTCTCGCGGATAGCTCCGAGGCGTGCCGGCTCTTCGGCGGCCCTCCGACGTCGGTCGAGCAGATGATCCGTTGGCTGGCTCATTGGGTGGAGATCGGCGGCCCGACCTACGACAAGCCCACCCACTTCACCGAGAGAAGGGGGGAGTTCTGATGTCCACGCGCATGAGGCCGGAAGCCCTCCTAGCTCTCCGCCGTGGAGCCGTCATCCCCGCTCACCCACTGGCGCTCACGCCGAGTCGGAAGCTCGACGAGAGGAGGCAGCGCGCCCTGACTCGCTACTACCTCGCCGCCGGGGCGGGGGGGATCGCGGTCGGGGTCCACACCACGCAGTTTGAGATCCGGGAGAAGCGGCACGGCCTGCTGCGGCCGGTGCTCGAGCTCGCGGCGGAGACGGCGAAGGAAGAGGCTCCGGCCGCGATCCGCGTCGCCGGGGTCTGCGGCCGGCTCGACCCAGGCGCTCGCCGAGGCGAGGCTCGCCCGCGGCCTCGGCTACGACCTTGGCCTCCTCAGCCTGGCCGCCCTTCCTGAGGCGGACGACGACGAGCTGCTCCGACACTGTCGGGCGGTGTCGGAGGTCCTGCCGGTGATGGGGTTCTATCTCCAGCCTGCGGTGGGCGGGCGGCTCCTCTCGCGGGGGTTCTGGGCCCGGTTCTCCGAGATCGAGAACGTCGCGGCGATCAAGATTGCGCCGTTCAGCCGGTACTTGACGCTCGACGTGGCGCACGGGGTCGCCGAGAGCGGACGGGCGGCCGAGATTGCGCTCTACACGGGGAACGACGACCACATCATGCAGGACCTCGTCACGCCGCTCGATGTTCGCGTGGGAAAGGGGGTCGTCTCCCTTCGGATCGTGGGCGGGCTGCTCGGGCAGTGGGCCGCGTGGACGAGGCCGGCGGTCGAGACCTTCGAGAGGGTGCGGGCGATCGTGGAGGGGTGTAATGCCCAACAGAAGGCCAGCCTAGGCACTGGTTGGGAGAGGAGGATTCGAACCCCCACTAACAGGGCCAGAGCCTGTCGTCCTGCCATTAAACGATCTCCCAGTTCGCCGTCGCATCTTATGCAAGGCGGGTGGGCTCTGTCAAGAACGCGGTTGCCACGCGCTCCGCGATGGGGCTAGAATCGCCGTGCGATGAAAGGGGTTCGAGAGCCGATCGTGGCCGGTGCGTTCTACCCGGGAACAGCGGCGGCCCTCTCCGCGGCGATCGATGGTCTCCTGCCGGCAACGGTTCCCGCGGCGAAGGCGCCTCTGGCCGGACCTGTCGGGCTCGTGGTTCCTCACGCGGGCTACGTCTACTCGGGAGGCGTGGCGGCAGCGGGATTCTCCGAGCTCGCGCGTCGGGGCCGGCCGGAGTGGGTCCTTGTCCTGGGCGCAAACCACACGGGACTCGGGCGCCCCCTTTCCCTGGCCCGCGTGGGGTCCTGGCGGACTCCGTTGGGGACAGCGCCGATCGCGACGGACGTGGCGGATCGGCTCGCGGGCGAGGGCATCGCCGTGGCCGAGGAGGCCTTCCTGCGCGAGCACTCGGTCGAGGTCGAGCTCCCGTTCCTCCAGCATCTGTTCGGCTCCGAGATCCCGTTCGTCCCAATCGCGGTGATGCTCCAGCCCCTCGACGGCTTGGTCGCGGCTGGGGAACGGATCGCGGACGTCGTCCGAGGACAGGGCGCGGCGGTCGTCGTGAGCAGCGACTTCACCCACTACGAACCGCAGGATGTGGCGGAGGAGATCGATCAAAGGGCGATCGAGAGGATCCTTGCTCTGGATGTGGACGGGTTCTACGAGAGCCTCGTGCGCGAGGATCTCTCGATCTGCGGCGGTGCCGCGATTGTCGTTGTGATGGCCGTGGCGCGCCGCCTAGGTTGGGCGGAGGCCCGCCTCCTCGCCTATGGGACGTCGGGGGACGCGACGGGGGACCGGCGCGCCGTCGTGGGCTACGCGTCGATCGTTCTTGCGGAGGGGTGAAATGGTCTACAGCATGACGGGCTTCGGGACAGGAGCGTCGAGGAGCGGCCTTCGTCGCGCGGACGTGACGATCCGCACCCTAAACCATCGCTACCTCTCTGTTCGTTTGCGCTCCCTGTCCGACTGGCCGCTCCTTCAGACCCAGGTGGAAGAGGCCCTGCGGAAGGCCTTCTCCCGTGGCGAGATCGACGTGTGGGTGGCCCTCGGGCTCGGCGACGACGGGGCGTCGGAGACACTCTTCGAGAGGGGCCGAGTGGCGCGGTGCGTCGAAGAGCTGCGACGGCTGTGCGAGGAGTTCCGATTGCCCACGCCGTGCCTTGGCGACCTGATTCGGGTAGGAGCGCTCGAGGCGATCCCGCCCCCGGAGGAGGACTTGTGGAGCCTCCTCGAGCCGGCCCTCAGTGAGGCAATGAAGGGGGCACTCGCCGCGCGGCGGGAGGAAGGGAGTCTTATCGGTCGGGAGCTGGCTCGGATTCTGGACGAGCTGGAGTCGTTGGTCGGGTCGGTCAAGGTGCGGGTCCCGGCGCTGCGGGAGGCGCTCCGCGAGCGGCTCCTCGGCCGGATCGCCGCCCTCCAGATCGAGGCCGATCCGGCGCGCCTCGAGACCGAGGTGGCCTTGCTCGCGGACCGGTGCGACGTGGAGGAGGAAGTGACGCGGCTCGAGGGCCACCTCGGCCGCGCCCGCGGCCTCCTGGGGAGAGAAGGGCCGATGGGGAAAGAGCTTGACTTCCTATCGCAGGAACTCCTCCGGGAGGTGAACACCCTCGGCGCGAAGTCGCGCGACCTGGAAGTCAGTTCCCTCGTCCTCGACATGAAGATCGCGGTCGAGCGGTTCAAGGAGCAAGCGCAGAATGTCGAGTGAAGGGATCGTACGCCTGCGGCGGGGCGCGGGGCGGGGCCTCGCGTTCGTCGTGTCCGGCCCCTCGGGCGCGGGAAAGAACTCGGCGATCGACCGGGTCATGGCCCGGGTGCCAGGGCTCTCCTACTCCGTCTCGTACACCACGCGGCGTCGGCGCGCGGGGGAGACGGACGGGGTGGACTACCGGTACGTCTCGCGGGCGGAGTTCGACCGCCTCGTCGCTTGCGGCGAGCTCCTCGAGCACGTCACGTACCTGGGCGACGAGTACGGGACGTCGCGCGCGCAGGTCAAAGAGCGCTTCGCCCAAGGGAAGGACGTGGTTCTGAACATCGATGTCGAAGGGGCGAAGACCGTGCGTCGGCAAGGCCTGGCCGAGTTCTCGGTCGTCTTCATCTTCTTTGCGCCGGCGTCGCTTGACCAGCTGGGAGAGCGTCTCGCGGAGAGAGGGACGGAGAGCGAGCGAGAGATCGCCGCGCGCCTCGAGGTCGCGGCGCGGGAGATGGAGGCAATTGTGCTCTTTGACTACCTCGTCGTCAACGAGAAGCTTGACCAGGCGGTCGAGGAGCTGGCGTCGATCATCGTCGCCGAGCGCTCGCGGATCGTGGTCGCGGGTGACTAGGGTCGGCATCGACGCGGTAGAGGTGTATCGGATCGAGGCGCTCTACCGTCGCTTTGGAGAGCGCTTCCTCGAGCGCTTGTACACGCCGACGGAAGTCGCCTACGCTGAGGCTGCCTGCGGGAGCCGTCGCTTTGAGCGACTGGCCGCGCGGTTTGCCGCGAAAGAAGCCCTGATCAAAGCCGCCGGACGTCCGCTCCCGTATCGAGCGATCGAGGTAACGTCCGCACCGGGCGGGCGGCCGCTTGTTCGCTGTGCCTTGGTGGACGGTCAAATCCAGGCGAGCCTCTCCCACACGGAGAGGCTGGCCGTCGCGTGCGTGATCCTGGAAGAGACTACTTCCTCCCCACGCCCGTCTGCGTGGACTTGAGGTTCTTCTCAATCTGTCGCTTCAGTTCCTTGCCAGGCTTGAACAGAGGGACGACCTTTGAGGCGACCTGAATCGGCCGCTTGGTCTGAGGATTGATGCGGCTGCTCGCCTTGCGGGCCCGCACGGCGAACTTGCCGAACCCTACGAGCTTGACCTCTTCACCCTGGAGCAGGGTGTCCTGAATGAGGTCGAGGACCGAGTCCAGAAGCTTGCGCGCCTCTTTCTTGGTCAGGTCCGTCGAGTCGGCCAGCCGATCGATGAATTCGCCCTTGTTCATGGTGTTGTCCTCCTTGGTGGAATTGGTTCTGCCTGCTTATTCTTCTTCCTCAAGACCCTTGTCGCCCAACATGTCGCGCATGCTCAGGGTCTCGTGCCCGCCGCCATCCTGTAGGAACGAGTCCTCGATGCGCTCCCGCTTGCGCGGGCGCTTTCCGGCAACGCGGGGCGGGCGAGAGGGCGGGACTGCGGGAGGTCCGAACAGGTTGCGCATGCTCAAGCGAACCTGCTTCTTCTCCTCGTTGATCCCGATGATCTTCGCCTGGACCTTGTCGCCGACGGTGAGCACTTCGGTCGGTGTCGCGATCCGCTGGTCGCTGATCTCGGAGACGTGGATCAACCCGTCGACGTCGTCGGTGATCTTCATGAACGCGCCGAAGTCCTTGATCTCCGTGATCTCTCCCTCGACCAGCGAGTCGATAGCGTACCGCTCGACGAACTGGCGCCAGGGATCGGTCTTCAGCGCGCGGATCGAGAGGCTGATCCGGCGTTCCTTCGGGTCGACGTTCAGGATCTTGACCTCGACGGTCTGGTGTTCCTTGAGGACGTCGCGCGGATGGGCCACGTGCCCCCAGTCGAGCTCGGAGACGTGGACGAGTCCCTCCACGCCGTCCTCGAGCTTCACGAAGGCGCCGAAGTCAGTGATCTTGGTGACCTCGCCGGTCACGCGCTGGCCCCGCGGGTACTTCGCCTCGACGTTCTCCCACGGGTCGCGCTGCGTGCGGCGGAGCGAGAGGCTGATGCGATGGGCCGTCTCGTCACAGCTGAGCACCACGACCTCTACCTCGTCCGCCTCATGCACGACCTCGCGAGGGTTCTCCGGGTAGCCCCAGGAGAGTTCGGAGATGTGCACCAGTCCCTCGACATCCTTCTCCAGCTCGACGAAGGCTCCGAAGTCCGTGACGCTGACGACGCGGCCCTTCACGCGGGTCCCCGCGGGATAGCGCGCCGAGATCCCTGCCCACGGGTTCGGCCGCAGCTGCTTGATTGAGAGCGAAATCTTGGCTTTGGCCTGGTCGAAGTCGATCACCTTGACCTTGACGCGGTCCCCCACCTTGTAGTCGGCTGGGGGAACCGGCAGGTCCTTCCAGGCGATCTCCGAGCGATGGACGAGCCCCTCGAATCCGCCGATGTCGACGAACAGCCCGAAGTCGACCACGCTGCGGATCGTCCCCTCGATCTCCTGCCCGGGGACGAGGGATCCGAAGAGAGCGAGCTTCCGCTGCTCCTCCATTCCCTTGAGGTAGGCCTTGTGCGAGACGACCAGGTTCTTGTCGCGGCGGGAGAGCTCGAGGATCTTGACCAGGATTCGCTTCCCTCTCAGCTCCGCGATGGCGCTCGGGAGATCGGTTCCCAGGTGTGAACCAGGGAGGAAGGCGCGGATGCCATCGAGATTCACGTGGTATCCGGCGTTCTTCACCTCGTTGGTGACTTCTCCCTCCACGGGCGTGCCGTCCCGGTAGGCCTGTTCCAGCATCTCAATGCGTTTCTCGTACTCGGCTTGCTTCTCCGAGGCGTAGACCGTTCCTTTCTCCTCATCGATGTAGGTGACGAGCACCTCGATCTCTTCCCCTTCCTCGATTCTCCCTTCCTCGCGGAAGGGGGAGAGCTCGCTCACAGGAAGGATTCCCTCGGACTTGTACCCGATGTCGACGAGGATCTCGTTCTCGTTCACCTGGACGACGGTCCCGGTGATGGTGTCTCCCCGGCTGTACGACTTGACGTCGCTCTCGGAGAAGGCATCTTCCATCTTGATCTTCTTTTCCATGGTTAGGACCACCTGTTAAATGGGTTCCCCGCTCCCTTGCATCTCCGGGGCGGGCTCTTCAAACCGTGTGATTCTATCCGATATCATCCTCCTTGTTGCTCACGCGGCGTCGACCCGCTGCATCAGCCGCTCACTCAGGAGGCGGTGGCGCTCCGCTCGATTGCCCGCACCCTGGACCTCCTCCTCAAGCTCGGACACGCTGAACGGCCGGCCGATCGTGACGGTGATCCGCGGGAAGCGGAAGGGGTAGCGCGGCGGGTAGGGTCCCTGGGCGGCAATCCGCACAGGAAGAAGCTCCTTGCCAGTCAGCTGAGCGAAATGGATTGCGCCGGCCTTGGCATCCACGGCTTGGCGCGTCGTTCCCTCGGGAAAGATCCCGATCAACGGCTCGCGCCTGATCGACTCGAGCATCCGCCGGAAGTCGCTCTTCGTGAACTTCTCCCGGTCGATCGCCGTGGCGTACAGCCTGATCAGCGGATTGAAGACTGGATTCTTCATGAGTCCGCGCCGGGCGATGAAGTGGATTCGGTGCCGGAAGCCGAAGGCGACGGCGAGCAGAGGAATGTCCCAGTAGCTGCGGTGACGGGCGACCGCAATGTAGCCACGCCCTCGCTTCACGATCTCTCGCCCCTTGACGCGAAGGCCAAACAGCCCCTTCGTCACAACGAGGAGGATGAGCGAGACCAGCGTGTAGAAGGCTCCCTTGAGGAAGTTCTTGAGCTGGCGCGTCAACGTTCCCGTAACCGCTCCTTGACCAGGTCTTGAGCCTCGGAAATCACCTCGTCGAGGCTCTTTCGATCGGTATCGATTATAGTCGCATCGCAAGCGGGGTTCAAGGGGGCGACGTCCCGGGTGCGGTCGCGTTCGTCGCGGGCGATGAGCTCTTCCAGGGTGAGGGAGACGTCGGGAGCGTTTCGCTCGCGCGCCCGTCGCAGGGCGCGTTCGCGGGCGCTCGCTTGGAGAAAGATCTTCACGTCGGCGCGCGGCAGGACGACCGTGCCAATATCGCGTCCCTCCATGACGACGTCCTGTCCGGCGGCGATGCGGCGCTGCAGATCGACCAGCCGCTCCCGAACCTCCCGGCGGGTGGCGACCTTGGAGGAGGCCTCGTCGAGGCGGGGGGTGTGGAGGAGGTCCGTGACGTCCTCCCCGTTCAGGAAGAGGTGCCCGTTCTTGTCTATGGTGAGGTCGATCTCGGCGAGGGGAAGGCCCCGCTCGGCGCCGAGGGCGACCGCGCGGTACATCTTCCCCGTCTCCACGAACAGGCACCCGAATCGGCTCGCCAAGGCCCTGCCGAGACTCGTCTTGCCCGCCGCGGCGGGGCCGTCAATCGCAATCTGCATCGATGTCTCCTTCAACTCTGCTTCCGCAACGGGTTGGACCGCAGAGGAAGACCTGCGCTTGAGTGAACGCCCGCTCGAGCTCTCGCGCCGCGGCGGCCGCACTCTCTCGCTTGACGAACGCGGCGAAGAAGGCCGAACCGCTTCCGCTCATTCCGGTGAAGTGGGCGCCGAGGGCGCGCACCCCGCGCCGGTAGGGGAGGAGGTCCGGGTAGAGTTCCACGGCCGCCTCCTCGAGGTCGTTCACTCCCAGCTCGAGGGTTTCGCGAGGAGCGGTAGGTCTGGGGATGAGCCGGTCGAAACGCGCGTAGACGAGGGAGGTCACGCAATGCACCGGCGGTACCAGGACGACGAACTGCTCGTCGCCACCGAAGGGAAGCCCCGTGACTCTCTCGCCCGCTCCCTCCATGCGGAGCCTCCCACCGGTCAGGAAGAGGGAGACGTCCGCGCCCAGCCGCCTCGCGAGGTCGGCGAGCCGCGTGCGCGGCAGGCGAGGCGGGGTGAGACGATCGAGCGCCGCAAGCACCGCGGCAGCGTCGCTCGATCCGCCTCCGAGTCCCGCCCCAGCAGGGATCCGCTTCTCGACCGTGATCTCCACCCCGCAGGGATCCCCTTTCTCTCGCAAGAGGAGCGTGGCCGCCCGGGCGGCCAGGTCTTCGCCGGGCGGGAGTGCAAGGCTATTCTCCACGGTAACCCCTTCTTCTCTCCGCTCGACCGTGAGGCGATCGGCGAGGTCGACCGTCTGAACGAAAGACTCGATCGCGTGGAGTCCGTCCTCCCGGCGGCCGACGACCCTCAGGGCGAGGTTCAGCTTGGCGTAGGCAAGAACCTTCATCCGGGCCGCTCGTAGACGACTCTCCCGCCCTGGATGACCGCGGCCACAGGCACCTGTCCGAAGAAGTAGGGAATCTGGCGGTAGTTCTCGAGATCAAGCACGACGAGATCGGCCGCCTTCCCTTCCTCGACGGATCCGACCTCTTCGGCCAGTTCGAGGGCGCAGGCGGCGTTCAGGGTCGCCGCCGTAAGGGCCTCCGCGATCGTCAGGCGCATCTTCATGACGGCCAAGCCGATGATCGTTAGCATGGAGTGGATCAGACACGTCCCGGGGTTGAAGTCGGTCGCCAGGGCGACCGGGAGCCCGAGGTCGATCATGCGACGGGCGGGCGCGTAGTCGAGGCCGAGCGTGAACGCGGTCCCCGGAAGGAGAACGGGAATGACTCCCGCCTCCTTCAGCGCAGCCATCCCCTTCTCGCTCACCTTCAAGAGGTGATCGGCCGAGGTCGCCTCGAGCTCCGCGGCGAGCTCCGCGCCGCCGACCGGCGCGAGCTCATCCGCGTGAAGCTTGAGCCGGAGGCCGGCGCCCCGCGCCGCGCGAAGGATCGTGCGGGTCTCCGCCACCGTGTAGAAGTCCCGGTCGCAGAAAACGTCACAGAACTGAGCCAGGCGCCTCCGTCGCACCGCGGGGATCATCTGGGTGATGATGGAGAGGATGTAATCGTCGCGACGGATGCCCACAGGAAACGCGTGTGCCCCGAGGAACGTCGCGACAAGCCGCATCGGCAGGGAGCGGCGCAGCTGGCGGACGGCGACAAGAAGCTTCGTCTCTCCGTCGAGCGAGAGGCCGTAGCCGCTCTTCACCTCCGCCGTGGTCGTGCCGCAGGCCAGCATCTCGCCGAGGTAGCGCCGGCCCGTCTCGATGAGGTCCTCTTCGCGCGCTCGGGCCACTGCCTGGGCCGTGGCGAGGATCCCGCCGCCGTCGTAGGGGAGGCCTTGGAGGCGGGCGAGGAACTCGTCTTCGCGGGTGCCCGCGAACACGGCGTGCGTGTGAGGGTCGACGAGGCCCGGGATGACGACTCCCCCACGGGCGTCGACCGTCTGCGCGACGCTCCTCGGGTCGAGCCGCGGGCCAATCTTCGCGACCCGTTCCCCTTCCATCAAGACGTCGACCCCTTCGCAGACGGAAAGCTCGTTCATCCGCCTTCCGCCGACCGGCCCTCTCCCGCGAGGGGTGACGAGCTGGCCGATGTGGGTCAAGAGAGTCTGCATACGGGGTCCGAGATCGAGTATAGTCACGGGAGTGGAACTTTACAACGATTCTCAGGCTCGCACCGATCCGGCGCACGGGGACACGATGGTCAACTTGGATGGGAGCACGTTGTCTCTGAGCAGTGCCGGGCGGGTGGTGTTTGCCGGCGAGCGGGTCCGCGTCGACGCAACAGCGCGAGAGAGGGCGGAGCGGTCTCAGAGGGCGGTCGCCCGGATCGTCTCCCAAGGGAAGCCCGTGTACGGCATCAACACAGGATTGGGACGCCTGAGCGATCGGTCGGTCTCGAACGAGCGCCTGCGGGAACTTCAGCACAACATCATCCGCTCCCACGCGGCCGCCGTTGGGGATCCACTTCCGGAGGAGGCCGTGCGGGCGATCCTCCTTTTCCGCGTCAACTCTCTCTTGAAGGGGAACTCCGGGATCCGCATGGAGGTCGTCGACTGCCTGGTCGACCTTCTGAACGCGCGGATCCACCCCGTCGTGCCGGCCCAGGGATCGGTGGGGTCGTCGGGGGACCTCGCGCCGCTCGCGCACCTCGCCCTGGTCATCCTCGGTGAGGGCGAGGCCGTTCAGGATGGCGTGAAGCTTCCGGGGAAGGAAGCGCTCGCCCGGGTCGGACGCGAGCCCCTCACCCTGTTCCCTAAGGAGGGGCTGGCACTCCTCAATGGCACGCAGTACATGAGCGGCCTGGGGTATCTGGCCTACGCCCGCGGGGAACGCCTGCTACGGGCGGCCGTCATCGCCGCCGCACTCTCGCTCGAGGCCCTCACGGCGTTCTCTGCCCCCCTCGACGAGCGGGTCCACGCCGCTCGTCCTCACGCGGGGCAGGTCGACGTCGCGCGATGGCTGCGAGAACTCCTCTCCGGCAGCCGCCTGCTCGACACGGCGCAGGATGACGTTCAGGATGCCTACTCTCTTCGGTGCATCCCGCAGGTCCTCGGCCCGGCGGTCGAGGCCCTGTCCTTTCTTGAGACAAAGCTCGTGATCGAGGTGAACGCGTCCACGGACAACCCGCTCGTCTTTCCCGACGGGGCCGTCCTCTCGGGCGGCAACTTTCACGGAGAGATTCTTGGCCTCGCCCTGGAGATGGCCACGATGGCCCTGGCCGAAGTCGGGAGCCTCGCCGAGCGGCGGATCGACCGTCTGCTCGCGAGCCCGGGCCGCGGGCTTCCTCCCTTCCTCGCCCACGAGCCGGGACTCGAGTCCGGCCTGATGGTCGCCCAGTACACCGCCGCGGCCCTCGTGAGCGAGAATAAGGTCCTTTGCCACCCTGCGGTCGTTGACTCGATTCCCACCTCGGGAGGAAAGGAAGACCACAACAGCATGGGCTCCATCTCCGCCCGAAAAGCCCTCGCGGTTCTAGACAACCTAGAACGAGTCATTGGTGTGGAGTTTCTGTGCGCGGCGCAAGCGCTCGACTTCCGCGGGGTCGACGGGATGGCGCCCCGAACGCGGAAGGCCTACGAGCGAGTGCGGAGCCTTGTCGTGCACGTGGCCTGCGACCGTCCTCTCTCCTCCGACATCGAGCGGCTGGCCGCCGCGGTCCGCTCTGGGGAGATCGTCGATGAGCTCCTTTAGGTCAGGGTTTGTCGGGATCCTCGGCCAGACGAACGTCGGCAAGTCGACCTTCCTGAACGCCGTGATGGGACAGAAGCTCGTCATCACCTCGCCGAAGCCGCAGACGACCCGGAATCGAGTCCGCTGTATCTACACGACTGAGGAGGCCCAGATCGTGTTCGTGGACACCCCGGGCCTTCATCGGCCGAGGAACCGCTTGGGGCGTCACCTCGTGCGCGAGGCGTTCCGCGCGTTGCGGGGCCTCGACGTCCTGGTGTACGTCGTCGAACCGTGGCGGAGCGTCCGAAGCCAGGATCGACTCCTCCTTGACCAAGTGACCAGCGCGGACCGCCCCACGCTTCTCTTGGTGAATAAGATAGACCTCGCGCGCGGAAACGACCTCGAGGAGACTCTGCTTGCCTACGAGTCGACCGGGATCTTCGCGGAACTGATCCCGATCTCGGCCGCCAAGGGCACGAACCTCGACGAAGCCTTGCGTACGATCCTTGTCCATCTCCCTGAGGGACAGCCGCACTTCCCGGCGGACACACGGGTGGACCAGTCGGACGAATTCCTCGTGGCGGAGCTCATCCGCGAGAAGGTCATTCGCCACACGTCCCAGGAGATCCCGTACTCAACCGCGGTGCGAGTCAAGTGGCTGACCGGCCGGGAGGATGGGCTTCTGGACATTCAGGCCGAGATCATCGTCGAAAAGGATTCGCAGAAAGGTATAATCATTGGCGCTCGAGCGAGCATGATCAAAGAGATCGGAACCGAAGCGAGGAGCGACATCGAATCCCTGCTGGGGACGCGGGTCTTCCTCGATCTGAGGGTGTCGATCCAGAAAGGCTGGACCCACGACGAGCGCGCGATCGAGCGACTGGCGGGCGGCGGGTCGAAGCCCTGAGGGTGATGAAATGCGGGACCCGGTTGGAGCGCGCCTTCTTCTGGTGAGCGGGGACGAGGCCGTGCGGAAGATGGTCACGGACCTCGTCGCTCCGTGGGGATGCGCCCTCGAGCTCGCGGACGAAGCGGAGGCCGCGCTCCGTGCTGCAGCGGGCGGGCCGCTCGATGCCATCCTACTCGACCTTGCGAGTCCGGGCGTCTCCCGACTAGACCTGGTGACGAGTCTCCGCGCGGCCGCACCGGCGGCCGAGCTGATCGCGCTCGCGGCCGGGCGCCCTGCAAAGGGAGCGCGGCGCCTACCAGCCGAGGCTGTACTTCTCGTCGAGAGGCCGATTGAGCCGAGTCGTCTCAAAGAGGCCCTCGAGCGCTCTCTCGAGCGCCGGCGGCTGGTGAACACCCTGAGAGAGGAGCGAGCCCGCTACGAGCAGCTGGTGAACCGCGTTCCGGTAGGAGTCTTCGAGATACGGGACGGCCTCTTCAGCTACGTCAACCGCTACCTCCTTGACCTCGGCGGCTACTGCGAGGAAGAGATCCTCGGACAGTCCCCCCTCGAGTTCGTCGCTCCCGCCGACCGGGAGCGGCTTAGGGCGAACCTGGGCGTTCGCATGCAAGGCGAGTTGTCCGTGGTGAAGCCTGTGTACGCGTTTCTGCGGAAGGGCGGTGGGACGATTCGGGCACAGGTCGAGTCGCACCTTACGGCGACGCCGGAGGGCCTCGTTCTGGCGGGAACCCTGCGCGACATCACGAGCGAAACCCGCCTCGCCCGTCTTCAGCGGACCGTCCTCGCTCTGGGGGAGACGATTCTTCTCGAGCGCGACGCGGAGAGGATCCTGAACCTCGTGCTGGAGGGGATCATCGAGCACAGCGGGTTCCAGCGCGCCGTCGTCTCCTTGTACGACCTCACCGCCGCCAACCCGTTCGAGGGTGACGTCTACAAGAGGTTGGCGGCCGGACTTACCCCCGCAGAGCGTGAACGGCTGCTATTCTCCGTCCCGATCTCCCCAGACCAACGGCGGGCGGCCTTCTCCGATCGGTTCAAGCTGGGAGCGGGCTACTACATCCCTCACGATCGGGTCCCCTGGGAGGAGGATTCCGGGGTCAGCGGGACCGTGACGATCGACGGCTGGCACAAGGACGACTATCTGTTCATCCCGCTCCGAGGAGAGGCGGGGATCATCGGGCACATTTCCGTGGACGACCCGATCGACCAGAGCGCGCCGACGGTCGAGTCGATCGAACCGGTCGCCTGTCTCGCGAACTTCGCCGCGTTGGCCGTGGAACGCGTGCACAAGCTCAAGCAGCTGGAGCGCCAGAAAGAGCGTCTACACGGCCTCTCCCAGTTTGGCCGCGAGCTCTCTCAGGCGAGCGAGATTGAGATCCTGTGCGAGCTCGCTGCCAAGCGCCTGCGGGACGACATGGACTACGATTTCTGCGAGGTCTGGCTGATCGAAGGCGCGAACCTCGTGCTGCAGGGAATCGCGTGCCAGGACGTCTTCGCGCAGACCGCGCTTCCGGAGAAGAACACGCGCGTTCCCCTTCTCCAGACGGGTGCCGTCCGCTGGGTTGCTGAGCATCAAGAGCCACTCCTCATTCCTGACGTGCGCCGGGAGCCCCGCTACCAGCGCGCGCGGGACGCCGTCCTCTCGGAGATCGCGGTCCCCATCCTCGGGCGGAAGGGAACCCTCGGGGTGATCAACGCCGAGAGCGGTCGGGCTGGTGCGTTTGGAGCCCAGGACGTCGAGATTCTGACGTCACTCGCGAGCCAGCTCTCCGTCGCGATCTCGAATGTCAGGCGGAGCGAGTCCCTCACCCGCATCTACCTCCTCGGACAGCAGTTGGCGGAGGCGACGTCTCTGGATCAGCTCATCGCGAGCACGCTCTCCTTCCTCGGCGACCACTACGGCGTGGAGCACGGCGCGGTACTCCTGCGCGAGGGGACCGAGCTCGTCATCCGCGGAGTGAGAAGCCCGGGAGAAGGTCGGACCTTGACCGAGGGCGCGAGGATCCCGTTCACGGAGGGGATCGTCGGCCGCGTCGCGGCCACCCGTCGCTGCGCGCTGGTGAATGACGTAGCGACCGATCCCGCGTACGTCGCTGGGTTCGAGGGGATTCGCTCCGAGCTCGCGGTCCCGATGACCCTCGCGGGGGAGCTTCTTGGCGTGCTGAACGTGGAGAGCCCGCGTCCCGGCTTCTTCGACGAGGAGGACCAGCAGCTCATGGAGGCCGTGGCGAATGAGAGCGCGATCGCTATCTCGAACCTCCGGTCGCAGGAGAACCTCCGCCGACAGGCCGCCCTCGACCCTCTCACGGGGCTCTACAACCGACAGTACTTCAACGAAGCGATCGGGCCGGAGTTGAAACGAGCGGACCGGTACGATCATCCCCTCACGCTGATGATGATCGACGTGGACGGCTTCCGCGCGGTAAACAACCGGCTCGGCCACCTGAGGGGAGACGAGGTCCTGCGCGAGGTCGCACGATTCCTCTTGGAGAACGTGCGAGAGACAGACCGCGTCATTCGCTACGGGGGCGACGAGTTCCTCGTCCTGATGCCGGAGACCGACGGGGAGTCGCTGCGGGTAGCGAGCCGCCTGAAGGAGCGGATCGCGGAGGTGCCGCGGAGGCTTAACCTCGCCGGCGTCGAGATCGGCCTCAGCGTGGGGCTCTACACTCGCGAACCGCGTGACCCGCGTTCCGTTGAGGGGATCTTGCACGAGGCCGACCGCCGGATGTACGCCGACAAGCGCGCCACGCACGGCGGCGAGTCTCATGACTATCGCTATTGAGCCCCTGACGTCCCACGAGAGTCTGCTTGCCTGCGAACGTCTGCAGCGCAAGACGGCGAGCGAGGGGCGCGAGGTTCTGCCGGCGGCCCTTCTCGTCGCGGTCGGACGAAGCGGGGGGATCCTTCTCGGCGCCTACGACGGCGACGGCGAGTCGCCGCCGCTTTGCGGGTGCCTGATCGACCTTGTGAGCCGCTACGAAAACAGCCCCGCTCGCCTCACGCTCGTCCACACGGTCGCCAAGGAGGCCCGAAACCGCGGAATCGGGTACCTCCTGCGGGCGAAAGAGCGGGAGGCGTGCCGAAGCGAAGGCGCGAAGGTCGTGACGTGGACGATCGACGCCCTGCGCAGCGCGGAGGCGCACTTCGCCTTCAACAAACTGGGAGCGATCGCCGTGGCATACGAGCGGAACCTGTTCGGGGAGCGGGGCGAGCCGGGAAGCCACGGCCTGGCGAGGGATCGCCTGGCCGTGGAGTGGTGGATCGATTCCCCGCGTGTGTCGGCCATTCTCGATCACGGCGAGCTGCCCCCGCACTTCCGCCTAGGCCTCGATCGGATGGACGTGGCGACGCGGACGGCCCTCGCGGAGAACGGACTCCGTCGGCTCATCGGTCTCAGGGAGGACCTGCGCAGCGATCTCGTCCTCGTCGAGGTCCCCACGGACCTGGACGCCATGTGGGGACTCGACCCGGCTCTGGCCCGCGACTGGCGGCTCAAGACGCGGGAGTGCTTCGAGCGGCTGTTCGCCGCAGGGTACATCGCGTGCGGGTTTGTGCACGAGGCGGGCCGCAGCTTCCACCTCCTGGAGCGGGTGCCTCGGGATGTCTTTCGGAAGCGGGCCGCGTAGACTAGAGACACCGGAGGATCGACTTCGGACGGAGGAGGAATGCGTAAGACGGAGCTTGCCAAACGGATTGACCACACCCTGCTTGGCCCGACGGCCTCGCGCGCGGAGGTCGCCCGATGCTGCGAGGAGGCGAGGAAGTACGGGTTCGCGTCGGTCGCCCTCAACCCCTGTCACGCCGCGCTCGCCCGGGAGCTCCTCAAGGAGTCGGCCGTCAAGGTGTGCGTGACGATCGGGTTCCCACACGGCATGACGACAAGCGAGGCGAAGGCCTTCGAGGCGCAGAAGGCGATCGCCGACGGGGCCGACGAGCTGGACATGGTCGTGAACGTAGCCGCCCTGAAGGAGGGGGACTACGCCGCGGTCCTCTCCGACATCCGCGCGGTCTCTGCGGCGGCGGGGAAGGCTCCGCGACCGGTCCTCGTCAAGGTGATCCTCGAGACCGCTCTGCTCACCGATGGGGAGAAGGTGGCCGGCGCGATCCTCGCCAAGGCGGGAGGCGCGCAGTTCGTGAAGACCTCCACAGGTTACGGACCGTCGGGGGCGACCGCCGCGGACGTCGCCCTGCTGCGGCGGACGGTGGGCGAAGGGATGGGCGTCAAGGCCTCCGGCGGGATCCGCGACTACGCGACCGCCGTGGCGATGATCGAGGCGGGGGCGAACCGAATCGGCTCGAGCCGAAGCCTGGCCATCCTCGAAGGAGCGTCGGAGTAGAGTGGGCCTCTCCAAGGGCGAGGCGTTCGTCTTTCGCGCCCGCGCGTTCGCTGAGTCAGATCTGATCGTCACCCTCTTCACCGAGCGCTGGGGAAAGCGGACCCTCATCGCCAAGCGGGCGCGGCGATTCGACTCCCCGTTGGGGGGCGCCTTCGATCTCCTGAACCGCGTGGAGGTGGTCTTCTATCCACGGGCGCGCATGGACCTCGTCAGTCAAGCGAGTCTCCTCGAAGGGTATACGGAGCTCAAGCGCGACCTGGAAGGGACCTCGACGGCCCTCGCCGTCGCGCGGGCGCTGGATCGGCTCTTGGCCCCTCATCAAGAGGAGAAGGAGACTTACGGGCTCTTCCGCCGCTTCCTCGACCTTCTGGAGAGGAAAGAGGCTCCGATCGACCGTGTCAAGCTCGCGGCGACCCTCAAGGTCCTCGCGCTCTCCGGACATCGACCGCAGCTTGTGGCGTGCGTCGCCTGTGGTAAGAGGAGCGGATCCGTCTCCTTCTCCTGCGAGCGCGGCGGGCTCCTCTGTGAAGGCTGCGCGCGCGGGGGCGAGTTCGCGGTGAGCCGGGGCCTTGCCCTCGCTCTTGACTCGCTCCTGCGTCTGCCTCTCGAGCGCTCGGGAGTGGTCGCGCTGTCGGCGGAAGACGCGGTCCTCGCCGGTGAGGTCCTGTCAAGCTACGTCGCTCGCTGCGCGTCCGGCTCTTGACGCCTCGCTCGGCGGTCCATATAGTCTCGCGCAACGAGGGAGGGGAAGATGCGCTGTCAGCTTCGCTCGGCCGACCGGATGCTCTTTGACGGCGACGCGGTGATGGTCGTCGCGAAGAGCGCCCTGGGCGAGTTCGCCGTGATGGAGCGGCACGCGCCGCTCTTGGCGGTCCTCGAGACCGGCGCCGTGCGCGTCAAGACAGGCGACGGGGAAGAGGCCTTCGCCGTGGGCGGTGGACTCCTGCGCGTGCAGGAGAATCGCGTGACGGTCTTGGCCGACGAAGCCGTCTCCGCGAGGGAGGTCGACCTCGCTTGTGTGACGTCGCGGCTCGATGAACTTGAACAAGAGCTCGCTCGCTCTCGGGACAAGGAGCCCCTTCTCCGTGAGCAGGCCTACCTGCGAGCGCAGAAGCGGGCGAAGGAGCACTATGCCTAGGCGGGTCCTCGTGACGGGCCTCGGTCCAGTCACCCCCATCGGGATCGGGAAGGTGGCTTTTTGGGACGCCCTCGTCGCCGGCGCAAGCGGGGTGAAGCGGGTCGACGACCGGATCGACCTCGAGGGGATCGACGTGCAGATCGGAGCACCGGTCGACGCGTTCGACCCCCTCGTCTTCATGGACAAGAAGACCGCCCATCGCACCGATCGGGTAGCGCAGCTTGCGCTCGCGGCGACGGAGCTCGCTTTGGCCGACGCCGGCCTCAAGGGAGGCGGGTGGAACCCCGAGCGGACCGGAGTCGTGGTGGGCACGGGGATCGGCGGACTCGAGACGATGCAGGAGAACTTCGGTGCTCTGGCTCGCGGCGGCCCGCGGCGCGTCAGCCCCCTCTTCGTTCCGCGCCTCATGCCCAATGCCGTCGCGGGGCAGATCTCAATCGCCTACGGGATGTACGGACCGAACTTCGGGGTCGTGTCCGCCTGTGCCACTGCGGCACACGCGATCGGCATCGCGGCCGAGCTCATCCGCTCCGGCCTCGTCGACTGTGTGGTCGCCGGCGGCTCGGAAGCCGCGCTCGTTCGGATCGCGTACGCCGGCTTCGCCCAGATGGGAGCCCTGTCGCGGCGGAACGACGACCCCACACGCGCCTCGCGACCGTTCGACCGCGACCGCGACGGGTTCGTCATGGGAGAGGGGGCCGGGGTCCTCATCCTCGAGGCGGCAGAACACGCCGCGGCGCGGGGAGCGCACGCAGTCGCCGAGCTCGTGGGGTTTGGGATGACCGCCGACGCCGAGCACATCACGGCCCCGGCTCCAGACGGCCGCGGGGCGGCCCGGGCGATGTCGCTCGCCCTCGCCCAAGGCGACGTCCAACCGAGTGACCTCGACTACATCAACGCGCACGGGACTTCGACGGCGCTGAACGACAAGGCGGAGACGGTCGCCATCAAGCTGGCACTCGGGGAAGCGGCGCGACGCGTGAAGATCAGCTCGACCAAGTCGCAGATCGGTCACCTCCTGGGCGCGGCCGGCGGCGTGGAGGCGATCGCCACGATCCTCTCCATGGAGAAAGGCTTCGTTCCGGCGACCCTGAACTACGAACATCCCGACCCCGAGTGCGACTTGAACTACACCCCGAAGTCGGTCTCGCTCGTCATGAGGACGGCTCTCTCCAACTCGTTCGGCTTCGGAGGCCAGAACGCGGCGCTCTTGTTCCGAAGGGCCGACGGGGTTAGGTGACAGCCGCTCTAGAACTGCGTGATGAACCGCAGGTCGTTCGCGAGGAACGTCCGGATGTCCTCGATGCGGTGGCGCAGCATCGCCATCCGCTCTAGCCCGAATCCGAAGGCGAACCCCGTCACCCGCTCCGGATCGTAGCCGACCCCAGTGAGGACGGCCGGGTTGACCATGCCCGCCCCGCCGAGCTCGAGCCACTTGGTTTGGCCGCGAGGGCGCATGTGGACCTGCACGGAGGGCTCGGTGAACGGGAAGAAGTCTCCGGAGAGCCGCATGTCGTACCCCTCGCCGAAGAACTCGCGGACGAAAAGCTCGATCACGTACTTGAGGTTCGCCAGCGTGAGGCCCTCCTCCACCCATAGGAGTTCGATCTGGTGGAAGACCGGAGAGTGGGTCGCATCTTGGCTGTCGCGGCGGTAGCAGCGACCTGGGCAGACGATCCGCACCGGAGGCGGGGTCTTCTCCATGACGCGGACCTGCACGGGGGACGTGTGGGCGCGGAGAAGACGGCCGTCGTCGAGGTAGAACGAGTCCCACTCGTCGCGGGCCGGGTGACTGGCGGGGATGTTGAGCGCCTCGAAGTTATAGTACTCGGTCTCGACCTCCGGACCGCTCGCGACGTCGAACCCCAGGCGGAGGAAGATCGACTCGATCTCCTGCCGCACCTGCGTCAGGAGATGCAGGTGGCCGAGCCGGTGGCAAGGCCCGGGGAGCGTGAGGTCGGCCCGCTCTGTGGCCGTGCGCGCGGCGAGGGCGGCGGCGTCGAGGACACCGCGGCGGGCGGAGAACGAGGCGGCGGCCCTCTCTTTCAGGGCATTCAGGAGCTGGCCGGCCTCCGAGCGTTCCGCGGGAGTCAGGGTTCCGATCACCTTGAACAACTGCGCGAGCCGTCCCTTGCGGCTCAAGAACTCGACGCGGAACGCCTCGAGAGCCTCGGGGTCGGAAAGGCCCTCCAGGTCGTGCTCGAGGTCGACCTGTACGCGAAAGACCTGCTCACGCAGGGCATCCAGCTCGCTCATGCCAAGGCATTGTAGTGACCTGATGGACGATTGGCAAGGATTCCCCGTTGCCGTATCATGCGAAAGGCCCCGATCGAGGGGTCGGATGAGGGCAAAGGAGAGGGATGACTCTGTACGACGAACGTCGTGTTGCTCTGATGAAAGAGGTCGACGCGGACGCGTTCCTGGTGGCGAACCTCGAAGGTTCGGACGCGGCGACGCTTCGCTACTTGACGGGGTTCACGGGTGAGGGGGCCCTCCTCGTCACGCGAGAGGGGGGTCTGCTTCTGACGGACTCCCGCTACACGGAGCAGGCGGGCCGGGAGGTTCCACGCCTTCCGGTCGGCCCGGTGACGGGGGAGTACCCGCAAGCGGTGGCGGCCGCCCTCAAGGAGCGGAGCCTCAAGAGAGTCGCTTTCGCGTCGAGGCGGTTGAGCCACTACTGGGTTCTCCGGCTGCGTGGGCGGCGCGCCTTTCGCCTGGTCGCCCTCGAGGACCCGGTGATGGCGCTTCGCTCCATCAAGGGGGAAGCGGAGATCGAGAAGATCCGCCGTGCCGCGTCCGTTGCGGAGGCGGCGCTCGCGGACCTCCTCGAGACGATCAGGATCGGGATGACGGAACGGGAGATCGCTCTTGACCTTGAGTGGCGGATGCGGGAGCGCGGGGCGGAGGGGCCGGCGTTCGAGCTCATCGTCGCGGCCGGCAAGAACAGCGCGCTCCCTCACTACCGGCCGGGGGAGAGGAAGATCGCCGAGGCTGACCTTCTCCTCTTCGACATCGGCGCCCAGGTCGACGGATACTGCTCCGACCTGACGCGCGTCGTTGCGGTCGGTCGAGTGCCGGCTCGCGCCAAGGAGCTCTACGATCTCGTTCTGCGGGCGAACCGCGCCGGCGTCGAGGCCGTCGCCCCCGGGGCGAGCGCGAGGGACGTCGACGCAGCGGCGCGTGCGGTGATCGCCGACGCCGGACACGGAGATCACTTCGGGCACGGTCTCGGACACGGAGTGGGGCTAGAGATTCACGAGGGCCCGCACGTCTCCCCGCGGAGTGACGAGACGCTGCAGGCGCGAATGGTGACCACGATCGAGCCGGGAGTCTACCTCCCCGGCTTCGGCGGGGTGAGGATCGAGGATCTCGTAGCCGTTAGAGAGGGCGGAAGGGAACTCTTGACCCGTTTCCCGAGCGAGGCTCTCGTGAAGGTAGGCTGACGCGATGAGAAAGGCTAAGTGGATCGGCGGACTGCTTCTCGTCGGGTTTCTCGGGTGCGTGCTGTCGGGCTGCGCCCTGTTTCAGTCCGAGCCGCTCGCGCGGTTCGAAGTGACCCCTCTCGTGCTGTACATCGGCGATTCCGGCCACTTTGACGCGGCCTCGTCTGCGTCGAGCGATCCCATTGTGTCGTACTCCTGGGAGTTCGGCGACGGAGGAACCGCGGCCGGCCGCGAAGTCGACCACGCGTACGCCGTGACGGGCCGCTACTCGGTCACGCTGCGCGTCCGGGACGCGGGAGGGCGAAGCGCCAAGGTCACTCAAGAGGTGGTGGTCTACGTGCGCACGGGGACGGAGCTCTTCCGCGAGGACTTCTCGAGCGGGACGACGTCTATCTCTCGGTGGAGCCTCGATCCCGCGTGGGCGAGCATGACGGAAGCCGACGTGGAGAACGTCGCCGGCTCCCACGGGTTCGTCCTCCACATCCACAGCGGCGTCGATCGCTGGCACCGCCGGAGCGCGCCGACCACGCTCCCACCGCTACGTTCCGGCCAGCGCCTGGTCTTTTCGTTCGCCGTCATGACGGGGAACACTCAGGAAGCCGAGACCCTCTCCATCTTCCCGGCGCGGCGGACACTCGAGTCGACGGCGGAGTCCCTTCCGTACTACGTCTACACCAAAGCCGGTGGAGGGGCGACGGTGCGGGTCCCAGAAGGAAGCGGCGAGGACGAAACGCATCTTATCCCGTTCGATCCGAGGGTCTACGCCTGGCACACCTACGTGTTTTCCTTCTCCACGCTGGACTACGTCGTCCTGATTGACGGGGTCCCGTACCTGAGTGGGAGGCTGCCGTCGCCGCCGGGAGTGGGGGAGGGCTGGTCGATCGTCCTTGGGGACGAAAGCCACGCCGAGGCCTGCAACGCCTACGTCGACGACATTCGCGTCTCCGTTGAGGAGTAGGCCGGATCTGGGCGCGGATCTTGGGTCGGGGCACGCGGCAGCATCTGGGGCGGGCGCAGCCCGCGCTTGGGGGCTCTTTGACCTCGTCTCTCGTCGCCCCTAGAATAGGAGGAAGCTCGAGACAGAGGGGGAGGAAGTCATGGGCAAGCAAGAGGTGCTTGACAGCACACTGAAACAGATCAAGAAGGCCTACGGGGAAGGCGCGATCATGTGGCTCGGAGACGGGGCCCAGGTGCTGGCCCTGGAGACGGTCCCGAGCGGGTCGTTGGCCCTGGATATCGCACTCGGCGTGGGCGGGGTGCCGCGCGGCCGAATCGTCGAGATCTTCGGAGCGGAGTCGAGCGGGAAGACGACCCTGGCTCTGCACATGATTGCCGAGGTCCAGAAGCGCGACGGGACCGCGGCGTTCATCGACGCGGAACACGCGGTCGACCCCCGCTACACGCGCGCCCTCGGGGTGGACCTCGATCACATCCTCCTCTCGCAGCCGAACTCCGGTGAGCAGGCGCTCGAGATTACGGAGCAGCTCACGCGCAGCGGGGCGATCGACATCATCGTGATCGACTCGGTGGCCGCCCTCGTGCCTATGGCGGAGATCGAAGGTCAGATGGGAGACTCGCAGGTCGGCCTCCAGGCCCGCCTCATGAGCCAAGCCATGCGCAAGCTGTCCGGGGCGATCTCTCAGTCGAAAACGATCGTCGTGTTCACGAACCAGATCCGCTCGGTGATCACGGGGACGCGCTTCGGTCCGGCGACCACGACGTCGGGCGGGCGCGCCCTGAAGTTCTACGCCACCCTGCGCCTCAACCTGTGGAACTCGGGGAAGATCGAGGAGGGCACGGAACAGATCGGGACGCAGGTCACGGTCCGCGTCGTCAAGAACAAGGTGGCGCCTCCGTTCAAAGAAGCGACCTTCGACGTCATCTACGGAAAGGGTATCGACCGGTCGCGCGACCTCCTGAACACGGGGGAGACGCTGGGCGTCATCACCCGAAGCGGGTCATGGTACGCGTTCAACGACAAGCGGCTCGGCCAGGGGATTGGCAACAGCGCTCGCGCCCTGGAAGAGGATGCGGAGCTCGCCAGCGCGATCGAGCGGGAGATCCGCGAGAAGGCGGGCCTTCCTGGAGCGGCGGAAGGAGGCCAGGAGGCGAAGGACGCAGACTGATCCTTGGCAAAGCCTGATCCGGCTTCTGCGGGCACGGCCGCGCACCATCGCCGAGTCGCGGGCGAGGTTGCGCGGCCTTGGCTTCTCTCACGACGCCGTGGAGGCCGCGTTGGCGGAAGCGGTGCGGCTCAAGCTGTTGGACGACCGTCTCTACGCCCGCCTCTGGGTGGAGGACCGTCTCCTTCATCACCCTCTTGCGCGCGAGGCCGTGCGGCGCGAGCTCGCGGAGAAGGGGACAGCAGGCGAGGTGATCGAGGAGACGCTTGCCGAGTCCTACCCCCCGGCGAAGGAGAAGGAGCTGGCTCTGTCTCTCGCCCAGGAGCGTTTCGAGCATCACCGCGGGCTCGACCGCGAAGCGCGGGCTCGGCGGACGGTGTCGTACCTCACGCGGCGCGGCTTCCCCGTCGCCCTTTCCTCGGGAATCGTCCGTTCGCTCGAAAGGGGACGAGAACCTGATGGAGACGAGCGCCGAAGGTAGGAGGGGGAAGCTCCAATGACGGAAGCGCGCGTGGGTCTCGGGATTGACTTCCACCGTTTCGCCGCCGGGAGGCCGCTCGTCTTGGGCGGGGTGACGGTTCCTCACAGCAAGGGCCTCTTGGGCCACTCCGACGCGGACGCCCTCATCCATGCCCTGTGCGATTCCCTCCTCGGCGCGGCGGGCGAGAGCGACATCGGCGTCCACTTCCCGGACAGCGACTCAGAGACCTTGGGGATCTCGAGTCTCACGCTTCTCGCGGCGGTGATGGAGAGGATCCACCGAAGCGGCTGGCACGTTGTGAACGTGGACTGCGTCGTCGTCGCCGAGGAGCCGAAGCTTGCGCCGCACGTCGCGGCGATGCGGGAGACGCTCGGTCCCGTGCTTGGGGTCGGGGCGGATCGCATCGGCCTCAAGGCGACGACAAGCGAAGGGATGGGCGCTCTCGGCCGGCGTGAGGGGATCGGGGCCCTCGCGGTCTCGCTCATCGAAAGAGCTTCAGGATGTCCTGATAGGTGACGAGGACCATGAAGCCGATCAGGATGACGAAGCCGATCGCGTGGATCATTCCTTCCCGCTCCGGGGGAATTCGCTTCCTGCGTACGAGCTCGTAAAGGGCGAACGCTGCCCGGCTTCCGTCGAGGGCGGGAAAGGGAACCAGGTTGAACAGGCCCAGGCTCAGGCTCAGAAGAGAGAAGAGCCGCAGGAAGGCCGACGGTCCTTGCGACACCCCCTCGCCGAGGAGGCGCGCGATCCCGACCGGCCCGGAGAAGGCCTCGCTTGCGCGCACTTGCCCGGTCAGGATCCCTTTGATCGACTGAACCATGAGTGCTAGGCCTTCGGAGAACTGGCCTGCGGCGAGGACGAGCCCGTCGACCGGCCCGGGGCGGCGGTTCTCCACCCCGAGGGTTGCGAACGTCGTTCCGGCGAGGAGTCCGTTCACATCAAGCCCGACGGCCGCAACGGAGACCTCGACGCGCGTCTCACCGCGCTCGACGGTCAGAGAAACCGACTCGGCAGGGAGGAGCCCATCGAGCCGGTTGACGATGTCAACGCCGGTCGGCGTAGGCTCCCCGTTGACCGCGACGATCCTGTCCTTCTCCCTCAGGCCCGCCCCGGACAGGGGGGGCGTGCCGGCGAGGCTCTGGACCTCGTTGGTGAACGTGACGGGTAGGAAGTAGCCGCCGACGAGGTAGCGGCCTTCGGCGGGGTCGAAGCGAGGCGTGACCGCGACGTTCAGGCGTCGGCCGTCGCGTTCGAGGCGAAAGGTGACGGGCTCTCCGTGCGAGGCGGAGATCAGGCGGCTTACGGACTCGCCGGAGTAGACGGACCGGCCCGCGATCGCGAGGACTCGGTCCCCAGGCTCCAGGAGCCCGGACGCCGGTGCGCCGGGGATGAGCGCCGCGACTTGGAGAAGCGGCGTGCCGATCCCCCACAGGATGACGAGCGACACGAGGAGGGTCATGAGCAGGTTCGAGGCCGGCCCAGCGAGGCTCACCCAAACCCGGACGATCGGCGGCTTGTTGTAGAGGAGCCGATCGCTCGGCACATCCGGTGGAGCCTCCGCGGTGTCCTCGCCGGCGAGGCGGACGTAGCCGCCGAGAGGGAAGGCGCGCAGGGAGTAGACCGTCTCGCGCCGCTGGAAGGAGAAGAGCTTCGGGCCGAAACCGATGGCGAACTCCTTGACGTACACGCCGGCGCGCTTAGCGGCGAAGAAGTGGCCGGCCTCGTGAGCCGAGACGAGGACGAGGATCGTCCCCAGGAAGACGAGGAGGGTGATCACGGGGCCTCTTCCGCCCGCATCAAAAGGACGCGGCGCGTCGATTTGCACACGCGGACGGCGTCGGAGAGACGGACCCCGACGACCCACACGATCTTCTCTCGGTCGCAGAGGAGCGGCACGCGGTCCCGACGGTAGAACGGGACATGCTCGTCCAGAAGGAGGTCGCTCAGCTTCTTCTCCTCCGCCATACCCAGGGGCCGGAAGCGATCGCCCGGCCGACGAGACCGGAGGTGAAGCGGGAAGGCAATCCGGTCGGCGTCGGCGATCTCGCTCGATCGAACCTCGCCCTGCTGGAACGACGTCGAGCCGTCCCATTCCTCGAGCGCCAGCTCAAGAGAGAGGCCGAACTCCCCGGCCTCCGTTGTCCCGAGGCCGACCGGAAGCGGAGGAAGAGATGCGGCGGACTCCTGCGGCGGGGCGACGAGAAGCTCGTCACCTTGGGCGCGGGCCGCGAGCCCGGGGAGGGCGAGCTCCGCGTGAGCGAGGGGAGACGCAACCAGTTCTCGCAGCGCGTCGACGTGCTTCTTCTCGATTCCTTGGAGGTCACCTCGGGCGCGCGCGACGGCGCGGCGCAGGAGAGGCCCCTGTACGGCCTCCGGGAGGCGTGCCACCGCGCGGCGGTCGAGACGCACGCGACCGACCGCTTCCTCCTTCAGGACCTGCTGCCACGGCCTGTCCAGGAGCACGTCTAGGGCGGCCGCTTCCTCCGCGAGGAGGTCGGCGGCGCGGGCGAGGGCCTCGGCAAGTCGCGGGTTCATCCGCTCGAGCGCCGGTAGGAGCTCGTGGCGGATCCGGTTGCGGGAGAAACGAAGGTCCGCGTTCGTCTGGTCCTCTCGCCAGGCGAGGCCCGAGTCCCGGGCGAACGCGGTCACCTCGGCGCGCGTCGTCTCGATCAGCGGGCGGACGTACGGCGGGTTCACCGGTCGGATCCCGACGAGTCCGGACGGCCCACTGCCGCGGATCAGGTGGAACAGGATCGTCTCCGCCCGGTCGTCCTGCGTGTGGCCGAGGGCGATCCGCGTCGCGCCGACCTCGCGCGCCGTCGTCTCGAGAAACGCCCGCCGCACCTCGCGGCCGGCCTCTTCGAGGGTCTGCCGGCGCTCCGCCGCGTGGGCGCGCACGTCCGCGCGCTCGGCCACAACGCGGATCCGCTTCCTTTGCCCGACATCAAGGACGAACCGCGCGTCGCTGCTCGACTCGTCCCCGCGCAGGCCGTGATCGAGATGAGCGATCACCAGTTGGACGCCGAGTTCCGGCGCGAGGCCGTGCAACACCTCAAGCAGGGTGACGGAGTCGACGCCCCCGGAGACGGCGACGAGGATCGTTTCCCCCGCCGAGACCATCGAGTAGCGCGCGATCGTCTCCCCGACTTTCTTTCGCAGCATGGGTCGATTGTGGCGGGGCCCCTCTTTGAAATCAACGCTTGCTCGTCGAGGTTGGCAGGGCTACGCTGTGGCATGCGGCTCGCTCTTGGGGTTTGCCTTCTCTGCGCCCTCTCGGTGGGCGGCTCGGCGTATCCCCACGTCGGCCTCTTCGAGCTTCCGGTCGCCTCGACCCTGGGCGGCGCCGGCCGATCGACGGTCGAGGTCGGTTTCTTCGCCCAGGGAAGCGATCTCCTTCACGTCGTGCGGGCCCTGGGGGCACGCGTGGACCTCGTCGCGACGGCGCGAGCGGACGGACCGCTCTCGTTTGGCCTTCGCGCTCTCGCCCTGGATGACCTGGGGCCACTCGAGATCGTGGTGGAGCTTGGAACCGGCGGAGTCGGGTTCGCGGCCGGCCTTCTCCTGGGTCCGCTCCGCCTCGACTGGGCACGGGTCTTCGTCAAGGACGGCCGGCGGGCGGCGATCGGGACCTTCTCCCTGGCCGATCGCCTGAGCCTTGCCTTCGGGGCAGAGGCTTCGGGGGAGAGACGCTCCGTCGTGGCGGCTCTGCGGCTCCTCGCCCGAGAAGGGAACTGGTGGATCGTGGGCTGGGTCCGCGCAGGGTCGTTCGGGGTGTCCGTGGGGGGGATGCTGTGAAGCGCTCGGCCACCTTCTTCTTTCTCCTGGCCGCGTTTCTCGCAGGCGCGGCCGCCGGTTCGCCGCTCACGGTCCTCTACACGAACGACCTCCATGTCCGCCTCGAGCGGCTGGAGAGCCTGGGGCATCTGGTGGCTGAGGAGCGCGAAACCGGCGCGCCTGTTCTCCTCGTCGACGCAGGAGACACGTGGCAGGACTTCCGCTCGCCGCTCAGCGCCGTGTGGGGGGCGGACGCGATGGTCGCCTGGATGAACCGGGTCGGCTACTCGGCGATGGCCTTGGGAAACCACGATCTCTACCTCGGCGCGGACCGGCTTGCCGAGCTCGGCGGCGAGGCGCGCTTCGATGTCCTCTGCGCGAACCTCCATCCCTGCGGGGACTTCGCCCCCCTTTTCCTCCCGTACTCCACCGTCTCCTGCGGGGACCTGCGCGTACTTCTTGTCGGCCTCGTCACGAGCGAGCTTCTTCCCTACGGGGAGTTTCCTTGGCTTCGCTACGAGGATCCGGCCGCGGCTCTCGCCGCGGTTCTGGACGAGCGGCGAGGGACGGCGGATCTCGTGGTCGTCCTGTGCCACCTTCCGGTGGCCGAGGCGAGGGGACTTGCGGCGGACGTCCCCGGAGTCGGTCTCTTCGTGACCGGACACTCACACGAGGAGACGAGAGAGCCAGTTCGCGTCGGCGACAGCCTCATCGTGCAGGCCGGGTCCTTCGGCCGGACTCTCGGTCGCCTTCGCCTGGATGTCGACGGCGCGGCCAGAACGGTCCGGGTCGTCGACAGCTCCCTCCTCGAGACAGAAGAGGCCCCGGTCGAGGTCAACCGGGGCCTTGTTCGCCTTCTTCAGGTCGTCTTTCTGATGGGAGCGCTCTTCGTCCTCTTCCTTCTCTAGAAGCGGTAGGAGAACGTGAGACCGTCCTCCGTCAAGCCGATGGAGAACCCCTGCTCTTTCGCCACGGTGTAGGCGTCGTACCCGCTGTACACGGCCCAGACGAGGTGAGCCAGGCCGACCGCGGAGTACCCGTACCAGCCCCATGGCATGAGTGCGGTCAGGTACCCGCCGCCGATCAGGATCACGACGTCAATCCCGAAATGCACGATCGCCTTGTCGATTTCGTCGTTCAAGAGTTGCCCAAGTCCAGGAATGGCAAAGGACGCGATGGCCGGAATCCACGCCTCGCGGTTCGCGGCGCTGACTCCCACCCCGACCGTAGCCAGTAGACAGACGACGACACTTGCTGCCACCAAGCGCTTCACCATGGCGTGATTGCCTCCTCTTGCGCGGTTCTTAGAAGAACACCACAAACCCCACCGACGGCCAGATGGTCCAGAACATGTCATATGAGAGCCCGGCATCGAAGTAGAACCCCGAGCCAATGCGGAACATCGCTCCGAGGCCGATCTGAGGACGCCAGATCATGCTCGTCCCCAGATTCAGGTAGAGAAGGATGCCCCCCATCCTGTCCTTGGTTGCCTTGACAAGATCGTCCATGGTGATCCCTGGGGAGTTCTGAGCCAAGTCAAGGGCCTTGTCCTCGACATCCTTGGGAGAGGGGACGAGGTACATGCGCCAGACAACGCCGAGTCCAATGGCGTTGATCCCGAAAGTCATCGTCGGATAGTTGAATCCGTTCAGAGTAGAGACGCCCAATTGGAAGCCGGAGTCGATCCCCAATGTGAATCCCCAGCGGCCGGCCACGTAGAGATCCTTGACCTGGGCGGCCAGAGTGCCGGCCGGGCCCGTAACCTGCGGCACGGCGGCCGTCGGAATCCCCGGCGTCGCCGCGGCGGCGGCGGTCTGCTCGAAGCGTATCTCCTTGATGCTCGTCAGCTTGACCGACTGGACGTCCCCGCTCGGTGAGCGCACGCCCAAGACCTCGGGGATTCCGCCGACCGTGCCCACGATGATGTTCCCGTCGAAGGTCTCCACCGTAGTGAGCTCGCCTCTCTCGACGGGGAAGCGGATCGCCTTCAGATTCAAGCGCGCTACGGTGAAGATGTCTCCCGTGGACGAGGAGACGCTGATCACAGCCGGGATTCCAAATTCGATCTGTCCTTGGAGGACAGTTCCACTCGTCGTCACGATTGTCTCGCTGAGCCCGAGAACTGCGGCTCCGCAGACGAGGGAAACGACGACCACGCTGACCCACCAGGCCTGTCGCATAGGCGGACCTCCTTGTCGCGCTGAGCCCCGAAGCCGTCTAGCCGATCTTGGCCAGGACCTCGTCCGGGATGTCGAAGTTCGCGAAGACCTCCTGAACGTCTTCGTTGTCGTCGAGTTCGTTGATGAGCTTAAGGACCTTCTCCGCGCCGCGTCCCTCCACGCGCACGGTGCTGTTGGGGACCATTGTCAGCTCGGAACGGCTCGGGGTTGCGCCCGACGCGCGAATCCTCTCGGTGAGACGCGCCAGGTCAGCCGGGGCGCAGGAGATCTGGATCGTTCCCTCGTCTTCCTCTATCTCCTGGGCGCCCGACTCGATGAGCGACATGAGGAACTCATCGTGGCCGGCCCCCTCGGGAAGATCGGTCAGCGTGACGATCCCGCGCCGCTGAAAGAGCCAGGCGACGCTTCCGCCCGTGGCGAGGTTCCCGCCGTGCTTGCTGAAGACGTGACGGATCGACGCCGCGGCGCGGTTGCGGTTGTCGGTGACCACACGCACGAGAACCGCCACTCCGTCGGATGCGTACCCCTCGTAGGTGATCTCTTCGTAGGCGGCGGCGTCCGCCCCGGCGGTGGCACGCTTGATGGCGCGTTCGATCGTGTCCTTGGGGAGGTTGGCGGCGCGCGCCCGCTCGACCGCCTGGGCGAGCCCCGAATTCAGGTCGGGGTTAGGCTCACCGTTTCTCGCCTGTAGCGCAATCTCCTTGATCAGCTTGGAGAACAGGTTGGAGCGCTTCTTGTCCTGGCTTTCCTTGCGGTACTTGATGTTCGCCCACTTGGAGTGTCCCGACATGCCCTTTGCCTCGCTTTCTCTGGATTCGCTCCATCATAGCACCAAGTCGCCTGCGCTGGCAAGAGCCTGCGCTTCGCACGCCACGCCTCACGGATTGGCGAAGGGATCCTCCCGCGAGAAGTCCGGGAGGTACTCGCGCTGGCTCTCGAGCTCCTGGGTCCACCCGTTCTCGAAGCCAAGCCTCTCCATCTCGCAGAGCACCTCCTCGTACTCCTCCGGCCGAAGCGAGCGTCCCAGGTCGGGGTGAGAACGGACGGCCGGGGTGGGGTGATACTGGGCGAGGAGCGAGAGGTGGATGCGGGGCGAAAGCTCCTCGGCGATAAAGCGCAGGCAGCGGAGGCTATTCTCGATCGCGCCCGGGAGGACGAGGTGGCGGACGATCAGCCCGGAGCGGAGAAGGCCCCGGGAGTCGAGAGAGACGGCCTCTCCCTTCTGCCGGTGCATCTCACGGAGGGCCCGCGTTGCGACCTGGGGGTAGTCGGGCGCGTCGGAGCAGCGGGCCGCGAGGGAGGCGTCGAGGTACTTGAGGTCGGGGAGGTAGACGTCAATCAGGCCTTCGAGCGACCGGAGCGTCTCCACGCGGTCGTAGGCGTTCGTGTTCATGACCGTGGTCGGGGAGCGCCCGCGGTCGTTGAGGCGAGCGATGATCGCCTTCATCTGGGGAACGCAGTGCGATGGAGAGACGAATCCAACGGCTGACGGGCCCCGGTCGAGGATGCGCTCGATGCGCAGGACTACCTCGTCCAGGTCGAGCGCCTGCTCGACGATCGGCCCGCGTGTCCGGCTGATCGCGGCGTTCTGGCAGTAGAGACACTGCATGTTGCAGCGCGTGAAGAAGACGTTGCACAAGCCGCTTTGGCCTGAGAGCACCGGCTCCTCTCCCTGGTGGGC
Organism: Candidatus Bipolaricaulota bacterium; assembly: GCA_026390315.1. Lineage (GTDB taxonomy): Bacteria > Bipolaricaulota > Bipolaricaulia > UBA7950 > UBA9294 > JAPLGE01. The sequence continues at coordinate 39,942 of JAPLGE010000103.1, forward strand.
GCAGACGGCGCCGATGCTATACCCGGCGCCGGTCTGGCAGTAGCCCAGGCGGCCGGAATGCCGGTCGGCGTGGCAAAGCCGCGGACAAACGGTGCAGTCTCGGAGATCCTCAAGAGCCTCAAGGGGTGCCGGATTCTCCCTTCGCATGGGCCAATGATAGCGGAGGAGCTCTCCCTCGTCGTCGCGGAAGGTCTTCCCGTATCATTGAGGGCGCTGTGGAGAGGCGGGAGGGCCATGATCAAAGGACTCATCTTCGACTTCGACGGCCTGATTCTCGACACGGAGACCCCGGCCTTTCTCGCGTGGCGAACGGTCTTTGCCGCCCACGGATGCGATCTTCGCCTCGAGGCCTGGGCCGATTCGATCGGCCGCAATCCGAACCACTTCGACCCTTGCACCCACCTCGAGCGATGCCTGGGGCGCCCGGTCAGCGGCGCGAGCCTGCGGCGTCAGCAAGCCGAGCAAGAGGCCAAGTTGATCGAACGCGAGTCGATCCTGCCGGGCGTGCGGGAGTACCTTGGCAGCGCGTGCAAGCTTGGACTGAAGCTGGGAATTGCCTCGAGCTCGGACCGCGGCTGGGTCATGAGGCACCTCTCGCGCCTCGGTTTGGAGCGAGAGTTCGGCGTCGTGCGGACGGCGGATGACGTCACGAGCACCAAGCCCGATCCCGAGCTCTACCTCTCGGCTCTCGCGGCGTTGGAGCTCAAGGCTGCCGAGGCCATCGCACTCGAGGACTCCGGTCACGGAGTGCTGGCCGCGAAACGCGCGGGGCTCTTCTGCGTCGCGATCCCGAATCCCCTGACGCGCGAGCTCAAGATCGACCACGCCGATCTCATAATCCACTCCCTCGCAGACATCCCGCTCGAGCGGGTCTTGGAGATCGTCGAGCTCCGGCGCCGCGGGGGCGAGGGGGCACAGGCCGAGCCCACGCGGGTCGCCTGAGGAGGGAAGCGGCCATGGAGTGGACCCGAGGCGACTACCGCATCAGCACGGACAAGTCCTTCCTCTCCGTGGAGAAGATCCACGCGCTCCTCTTGCGGTCATACTGGGCCTCCCGCCGGCCGCGGGAGACGATCCGCAGGTCGATCGAGGGATCCCTGTGTTACGGACTCTACTGGCGTGACGAGCAGATCGGGTTTGCCCGGGTTGTGACCGACTACGCCACGTTCTACTGGCTGTGCGACGTCTTCATCGAGGAAGACCACCGGGGACACGGGCTGGGCAAGTGGCTTGTGAGATGCGTGGTCGAGACTCCGGAGCTTGCCAAGCTGCTTGGAGTTCTCGCCACGCGCGACGCGCTGGGATTGTACGCGCCGTACGGCTTCTCGCCGCCGGAGGCGGCAGGAACCCTGCTGTGGAGACGGCCCACCCGCCAGCCGGACGAGACGGATCCAGGAGGAGATCAAGATGAGAAAGGGCATCGGCAGCCGCTTCATGGAGGAAACGCAGTACGGCCACTTCCCCGAGACGGACCAGAAGAGGGGACTCCCGCAGCCCCCGCGTGAGCGCGTGCCTCAAGAAGGCGGGATGGAGATCCCTCTCCCGCGGCAGACCAGTTCGCGCCTGGGGAGAGCCTCTCTCGCCGAGGTGATTGAGAGACGCCGGAGTCTACGAGAGTACGCGAACGACCCGCTCACCTTGGACGAGCTATCTGCGCTCCTCTGGTGGACACAAGGAGTTCAGAAGGTCATCCCCGAGTCCCAGGTGACTCTCAGGACGGTTCCGTCGGCCGGCGCCCGACACGCCTTCGAGACCTATCTTCTCGTGAATCGGGTGCAGGGGCTCGAGAGCGGCCTCTACTACTTTCATGCCGCCACCCACGGGCTCATCCCGGTGTCCACGGAAGCGGGCCTCGCAGATCGCCTTGAAGCGGCCTGCCTCGGTCAGGCGTCGATCGCGGCAAGTGCTGTCACCTTCATCTGGGTCGCCATCCCCTATCGCATGACCTGGCGATATGGGGAGCGGAGCTATCGCTACCTTCACCTGGACGCAGGCCACGTCTGCCAGAATCTCCACCTCGGGGCCGAGGCGATCGGCGCCGGAGCCTGCGCGATCGGAGCCTTCTCCGATGAGGCCGTAAACGACTTCCTCTCACTCGACGGAGAAGACGCGTTCGCCATCTACCTCGCCGCGGTTGGAAAGCGAGGACCGAGCCGCTGAGCCCGCGAAGGCCGGCTCTTCGCGCTGCCGACCGAGCGTCTGCACGCCCTGGCGCTTAGCCGGTCCAGGGAAGCGGAGCCGGCTCGCCCGCGGGCGCCCGGTCCTGGCGCCCGGTCGTCCAGTCAGGGAGGTACCTCCACGCGAGCCGAAGCTCGTCTCGCAGCGCATCGGCGCGCGGCTCCTTGTCGCGCAGCAGGCTCCAGAACTGCGCCGAGTGCTCCAGGTGCACCGAGTGGCACAGCTCGTGGAGGAGGACGTAACGGACGAGGTGGGTGGGCAAGAAGAGGAGGTTCTGGTTGAGGCTGACCGTCTCCTTTCGTGAGTAGCTTCCCCAGCGGGTGCGCGGGTTCCTCACCACGGTCCGACCGAAGCCCAGGCCGGTCTCCTCGCTGAGCCCGCCCAGCCACGGTACCAGATGGGCGTGACCCTTCCGGAAAACCCAGCGGCGGAGCGCTGCCCCGCAGGCCCTTGGATCGCCGACCCCTCCGCGCACCTCGAGGTGACCAGGACGGCTCTCCGGGAGAAGCAGGGGGCCCGCGGCGACCCACGGGGAGGAGGTCGGGCAGTACTCGACCGTCCAGTCCTCGTCGATCGCGCGGAGGTCGATGCGCTCGGGGAGCGCGCCCTCCGTGTTCAGGCCGACCGCCGCCCGCTCCTCCTCGATCCGCCTTTCCGACCTCTCGATCCAGGAGCGCTTCGCCGCGAGGATCGTCGGGATCTCGGAGCGGTCGAAGCCGCGCGGCACCGTGACCACGAGGCCTTCCTCCGCCGAGACGTGCAGGCGGACATGCTTGGCGCGAGCGCTCTCGCGGATGAGATAGGTCTCCATATCCATCACCTGCTCTTTTAACCCCAAGCCCGTCCCAAGACAAGGAGAGCGGTCCTCTCCGCAGGCCGTCTTCACAGGCTTCCGACAAGCATGGCGAGCGAGATGTGGGCTCCGTCTCCTTCCCGGCCTAGTCCTCCTCGAGGCCGCGGGTGAGCCCGCTTGACCGGGCGGCCGCGAAGGCCTCTTTGATCTCCGTCTCCGTGGGGCGTCGGCAGAGTTCTGGGAACTCGCCGGCACGGTAGACCGGCCGGTACTGGTCCATCACGTTGACGTAGGTGTTCGGGCCGAGGGCCGCGGCGATCGTTTCAAGGACTCGGTCGGACCCGGCGAGCCCGTTCGGGAGGACGAGGTGGCGGACGAGGAGGCCGGATCGGGCAACTCCACGCTCGATCATGAGGTCTCCGACCTGACGGTGCATCTCCGCAAGGACCGCCGAGAGGTTCGTCGCGTATCCCGGCGCGCCGGAATAGCGCTGAGCCACGTCGTCGTCCGCGTACTTCGCGTCTGGCATGTAGATGTCGACGATTCCCTCGAGGAGGCGAAGAACCTCCACCGACTCGTACCCGCCGCAGTTCCAGACGACGGGGCGGTCGAATCCTCCTTCCCGTGCGCGGGCCAAGGCGGCGACGATCGCCGGGGCCAGATGGGTCGGAGTGACGAGGTTCAGGTTGTGGCAGCCTCGGCGATCGAGCTCAAGGAAGATCTCCGCGAGCTCATCGGTCCCAATCTCTGTTCCCACGCGGAGCTGGCTCGTGGCGTAGTTCTGGCAGAAGACGCAGGAGAGGTTGCATCCCGAGAAGAAGACGGTCCCCGAGCCGTGCGTCCCGACAAGCACCGATTCCTCGCCGAAGTGTGGGCCGAAGCTTGCGACCTTCGGCCGCGGTCCGACGCCGCAGCGGCCGAGCTCCCCGGCGAGGCGGTCGACGCCGCACGCGTGCGAACAGAGCCGACACGGCGACAGGTGCGCGGCGAGGTCGGCCGCCCGCCGGGCGACTTCGCAGGGCGAAAGCCTCATGGCCGAGTCATCGGACGGACTCGAGGTAGGGGGCAAGGAGGGAGAGGATCCTCTCAAGCGGCGAGACGTCGGCCGCGTCGAACGCCGCAGGCGCGTGGGAGTCGATGTCCAGCACCGCCACGACCCGATCCCCGCGCAAGAGTGGGACGGCGATCTCGCTCCTCGAGCGCGGATCGCAGGGAATGTGGCCGGGGAACTCCTCCAAATCCGGGACCACGACGGGCTCTCCTGTCTTGGCACAGTGGAGGCAGACCCCGCCTCCGCGGAGGACCTGGCAGGCGAGCGGGCCCTGATACGGGCCG
>JAPLGE010000099.1 GCA_026390315.1 Candidatus Bipolaricaulota bacterium
GCGTCGTCGCCTCTCTCCTCGCCCAGAACGGGGTCGCTGCCTTGTGCGCCTTCGTCTCCCACTATCGCGAGGCGCGGCGGGAGGCGCGCGCCCGCGCGGCTCGCTTCGTCGAGGTCTACTGCCGCTGTCCCCTTCCGATCCTCGTCGAGCGAGACCCGAAGGGCCTGTACAAGAAGGCTCTCGCCGGGGAGATCCGCGGCTTCACGGGAGTCGACGACCCCTACGAGGAACCGGAGAGGGCGGAGGTTGTGTGCGAGACGGGAGAAGAGAGCGTCGAGTAATCCTGTGCCAAGGTCTTTCGCCACCTGGAGGGGTGTGGTCTCATCCCGACGTCCGCCCGCGCGGCCTCCGCAGGTCTCGTTTTGCCGCACGGCGGCAAGCGTGTCCAGCGCAGCGGGTCGGGGAAGGAAGCGCAGGACGCGCGCCGCGAGGCCGCGAGCCTCCCGAAGCTTGTGCTCTCGGCCTACTCCCTGAGTGAAGTCGTGTGTCTCGCGACCGGGGTCTACTCGCCCCTCAGCGGCTTCCTGCGCGAGAGGGCGTACCGATCGGTGGTCGAGACGATGCGCCTCCCGGACGGCCTGGTCTTCCCCCTTCCGGTCGTGCTGCCGGTGAGCCGGGAGGCCGGCGCGGCTCTGCGACCCGGCGGGGAGGCGGCCCTGGTTCGGGAGGATGGAGAGCCTTTCGGCCTGATTCGAGGGGTCGAGGTCTTCGAGCGGGACCCGAGCTGGGAGGCCCGAAACGTCTTTGGAACGGAGGATCCCGCACACCCCGGCGTCGGTCGGCTTCTTTCCGAGCCGACGACCCTTGTGGGCGGCGAGATCTCGGTTTTCTCTCCTCCGGAGCCCGAGTTTCCGGAGATCGCCCTCACTCCGAAAGAGGTGCGCGCCGCGATTGCCTCCCGGGGGTGGAAGACGGTCGCGGCCTTTCAGACCCGGAACCCGCTCCACCGGGCGCACGAGCACCTCCTGCGCTGCGCCCTGGAGGTCTGCGACGGGCTCCTCCTCTCTCCCCTCATGGGCGAGACGAAGTCGGACGACGTCCCCGCGGCGGTCCGTCTTCGCACCTACCAGGCGATCGTCGGAACGTATCTCCCGCAGGAGCGGGTCCTCATCGCCTCGTTCCCCGCCGCCATGCGTTACGCCGGCCCGCGGGAAGCGATCTTTCACGCCCTGTGCCGGAAGAACTTCGGGGCAACGCACCTCATCGTCGGCCGCGATCACGCCGGGGTGGGGACGTTCTACGGGCCGCGCGAGGCGCAGGAGATCTTCGAGCGCTTCACGGCGGAGGAACTCGGGGTCGTGCCGCTCAAGTTCGAGCCGGCCTTCTTCTGCACGCGCTGCCAGGGAATGGCGAGCGCGAAGACCTGTCCCCATCCGGATGAAGATCACGTTTCTCTCTCGGGAACGAAGCTCCGGGCGACGCTGCGAGAGGGGAGGCTCCCTCCCCCCGAGGTGACGCGGCCGGAGGTCGCGCGGATCCTGATGGAGGCCCTCGAGTGAGGAAGCTTGCGCTGATCGGGCTTGACTGCGCCGATCCGGTTCTCTTGGCGGAGCTCCTGCCCGGCCTTCCCACGCTGCGGGAATTGGCGGCGAGCGGGAGCTTCGCACGCCTTCGCTCGGTCGACCCACCGATCACCATTCCGGCCTGGATGTGCATGATGACCGGGAAGGACCCGGGCGAGCTTGGGGTGTACGGGTTTCGCAATCGGAAGGACACGTCGTACGCGGGGCTCGGCGTCGCGTCGTCGGCCTCCTTCTCGGCGCCGGCCGTGTGGGATCTCCTGGGCGAGCGAGGCCTGCGGTCCATCCTGATCGGGGTTCCGGGGACTTACCCGCCCAAGCCGGTGAAGGGAATCCTGGTCTCCTGCTTCCTCGCCCCGAGCACCGAAGTCGCATTCACCTACCCGGCGACCCTGCGGGAGAAGGTGAAGGCCCTCGCCGGGGAGTACCTTTTCGACGCGCGCGAGTTTCGCACGGAGGACAAGGCCCGCCTCGTCGAGGAGGTCGTCGCGATGACCAAGCGCCGGTTTGCTCTCGTTCGGGGGCTTGTCTCGACCGAGCCTTGGGACTTCCTCGCCGCGGTCGAGATCGGGCCGGACCGGATGCACCACGCGTTCTTTGCGCACCACGACCCGCGGCACCCCAAGCACGACCCAGCGAGCCCCTTCCGCGACGCGCTCCGCGAGTACTACCAGCTCCTCGACCAGGAGATCGCGGCACTCCTCTCCGACCTCCCCAGCCGCACGCGGGTCCTCGTCGTGTCTGACCACGGCGTCCAGCGCCTGGAAGGAGGAATCGCTTTGAACGAGTGGTTGATTCGCGCAGGATACCTCGCCCTCAAGGCCGACTCGCTCGAGCCGGGGACCCGCCTTGGAGACCTCGTGCGCGAGGGGCTCGTCGACTGGTCGCGCACCATCGCCTGGGGCGAGGGGGGCTACTACGGCAGGATCTTCCTGAACGTGGCCGGCCGTGAGCCGGAGGGAGCGATTCCTTCTTCGGAATACGAGATTGTGCGGACGAAGCTTGCGCGAGAGCTCGCAGCGATCCCCGATGAGGAAGGGCGCCCGATCGGAACGCGCGTTCTCTTCCCAGAGGAGATCTACCGAGAGGTTCGCGGGATTGCACCCGACCTCCTCGTCTACTTCGGGGACCTGCGCTTCCGATCGATCGGCACGGTCGGCTGGGGACGGATCCATCTCCGCGAGAACGACACCGGGCCCGACGACGCGAACCACGCGCCTTACGGGATCTTGATCGACTACCCCTCGGAGCAGAAAGGCGGAGACCGTTCCATCCTCGAGGTGAAGGACCTCATTCTTGCGCATTTCGACAAGGAGGCGTCATGAGCAAGGCGCGCGAGATTCGCCTCTCCGAGGAGGTTGTCCGGGCGATCGAGGCCCACCTTGTCGAGCTTTCCGCGGGGTCCGTCGAGGAGTACGTGGAGGCGGTCCTGCGGGAAAGGCTCCGGCGGGAGGGGCATCTCGCGTCCTACTCGCCGGAGGAGGAGCGCGAGATCACGCGGCGGCTCCGGGATCTCGGCTACCTCGACTAGCGACAAGGAGCCCGATCTCTCGCTGAGCCCAGAAGGCTTACGAGGCCAGGCTTCCGTCCGTCACACGCGCCGACGTCTCCCGCCGGGGGTCCGACTTTGAAAGTGCCCGATGTTTAGCGCAACATCTTGTACGGTATCTATGACAAAGGCTCTGTGGAGGCGCCATGGGCGTTAAGATGGACAGTGACCGAGTGGTGAAGGTGTCGGAGCTGCGTGGGGACACGGCGAAGTGGCTCGCCGAGGCGGAGGAGGGGCCGGTGTTCATCCTCCGCTACGGAAGCCCCAAGGCGGTCTTGATCGGGACGAAGGCGTTCGAGGAGCTGCTCGACCGCGTGGCGTTGCGAGCCGAGCTTACGCGGAGGGAGAAGGAGAGCGTCGAGAAGATCTCCCTTGACGAGTTGTAGGGGCCCATGACGTACCGGGTGACCCTTCGGGACGTGGCGGTGAAGGACTTCCGGAGCCTCGACGGGGAGACGCAACGCCAGGCGCAAAGGCAACTTGACAAGCTGAAGAAGAGTCCCAAGGTGGGAGCGGATCTCGGGAGCAAGATGGGGGTGGACCTCACGGGATACCGCGCGCTCCACTTCGGGAAGAACCAGTACCGGATCGTCTATCGCGTCCTTGAGCCGGAGAAGGAAGTGGAGGTGTGGGGGATTGCCCGGCGGGAAGGCGGGGCGGTCTACCGGATGGTCGGGAAGCGCGTCGAGGACGAAAAGACGGGCAAAGGGGCCTGAGAGTTCACGCGTGAGGGGCACCGCACCGGATCCAAGAGCCCCGTCGGGGAAGCGACCGCGGAGGACCCCCGAGCGAGACGAAAGGGGATGCGCTTCTCGAGGCCCTTGAGGACTTGGGCACACGTTTCAGAGGAGGGAGCGTGGGAAAGGACGGCGAGGTCGACCTGAGGATCGAGGGGATGCACTGCGCCGCGTGCGCGCAGGCGGTCGAACGGGCCCTTCTCAAGGTCGAGGGCGTGCGCTCGGCCGCGGTCGACCTCCTCGCGGAGCGGGCGCGGGTGACTCACACCGGCGGCGTCCCGACGGAGAGGCTCGTCGCCGCGGTCGAGGCGGCCGGGTACAAAGCGATCGCGTTGGAGCACAGATCGGCAACGCGCCTCACGCTTCCTATCGAGGGGATGACGTGCGCGAGCTGTGCTCAAGCGGTCGAGAGGGCCCTCGCCGCCGTTCCCGGAGTCGAGGCGGCCTGCGTGAACCTCGCGACCGAACGCGCGTCGATCGACCTTTCGTCTCCGGTGGGGCTTGAGACGCTGCGTCGGGCGGTCGAGGCGGCCGGCTACCGGGTCGGCGCCGTACGGCCGGCAGGAAAGGAGGACGCGGTCGAGCGCGACCTTCGTCGCGTCCGAGAGGCGAAACGCCGGATGATCCTCGCTTGGGCCCTCGTCGCCCCGATCGTCGCGTGGATGATCCCGGAGATGACGCTTCGGATCATGTGGCCGAACGCGCTCGTCTTCCACCTGGGGATGGTCCTCTTCGCGGCGCCGGCCCTTTTCGTCGCCGGGTGGCCGACCCTGCGCGCCGGCGTGAAGGCGGGCCTACATCTCGCCCCGACCATGGACACCCTGATTGCACTCGGCACACTCGTCTCCTTTGCGACAGGCCTCGTCGCGATCACCGCGGAGCTCGGGAAGGCGCCCAGGATCCTCGACTACGCCGGGGTCGCGGCGATGATCATGGCCTTTCACCTGACGGGGCGAACGATCGAGACCCTGGCTCGGGGAAGGGCGTCTTCGGCCATCAAGCGTCTCCTCACCCTCGGCGCGAAGACGGCGCGGGTCCTCCGCGAAGGCGAGGGCGAGGTGGAGGTCCCGATCGAGGCCGTGGTCGCGGGCGACCTTCTTCTCGTCCGCCCGGGGGAGAAGATCCCGACCGACGGGGTCGTCGAGTCCGGCACAAGCCACGTGGACGAGTCGATCGTGACCGGCGAGTCGATGCCGGTCGCGCGGGGACCGGGCGACCGCGTCGTCGGCGCGACCTTGAATCGTGAGGGGCTGCTCCGCGTCCGAGCGACCGGCGTGGGGGAGGAGACCTTCCTCGCCCAGGTCATCCGCATGGTGGAGGAGGCTCAGGGCTCGAAGGTCCCGATTCAGGCGTTCGCCGACCGCGTGACGGCGATCTTCGTGCCGGCCGTGCTCGCGGCGGCCCTTCTCACACTCGTCCTCTGGCTTCTGTTTCCCGGTCCCTTCTCCGCGTTCGCCCGGGCGGCGAGCGGCGTCCTGCCGTGGGTCGATCCGACGCTCTCGACGCTCTCGCTCGCTCTCTTTGCGGCGGTCGCCGTTCTCGTCATTGCCTGCCCGTGCGCTCTGGGTCTGGCGACGCCGACCGCCCTCATGGTCGGAAGCGGGGTTGGCGCCGAGAACGGGATCCTCATTCGGAGCGGAGAGGCGATCCAAACGATGAACGCCGTGACCACGGTCGTGTTCGACAAGACTGGGACGATCACCGAGGGAGTTCCCGGCGTGACCGACCTCGTGCCCCTCGAGGAGTCGGAGACGGAGCTCCTTCGCCTCGCGGGGAGCGTCGAGAGTGGCTCGGAGCATCCCCTGGGCGAGGCGATCGTGCGCGAGGCGCTGACGCGCGGGATCGCCCTCTCGGCGCCAGACGGCTTCGTGAGCGAACCCGGAAAGGGGGTGCGCGGACGCGTCGGCGACGAGGAGGTCTTGGCCGGAAGTCAGGACTGGTTCTCGGAGGAGGGGATCGCCGGTGACCGTCTCCGTGCCGGGGTGGCCCGCCTCCGAGGCCAGGCGAAGAGCGTCGTCCTCGTGGCGTCGCGACGCCGCGGGCTCCTGGGGGCGATCGGGATCGCCGACCGGGTGAAGGCGGGCGCCGCGGCCGCGATCGGGGACCTCGTGAGCCTTGGCCTCGTTCCAGTCATGCTTACCGGCGACAACGAAGAGACGGCGCAAGCGGTCGCTCGGCTTGTGGGGATCGAGCGCGTCATCGCTCGCGTCCTCCCAGGGGAGAAGGTTGCGGCGATCGAGCGGCTAAAGGCCGCGGGCGAGACCGTGGCGATGGTCGGAGACGGGATCAACGATGCCCCGGCGCTGAAGGCGGCGAATGTCGGGATCGCCATCGGAACCGGCACGGACGTCGCGATCGAGGCGGCGGACATCACGCTCGCCTCCGGAGAGCTCTCTCGCGTCGTCGCGACGGTCAGGCTCTCGCGGGCGACCTTCCGCAAGATCCGTCAGAATCTCTTCTGGGCGTTCTTCTACAACGTGGTGGCGATACCGGTCGCGGTGCTGGGGCTCCTCCATCCGCTCGTCGCCGAGGCGGCCATGGCCTTCTCTTCGGTGAATGTGGTCATGAACTCCAGTCGCCTCCGCCGGGTTGACCTGCGGCCTCGGCGGCCGTGAATCGGCGGTAGGATCAGCGGTTTTCGGCTCCCCTTTCTGGTTCGCTTGCCTTGTTTTTCCGTCGAGGGGACCCCTATAATGAGCCACTTGGATGCGACGAGCATCTCTTGCCGAGCGGCATCAATCATTCACGCGGGAGGTTCGAGAGGGAATGGAGATCACGCTTACGGCGATCAAGGCGGACGTGGGGAGCATCGGCGGCCACCTCGCCCCGAGTAGGGAACTCGTTGCGCGGGTGGAGGAAGTCATCGCCGAGGGCGGGAAGGATCTTCTCTGCGATCACTTCATCGGACACACGGGCGACGACATCGCCATCCTCATGAGTCACGAACACGGGGCTGGGAGCGAGGCGGTCCATCGGCTGGCCTGGGACGCGTTCAAGGCGGGTACCAAGGTGGCGAAGGCCCAGGGCCTCTACGGGGCCGGTCAGGACCTTCTCAAGGACGCCTTCTCCGGGAACGTGCGCGGGCTCGGCCCCGCGGTCGCTGAGTTCTCGTTCGAAGAGAGGGAGAGCGAGCCGTTCCTTCTGCTCACGGCCGACAAGACCGAGCCAGGCGCCTACAACCTGCCCCTCTACCTCGCCTTTGCCGACCCGATGTACAACTCGGGGTTGATCCTCTCTCCCGGGGTGGGCGCTGGCTATACGTTCGTCATCATGGACGTCGAGCACACACAAGGGGACCGGCGGATCGAGCTCTCAACGCCTGAGGACGCCTACGACCTCGTCGCCCTCCTGCGCGACAACGGCCGCTTCGTGGTGGAGTCGATCCGCTCTCGCGCCGACGGAGAGCAGGCCGTCGCGTGCAGCACGACTCGGCTGCGCAACATCGCGGGAAAGTACGTAGGGAAGGACGATCCCATCCTCATCGTGCGCACGCAGAAGAACTTCCCCGCGACCGGGGAGGCCATCGCTCCGTTCGCGATCGGCCATCTCGTGGCCGGCTTCATGCGCGGAAGCCACACCGGTCCGTTGATGCCGGTCAAGGCCGGTACCGGCGTCTCCTTCTTCGACGGCCCTCCGATCGTCTCCTGTCTCGCCTTCTCCATGCACGAGGGCAGGCTCTCTGACCCAGCCGACGCCTTCGATCACCCCTACTGGGACTGGGTCAGGGATAAGGTGAGCCAGAAGGCCCATGACATTCGGGAGCAGGGCTTCTCTGGAGCGGCCATGCTTCCCTATTCCGACCTCGAGTACGGCGGGATCACGGACAGGATGAAGAAGCTCGAAGGGCGATTCCGCGTCGACCGCTAGGGACACGGTTCGGGAGGCGAGGCTTGGGGAGGGAACGACTGGGCGATCGGATTAGGGAGACCCTGTTCGGCGCAGAGGCGATTCGGTCTCGCGTCCACGAGCTGGGAAAGGCAATCTCCCGCGACTACGCGGCCGGCGGTAAGGGGCGCGACCCCCGGCAACGTCCGCCGGTCCTCGTATGCGTCCTGCACGGCGCGCTCATCTTCATGGCCGACCTCGCGCGCGAGATCCCTACGGAGGTGGAGTACGACTTCATCTGCGTTGCCTCCTACGGGAGCGGGACCTCGCCGACGGGGCCGGTGAGCTTGGTCAGGGACCTCGATCGGTCGATCGCGGGCCGCGACGTCGTGATCGTGGAGGACATCATCGACACCGGCCACACCATCTCTCACCTGAAGAGTCTGTTCGCCCAGCGCGGGCCGGCGTCGGTCGCGGTCTGTGCCCTGATCGACAAGGCCGTCCGTCGCGAAGTGGAGGTCGAGATCGACTACGTCGGGTTCGTCCTCAACGAGGACCACTTCATCGTCGGGTACGGGATGGACTATGGAGAGCTCTACCGCAACCTTCCCTACATCGGCGTGCTGAAGCCCGCGTTCATTCGATGACGCCTTCCTTCTACACGCTGGGAATCGAGACCTCGTGCGACGAGACGGCGGTGGCCGTTCTCAAGGGAGAGGACGACATCGTCTCGAATCTCGTCTATTCTCAAGCGGGGCTTCACTCCCGCTACGGAGGGGTCGTCCCCGAGGTCGCCTCGCGCGACCACCTGCGCAAGCTGCCCTACCTGGTGAAAGAGGCGCTCGCCCAGGCGGGAATCGGTCCGGCGGACCTGTCTTTGGTCGCCGCCACCTACGGCCCCGGCCTCGTCGGCCCTCTTCTCGTCGGCCTCTCCCACGGGAAAGGGATCGCGTTCGGCGCCGGGATCCCCTTTCTGGGCGTGAACCACCTGGAAGGGCACCTGTTCGCCCACCGGCTGAGCGCGCCCGCCTCCCCGCCGCCGTTCATGGGCCTCATCGTCTCAGGGGGGCACACGAGCCTGGTGGAGGTGAGGGAGTACGGCGACTACCGCCTGGTCGGGGCGACCGTCGACGACGCGGCGGGCGAGGCTCTCGACAAGGTGGGGAAGCTCCTGGGGATCGGCTACCCCGCTGGCGCGGAGCTCGACCGCCTCGCCGGCGAGGGCGACCCTCGCGCCATCGCGTTTCCCCGGCCGATGGAGGGATCTCCTGGGTTCGACTTCAGCTTTGCCGGCCTGAAGACCGCGGTCCTCTACCACTTGCGAAAGCACCCCGGAGAGAAGGCCGCAGACGTGGCGGCCTCTTTCCTTTCGAGCGTGGTGGACGTCCTGGCTGCAAAAGGGATCGAGGCGACGCGGCGGTACCGTCTGAAGCGGCTTGTGGTGGTCGGGGGCGTGGCGGCGAGCCTCCGCCTCCGCCAGGAGCTGGCCCGCCGCGGGAAGGAACGATCGATCGAGGTCGCCTTCCCACCTCCTGCCTTGTGCACGGACAACGCGGCGATGATCGCGTCGGCGGGCGCGTTTCATCACCTCGTTCGCGGAGAGTCGCACCCGCTCTCCCTCGCTCCGGCGCCGAGTCTCTCGTTCTAGGACGTCGAAACGACGGGGTTTGTGGCTCGGTGCTTGTGGCCTGTCGATGATGGTTCGTGGCGCGTGGCCGGTGGCGTGTGGGAGGCGAGTTCGGAGTTCGAGGTTCTGGGTGCGTGGTTCGGGGCGCTGGGCTCCCTAGCTAGGTTCGACGGCCGATGCAGGCTCGGGAGGCCTGGTCACTCGCTCGAGCGAAGCGATCGCCACTTCGATCATGTCGTCGCTCGGCTCGGCCGTGGTCAGCCGCTGCATCCACAGGCCCGGTTTCGAGAGGATCCTCACCCACAGCTGGTTCGAGTTCCCTCCGCTGAAACGGAGCGCCTCGTAGGAGATCCCCGCGACCACGGGGAGCAGAAGGAGCCGCGACAGGATCTTCAGCCACAGCACCGGGTTTCCGGCGACGGAGAAGACGAGGATCGCGATCACGAGGACGATCATCAGAAACGCCGTCCCGCAGCGGGGATGAAGGGGGCTGTACTTCTTGGCGTTCTCCACGGTCAGCTCGCCGTTCGCCTCAAAGGCGTGGACCGTCTTGTGCTCGGCTCCGTGGTACTGAAAGACACGCCGGATCTCCTTCATCCTCGAGATCGCGATGAGGTAGACGAGGAAGAAGACGATGCGGATCAGTCCTTCGACCAGGTTGAACAGGACCGAGTTTCCCGTTCGGAGGCTCGTGATCGAGTTCGTCAGGTAGAGCGGAAGGACGATGAACCCGCCCACCGCGACGACGATCGCCAAGGCGAAGGTCAGGAAGGTTCCGCCCTTTCCCATCTGCTCTTCCTCGGGGAAGGCGAGCTTGGCCGAGAGGTCGATGGCGCGGAGGCCGAGCGAGAGCATGTCGTACAGGCGGAAGAGGCCGCGGATGAACGGAATCTCACCGAGCCGCTTCAGGTGTCTGCGGGCAGCGAGGTCCTGGACGACGATCGTTCCGTCCTTCCCACGACGAACGGCGACCGCGATGCGGTCGCCGTTTTGCATCATGACGCCCTCAAGGACGGCCTGTCCGCCCACCGGCGGCATAGGCTAACTCCCCTTCTCTTTCTTGCTGTACTTGCGCCGGAATCGCTCCACGCGGCCTTCGGTGTCGACGAAGCGCGCCTCGCCGGTGAAGAACGGGTGACACTTGGAGCAGATGTCGACGCGGAGGTTCGCCTCGGTGGAGAGCGTCTCCAGTTCAGCCCCGCACCCGCAGCGGATCACAGTGCGCTTCATCTCGGGATGAATGCCCTCTTTCACGTGATTCTCCTTAGCGCTTCGAGTACTGCTGGCGCTTGCGCGCCTTGCGACGGCCGTACCTCTTCGGCTCGACCTCGCGTGCGTCGCGCGTGAGGAGCCCGGCTTGCCGCAGAGGGAGCTTGTACTCTTCCGTGACGCCGACGAGGGCGCGCGCGAGGCCCAGACGTACGGCCTCCAGCTGTCCGGTGTAGCCCCCGCCTGCGACCTGAACCCTCGCGTCGTACTTTCCGACCGTCTGGGTCGCGTAGAACGGTTGTCTCAGCGTCTTGTCAAGGTGATCTGGGGCATTCAGGAACGGCGCGAAGTACTCCTCCGCCGGTCGGCCGTTGACGACGAGCGTTCCCTCGCCCTCAAAGAGATACACCCGCGCGGTCGCTCGCTTCCTGCGCCCGATCGCGTGCACCATATTCCCGGCTCGCGCCGGCAAACGTCTTGCTTCAGGTTCCACCTAAGGAAAGGCACCTCCTGCTCCGCTCGGTCTCAATGCGTGGAGGGATGATAGCGAAGAGACTTCGGCCTGTCAATGGAAACGGCCGAAGGCGCCGCGCGGCCGGCCTCTTTGGCGCAGGCTCTCCCTGCGGGTATCCTGTCTGGAAAGGACGGCGTGCGAAGAGCTGAAGGCTCGGCGGTCGAGCCGCGGCCGCCGGAAGTCTCCGAGCGGGACCGGGGAAGGGAGGTCGGCTGAGCGAGCGGAGGCTCAAGGTTGGGTTGGCCCTCGCCGCGGGCGGGGCCAGAGGATCCGCTCACGCGGGCGTTCTCAAGGTCTTGGAGCGTGAGGGGATCGAAATCTCCGCGATCGCCGGGGCGAGCATCGGGGCGATCGTCGGGGGGGCGTACGCCGCCGGGATCCCGGCGGGCCGGATCGAGCGAGAGTGGCTCGACACAGGCCTCCCAAAGGTCGTGAGGAGCTTCTTGCCCACCTTTCCCCGGGCCGGCTTCTCCTCGGGCGGCGAGCTCTGCAAGTACCTGCGCGCCCTCCTGGGAGAGGTGTGCGTCGAAGAGCTGCCCATCCCGTTTGCGGCGGTCGCCTGTGACATCGACACCGGCGAGGCCGTCGTCCTGAAGAGCGGCCCCGTGGTCGACGTCGTGCGGGCGTCGGCCTCCATTCCCGGGATCTTCCATCCGGTGCGCCTGGGCGGTCGCCTGTTCGTGGATGGAGGGCTGGTGGAGCCACTTCCTGTCCGAGTCGCGCGCGAGCTCGGCGCGGACGTCGTGATCGGGGTCGACATCGTTCCCGCGCCGCACCCAACCATGCCGCACGGGCAGGGGGGCTGGGAGAGGCTGGGGCAGCACCTCCACGACGGCCTGACCCACCAGGCGTGGATTCCCGCGAGTCTGACCGAGCTCCTGGACGATCTCTTCCGGGAGCGTCCTGAGGCGGAACGCCCGCTTCCCGGGGTGTATAGCGTCATCAACCAGTCGGTCTCCATC
>JAPLGE010000146.1 GCA_026390315.1 Candidatus Bipolaricaulota bacterium
CTCGACCGGGAGGAGGGGAAGGTAGCGCCACATCGAGCATTCGGAGACGGCCGAGAAGTAGGCACGCGTGAGCGCGTTCCGCAGGACCGCGTAGTCGTAGAGAACTTCGAGGGTCCCTCGCCGCGGCCCGCAGGTCGGGCACGTATAGTCGATCGCCTCGGGGGAGAACTCTTGCCCGCACGAGACGCACCGAAGGCTCAGAACCTTGCCCACTCTTCGCTCCTCTCCGCCGCGGCCGGGGTTCGTCGGGTGAGACAGCCGGTGCACGGCTCGGCGATGCCCTCCGCTCAAGGCGATCGCCCCCCGGCCCCTCCCTATCGTAGACGCGGCCGGCACGTGAGGCAACGGGCGGCCAGCTCGCCGCCGGCTACACGAGGAGGAACGGCGCGGAGCGGGAGACTCCGTCGAGCACGAGCGCCATCTCGGCCGCCTCGCGCAGGGAGCGTAGCCCCTCGAAGGGGCGTTTGAGCGTCGCACCCCTCACTTGGAAGTCGCGCGAGAGCCGCACGACGAGCTCGTCGTTCTCGAACGTCCAGCCGCGCCGGCCGCGGGCCAGACGCGACTCGGTCCCCCGCTCGCGACGGCGTATCGTCTCCTTCTCGATGAAGAACGCGTTGTCTTTCTCTAGCGCGAAATGGGCCTCGCTCAGGAAGAGGCGGGGCTTCTCGAGGTGGGGCTTCCCCTGGTGGACGCAGAACGTGGTGCAGTTCCCGCACTCGTTGCACCAGTCGTCGACGTGGAGGATCTGGCGGGCCTGTCGGACCTCGAACGGTTCCTCGCCGGAGACGACCAGGCCCCCTTCTGAGGCGGAGAGCCGCGGGAGCCTGAGGCGGAGGGCGGCGACCTCGTACGCGACGTTGGCCCGATTGGGACAGACCTCGACGCACTTGTCGCAGAGCACCGCGCACTGGAGGCACCGCGACGCCTCGCGGCGGGCCGCCTCCTCCGTGAGCGTCGCCTCGACGACGTCAAATCCTCCTCGGCGAGAGGCCGGGAGCCTCTCGGGCGCGTGCCTCGCCTCCTTCCGTGCTCGAGCGTCCTTCAGCGCGACGATCGTCGACCGCGCGGGCGAGGCCTGAACAGGGGGGATCGGCTGGAACGAATGGCCGAGTCTCTCGCAGATCGCCTCGGCGGCCCGCCGACCGTCGGCGCACGCTTCGATGATGATCGCCGGCCCGCGCACCGCGTCGCCGCCCGCGTAGACGCGATCCACGCCGGCGCGCCCGGTTTTGGGATCGACGTCGATCGCTCCGGCGCTTCGGAGCGTCACGACGCTTCCGTCGAGGAACGAGACGTCGGGCGCCTGCCCGATCGCGAGGATGACGCTGTCCGCGGGGATCTCAAACTCGCTCCCCGGCACGGCGACCGGCTGGCGACGGCCGTCGGGCCCGGGGAGGCCGAGCGAGTTCCGGACGCACTCGAGAGCGACCACGCGGCCGTCCACACGGACGACGCGGCGAGGGGAGACGAGTTCCTCGATCCGGTTTCCTTCGTCGAGGAGGTCGCGGAGCTCCTCCTCCTCGGCCGGCATCTCGGCGCGCGTGCGTCGATAGAGGACGGTGACTGGGGACCCAGTGAGCCGTCGGGCGGTCCGCGCCGCGTCCATCGCGGTGTTCCCGCCGCCGACCACGAGGACGCGCGAGCCGAGGTTCGGCCGCTCCCCGGCCGCGACCCGCGCGAGGAACTCGAGGGCGCCGAAGATGCCTTCCCCGTCGATTCCTTCGATCGCGAGGCGGGCGTCCCTGGGGAAGCCACAGGCAAGGTAGACGGCGTCGAAGCCTTCCTCAAGCAACTTCTCCGGCCGGACGTCGACGCGGTGGCCGACCTTGATTTCTACGCCCAGGCGCCGGATCCGCTCGACGTCCGCCTGAACCACGGTGGGCGGAAGCCGAAACGCGGGGGCGAGGGCGGGCATCCCGCCAGCGACGTCCTTCGCCTCGTACACGGTCGTCTCGACGCCGCTTTGCGCGAGGAACGCGGCCGCGGCGAGACCGGAGGGGCCGGCTCCGACGACCGCGACGCGGCACTTGGCTCCCCTCGCCTTGGACGGGGCGGCCTTTCCGCGCTCGAAGGCGAAGCGTTTGAGCGCGCGGATGGCCACCGGCTCATCGTAGTTGTTGCGGGTACAGCGGGTCTCGCAGCGGTGGGTGCAGACGTAGCCGGTG
>JAPLGE010000221.1 GCA_026390315.1 Candidatus Bipolaricaulota bacterium
GAAGAGGGCCTTTTCCTCGCGCATTCGGGCCTTCACGAACGAGTGTCCGACGCGGGTCTTGACCGGCCGACCGCCGCAAGCGCGCACCACTTCCGGGACGACCCGGCTTGAGCGGAGGTCGTAGAGGACCTTTGCGGGGCCCCTTTTCTGAAGGAGGTGGCGCGCGACGAGCGCGGTCACGAGATCACCCCGGACGAGGGCCCCTCTTTCGTCCAGGAAGGCGACTCGGTCTGCGTCTCCATCGAAGGCGATGCCGATCGATCCCGGTCGCTCGCTCATCGCGTGCCGCAGATCGGCGAGGTTTTCCTCCTTGAGCGGGTCGGCCTCGTGGTGGGGGAAGCGACCGTCGAGGTCGAAGAAGAGGTCCGTGTGACGTATCTCCTGGGTCTCGAGGATTCCGGGCAGGACCGCGCCGGCCATGCCGTTCCCGGCGTCAATGATGACCTCGCGATCGAGGGTGATGGAGAAGCGCTTCGCGAAGAAGGAGCGATAACGCTGTGTAAGGTCTTCCTTCCTCCGCGTGCCCTTGAGGACGTGGCTAGTCGGGGAAGCGGCGAACGCGCGCTCGCGGATCGCATTCAGGCCCGTCTCGGCGCTGATCGGGATCGCCTGCTCGCGGACGAACTTGAACCCGTTGTACTCGGCCGGGTTGTGGGAGGCGGTGATCATGACCCCGCCCGCTGCGCCCAGGACGTTGACGGCAAAGTAGAGCATGGGCGTCGTGGAGAGGCCGATGTCGATCACGGCCATCCCGCCGGCGTTCAACCCGTCCGCGAGCGCGGCGAAGAGAGAGTCGGAGCTTGTGCGCATGTCTCTCCCCACCGCGACTTCACTCCCTTGGGTGAGAAGGCCGCTCTGGGCGAAGCCCTTCCCGATGCGATAGGCCGCGGACTCGTCAAGCTCTTCAGGATAGACCCCACGGACGTCGTAGGCCTTGAATACCTCTTCCTTCATCGTGGCGTTTCTCCTGCCCGGCGAACTACCCAGCAACCCGCAGCAAAAGGGCTTCCTCAAGAGTATCCGGTTCTCTCTTTGGGCTCAACGATTGAGCTAGGATGTGGGATCCCAACGCAGTATGATGTACGGGAGATGACTCGGCCACACTGGGGTGAGCTGATCACGCGGCACGATCGAGGCCGGATGCGCGACGTGCTCGCAGGCTTCCCCGACCAGTGCCGCCAAGGGATCGAGATCGGGGAGCGGTTCCGCGCCCCAGCGATGCGACAGACTGACGAACTGGTCGTCTGTGGCATGGGCGGCTCGGCGATGGCGGGGGAGGTCGCGCGGCGCTTCGCTCGTATCCCCGTGTTCGTGAATCGGGGCTACACCCTGCCGGAATTCGTCGATGAGCGGACTCTGCTTGTCGCGATCAGCTACTCCGGGAACACGGCCGAGACGCTCTCGGCCTTCGCGCAGGGTCTTGACCGGAGGATCCCAAGCCTCTGTATCACGAGCGGCGGGAAGATGCGGGACGAAGCGAACAGGCTCGGCGTCCCGTGTGTCGAGATTCCCGCGGGGTACCAACCGCGGATGGCGATCGGCTACCTCGCCCTCCCCTTGCTCTCGATCCTCGCGCAGATGGGCCTTCTGAAGATCGATGTGAGGGGGGAAGCGCTGCTTCGAGCCCTGGAGTGCATGCGGGCCCTCTGTGAGCCGGAGGTTGCATCGGGTGAGAATCGAGCGAAGGGGATCGCCGAGGCCCTCTTCGGGAAGGTCCCGGTGATCTATGGGACCGCCGACAACACGGACCTCGTGGCGATGCGGTGGAAGACAGAGATCAATGAGAACTCAAAGCAGGCGGCTTTCTGGAACGTCTTTCCGGAGCTCAACCACAACGAGATCGTCTCGCTGGCCAAGCCGGAGCTGGTCGCGAATCAGCACGTTGTCTTTCTTCACAACAGCCACGATCTCAGAGAGAACACTTGTCGGATGGAGATCAGCAGGGGCTTGTTCGCGAGGGCGGGCGTCGCGTGCACGGACGTCCGCGCCGATGGAGATGACGAGCTAAGCGAGGTCTTCTCCCAGGTTTACCTCGGGGACTACGTGAGTTTCTACCTCGCGCTCCTGAATCAGGTTGACCCTACCCCTGTCCGCCTGATCGAGGACTTCAAGAAAGAACTTGAGCAAAGGCTGAAACTACGTGAGGGGATACATGATTAGAAAGGGATTCTGAGCGACGGAAGGAGGGAGTCCGTGGAAGAGCACGAGGTCGAGTTGATCGACTACCTGAGAGTCATGTGGAAGGGGAAGTGGCTCATTCTGGTCTGTTTCGCTGTTGCTGT
Source organism: Candidatus Bipolaricaulota bacterium (assembly GCA_026390315.1). Lineage (GTDB taxonomy): Bacteria > Bipolaricaulota > Bipolaricaulia > UBA7950 > UBA9294 > JAPLGE01. Next base: position 2,283 of record JAPLGE010000221.1, read on the forward strand.
CGGCATGGCGGCAGGAATCACGTTGACTCGTCCGGCCACGTACACCCAAGCGGTCTCCTATCGTCTGGTTGAGCTTGTCTCACCTCTTGGAGTGAGCGGGCTAGATGATGGGAGACTGCTCGCTGCGGCTCAGGAAGCGAGTTCCCCGTTCGCGGGGGCAAGTTTGCAGGTAAAGGTAGAGGAGAAGGGGGATGGCGTTCAGCTAACGCTCAGCGGCGCTAGCGCGAAAGAAGGGATGCAGAGTTTGCTGAAGCAGTTCGCCGCATCTGTTGAAGAGCAGCTAACAAGGTGGGCTCGGGAAGAAGTGGCGCGGACGATTGCGGTCCTCGAGCTTCGAATGCGCCAGGCTTCCCGGCAGCGTGACCTCTTGAAGCAAAGAGCGGCTGAACTTGGCCCTGTGGGACCAGACGATCCCTTTCTCTCATCTCTGGCGAAGGAAGTCGCTGGTGTGGAAGCTCAACTCGCAGACCGGCAGGCAAGGCTTGAGTCACTGCGGTCGGCGATTCCAGGGACCCTCTTCACCCTGGATGAGACTTCGCGCTCTCCCATCTCCCGGATCGGTCCCAGTCTCCGGCTGAACCTCGCCGTCGCGGGCATTCTCGGGCTCTTCATAGGGGTTCTCCTGGCCTTCTTCCTCCACTACCTGGCTGAGGTCAGGAAGCGAACACAGGCGGAGAAGGAGGGCCCTGCGGCCTAACGCAGCGCCTGGAAGAAGCTCCAGCTACCGAGAAAGACCGCAGCGACAGCGACGGCCGAGGTGAAGGACTGCTGGGCCAACCGGCGCACGGTGAGAGCCGCGCAGGGAACGGCGAGGACCGCTCCGAGAAGGAGGGGCGGGGCGACGTGCCACGACGTCCCCGGTCTCAAGATGAGGTAGGAGGCGATGCCGACGAGGCACGTGAACGCCTCGGCGAAGCTCGTGATCCCGACCGCGTTCTTGGCCGTGACGCCGGAGACAATCCGGCT
>JAPLGE010000096.1 GCA_026390315.1 Candidatus Bipolaricaulota bacterium
GGCAGCCCAGCGGCCTGCGTGAGGTCTGTAGCTTTGCGTCCCACCCTCGCGAGTGGTTTGCCCTTTTCAGCCTGGCCTGCACCTTGAGCAGGCTTCTGGCTCCCTTATCCGGCGAGCGCCGATCTAGCGCCCCGAGGCACCCTCCCGCTCGCCGCTCCTTCCCTGAATCGTCAGCGCCTGCTCGAGCGCATCCTGAGCCCCAAGTTCCTCCTCGAGCAGGATCTCGCCGAGGAGCTTGTCCGCGAACTTCGTCTTCTGAAGCTCAAGGCCCCGTGCCAGGTTCGCGTGGCTGACGGCGCCAAGATCGATCAGAATCTCCCCGAGTCGCTTCTCGCGCTCGAAGTGCTTCTCGAGGATCGAGAGGATCACCGCGCTACGGCTCTTGCGCTCATGGCGTCCCTTCATGTCCACCTGGCTCATCAGGTAGGCGTCCTTCTCGCTGTAGTAGATCGTCGTCTGCACAGTCCCACCTCTCCCGTCAGCTCTCTCACCAACAAAAGGTAACCGGGCTGCCCACAACACCGTTGCCTGGCAACCCGGCTACCTCAGCGAGGCCCGTGGTTTTGCGCCCCCACCTTGCGATGGGTTTGCCCTTAGCAGGACCACAAGCTATGTGTCGCCATCATATCAGGACCGCACGAGCCTGTCAAGGGGAGTGGCGCAAATCGCGCTCCCTTCTGAAAAATGGCGGCCACCCCTCCGCTTCCCCGTGGCACGCCGCCTTCCCAGGCCGCACGGCCTTCGCCGACCTCTTCTTCGCCGCGGCGAATGAGCTTACGCCGTCGAAGCGCTTCGAAGCCCTACCCTTCGAGCTGCGCCATTGAACTCCGGCAGAGTGGCGTCATAATCTGAACCGGCCATGAGGAAACGCGCTCTTCTCCTGTTCGGGGTCGTCGTCGCCCTCGCTGTCTGTGCGGGTCGAGCGGCCGACGGGATCGCCCGGATCCGCCTCGCCGGGTCGATCAACCCGGCGAGCATGGGCTTCGTGCTCCGCGCCGCCGAGCAGGCAGAGAGGGATGGGGCAACCCTCTTTCTCATCGAGCTCAACACGCCCGGCGGCCTCGGCGAGTCGATGCGGGACATCGTGATCGCAGAACTCGGGTCGACCGTGCCGGTCGTCGTCTTCGTCAGCCCGGCCGGGGCGCGCGCGGCGTCCGCAGGCGTCTTTATCGCTCTGGCGGCCGATGTAGCCGCGATGGCTCCGGGAACGAACATCGGGGCCGCCCATCCGGTCGACCTCGCAGGGGGAGGAGACGAGACGGGCACGACGATGTCGGAGAAGGCCACAAACGACGCCGTCGCCTTCGCCCGCTCGATCGCGGAGGAACGGGGCCGAAACGTCTCCTGGGCGGAAGAAGCCGTTCGCGAGTCAAGCTCCCTCTCCGCGACCGAGGCCCTCGCCCGTGGGGTGATCGACCTCGTGGCGGCCGATTCGAGCGAGCTGCTGGCGCGCCTTGACGGCTTCGCGCTCCGCGACGGAAGAGTCCTTCACACGGCCGGCCTTCCGACGAACGAAATCCGCCCAACGCTGCGAGAGCGTCTCCTGGGGTACATCGTCGACCCGAACCTCGTCTACGTCCTCCTTATCCTCGGCCTGTGTGGGCTTGCCTTCGAGTTCTTCCACCCAGGGATCGGCTTCGGCCTAGTCGCCGGCGGGGTGTGCCTGGTCCTCGCCTTGTTCGGCCTTCAGATCCTCCCAGTCAACGTCGCGGGCGTCGCCCTCGTCCTGTTCGGCATCGCTCTCATGGTCCTCGACGCCTTCGCCCCGACCCACGGGGCTCTCACGGCGGGTGGGGTCGCCAGCCTTCTCTTGGGCTCGTTCACTCTGTTTGACGTCCCGGACCGGGCGGTTGGGTTGTCGACGTCGACGATTCTCCTTACGGTTGGAGCGATCACCGCCCTGTTCGGGTTCGTCCTCTCCAAAGGCTTGCTCGTTCAACGCAAGCGACCGGTCACCGGAGCGGCCTTCTTGGTCGGAGCCGTGGGGACTGCGCGTACGGACCTCGACCCGGACGGGAAAGTCTTCGTCCAGGGAGAGTACTGGGACGCCCGCTCCCTCGCCGGGCCAATCGCTGCCGCCCGCCCTGTGGTGGTGGAGAACGTCGAAGGGCGAAAGCTCCTCGTGCGGCCCAAGCCCTAGTCGTCCTCGGAGGCGCGCCGCCTTCTTCACGCGGGCTACTCGGTCAGGCGCCTTCCCGACTTCCACAGGGCGCGGAAGAGCTCCTCGTACGCCTCGGCGACCGCCGGAAGGTTGATGAGCGCAAGGTCGACTTCGTGGTTCTTCTCGAGGGAGTAGTAGTTCCAGTTGGTGGAGCCAAGAAGGACGCTCTCGCCATCCACGATCACGAGCTTCGCGTGCGTCGTGGCCGTCGGGTCGTCGAACCGGACCTCGACCCCGTGGAGATGGAGGAAGAGGGCCGCCTCCAGGTTCGCCTCCGCTGAATCCGGGAAGAAGGCGCAGTCGTCGAGAAGGACCCGGACGTCGAGCCCGCGGGCGGCCGCGTCGATCAGCGCCTGCAGGACCTCGTTAGAGAGGCTTCCGCGGTACTCCGCGTACCAGGAGGCGCGGTACATGACCACGTGCACGGACCGCTCGGCCCGGCCGAGGAGGAGACCGAGGATGCGGGCGTAGTTCGCCGTCCCCGGGGCCTCCGGGAGCGGGACCAGAAGCGGGCCCTCTCCCAAGAAACCTCCTAGGTCCAGCGTGATCCCCGCCTCGGGCAGGTCGCCGGCCCACAGCCGATCGAAGTACGTCGCGAAGACCTCCCCGACGCGCGCGTCCTCCACCAGCACGTTCGCCTGCTCCTGTTCGTAGAAGGCGTGCGGATTCCAGTTGGAGGATCCGAGGATCACCGTCCGCCGGTCGACCACCACGAGTTTCGCGTGAGTGGTGATCGCCGGATCGTCGAAGCGAGCCTCGATCCCCTGTTGGCCGAGGTACTCCAGAGCGGGACGGTTCCCCTCCGTGATGTCCGAGGACCAGTCGCTCGCGTCGAGAAGGGCCCTCACGCGGACCCCGCGGGCCGCAGCAGAGACCAGAGGCTCCCACAGGGGATTCCCTTCGAGTTCGGCATCGGAGAGGAGGAGATCGATCGACTCGCGCGCCGCGGCGAACGCCGCCTCGACCGAGGAACAGTAGCCACATCGCCCCGGTCGGTCGACGAGGGGTACAATACGGGTTGCCGCGCGCGCCGCGAGCCCTGCCAAGACAACGAAGACCAGCACCCCGAGAAGGGCTCGTTGCAGCCGCAGAGTCATCTCGTCTAGAATCCTACGATGAGGAGGGAACGATGGTCAAGGAACTAGATTCGGCAGATCTTCGCCGCGTGTGCGACCCTGCCGCCTTTCATTTCGAGACGACCGACGATCTGGAGCCCCTCGACCGGATCATCGGACAGGAACGGGCCATCGAGGCCCTCAAGCTGGGCCTCGGTATCCAGGACGCCAAGAACCGCTACAACATCTACGTGGCCGGAGACCCTGGGACCGGCAAGATGTCGGCCGTGGAGCACTTCCTCAGCCGGCTGAGCCAGGACACCCCCAAGCCCCCGGACCTCTGCTACGCCCACAACTTCGACAACCCGTACAGCCCGAGCTACCTGGAGTTGCCCGCTGGCATGGGCTGTCAGCTTCACGAGGACATGAAGCATCTGATCGGGCGCCTGCGCCGAGAGATCCCCAAGGTCTTTGAGTCGGACGAGTTCAAGGCCCGCAGCAAGAAGATCAACGAGCGCTATGCGGAGAAACGCACGCAGCTCTTCGAGGCCATGGAGGCGAAGTCCCGCGAACTGGGGTTCGCCATCCAGCGCACGCCGATCGGGATCAACACCCTCCCCCTGCGCGAGGGTGGAGAGCCCTTGAGCCAGGAGGAGTACGAAGCCCTCTCGGAGGAGGAACGGGCCGCGATTCGCGGGAGGCAGAGTGAGGTCCAGACCGTGATCCAGGAGAACCTGCAGGAGATCGCGCGTGTCGAGGAGGAACGTGAAGCCGAGATCAGCACGCTGGCCAAGGAAGCCGTCCTGTTCATGACCGAGCCGCACTTCGCCCAGCTCGTCGGCCGCTACGGCGAGATCGAGAGGGTCGCTGCGTTTCTCGGCGCGGCGAAGAAAGATATCGTGGAGAACCTGGACGACTTCCAGGAGGCCGGCACACAGGGGTCGAAGAAGATGATGCCCTTCCCCTTCCCGATGCCGCAGGCCGATCCCTTCAAGCGCTACGACGTGAACGTGCTCGTCGACAACTCACAGACGCAGGGCGCTCCGGTGATCGTGGAGCAGAACGCGACGTACACGAACCTGTTCGGCTCGATCGAACGCCGCGTCCAGATGGGAGTCGCCATCACCGACTTCACCATGATCAAGCCGGGATCTCTCCACCGAGCGAACGGCGGCTACCTCGTCTTGAACGCGAACAACCTCTTCCGCGTCGCCCTCTCTTGGGAGGCGCTCAAGATCGCGATCAAGCGCCAGGAGATTCGGATCGAGGATCCGCTGCAGGTGCTCGGCTACGCGGCGACCGAGGGGCTTCGGCCGGAGCCCGTCCCTCTCCGGCTGAAGATGATCCTCATCGGAAGCCCGCAGATCTACGAACTCCTCTACTTCTACGACGAGGACTTCCCGAAGCTTTTCAGCGTGAAGAGCGACTTCGGGACAGAGATGGAGCGAAACGCCGAGCGAGAGCTCGAGATCGCCCGCTTCATCCGCGCCCGCTCGGAGGAGGACACGAGCCTCCTTCCGTTTAACCGGACCGGCGTCGCGGCGATCGTCGAGCACTCCTCACAGCTCGCCGGCGACCAGAAGAAGCTCTCCTGCCAGTTCGGCGACCTGACCTCCGTCATCAAGGAGGCGTCGTACTGGGCGCGCGCCGACGACGGGTCACCGTTCGTCACCGCCGACCACGTACGCCGGGCGTTGACGGAGCGCGACCACCGCCTCGACCGAGTCGAGGAGAAGATCCGCGAGATGATCGCCCGCGGACAGATCCTCGTGGACACGGAGGGCGAGAAGACCGGCCAGGTGAACGGCCTTGCCGTCCACGCGATGGGAGACTATCGGTTTGGGCGTCCTTCGCGGATCACGGCCACCGTTCACACGGGCAAGGACGGGATCATCGACATCGAGCGCGAGGCCGAGCTCGGCGGGAGCACCCACACAAAGGGGATCATGATCCTGAGGGGATTCCTCGGCGAGCGCTTCGCCAAGGACCGGCCGCTCAGCCTCTCCGCGAGCCTCGCCTTCGAGCAGAGCTACTCCATGATCGACGGAGACAGCGCGTCGTCGAGTGAGCTCTACGCGCTCCTGTCCAGCCTTTCCGGCCTGCCGATCCGCCAGGGAATCGCCGTCACCGGGTCGGTCAACCAGAAGGGCGAGATCCAACCGATCGGCGGGGCGAACGAGAAGATCGAGGGATTCTTCCGAGTCTGCCGGGCCAAAGGCCTCACCGGCGACCAAGGCGTCCTCATCCCCGCTCAGAACGTCGACAACCTCATGCTCTCCGACGAGGTCGTGGAGGCCGTGAGCAAGGAGGAGTTCCACGTCTACCCGGTGAGAACCGTCGAAGAGGGAATCGAGATTCTGACCGGAGTCCCGGCCGGGACGGCCCAGAGCGACGGGACGTTCCCCGCCGAGACCGTGTTCGGCCGAGCGGCCAAACGGTTGGACGAGATCCACAAGATCCTGAAAGAGGAGACAGAGAAGGAAGAAGGGGACGAAGAGAAAGAAACCCGGAGGGAGACGAGAGCCTCGGCGAAGGGGAAGCGGAAGGGCAAGGCCCCCTCTTCCTCAGGCTAGGAATCCGGATCTCACCTTCTGCGTTCGGGCCAGTCGAATCTCTCGAGAGCGCTCCCTCGAAGGCGGTGCGTCCGCCGGCCTTCGAGGCCTTGATCGAGGCTCCACCACGGCTTTGCGCAGCGACCCGCGGCGGACAGGAGGCTCGCAGGTCTCTCCGCGTCCTAACCGTCCTTGGGTCGAGCGACCAGGTCTTCGACGACCCGATCCAGGCCCACGCTGTGTGACCCCTTGACGAGGACGACGCTCGCTGCTCCGCCTAGAGCCTCCGGGACGCGCCCGACCAGTTCATCCTTCCGTGCGAAGACGAAGGTCCCGCGCGGGGTCTGGTCGAGGACCCGCCGCGCCGCGGCGATGGCCTCGTCCCCGATCGGAAAGATGGGCCTTATTCCCAACCGAAGTGCGAGCTCGAGCACCTCGGTGTGGCAGCGTCCGCCCTCCTCACCCAGTTCGAGCATCTCCCCGAAGATGAACGCCCGCTTCGCGACGGGAAGATCGAGCTCGGCGAGCGTCCCAAGCGCCGCCCGCATGGATTCGGGGTTCGCGTTGTACGCGTCGTCCAGGATGTACCCGAACGACGACGGAAGAAGGCGAAGCCGGTGCGGAGCTCCCTCGAACGTCGCCGCACGGCGCTCGATCTCGCGCGGTAACACTCCGAGCTCGAGCGCGCAGGCAACGGCCGCCAGGAGGTTCGTCGCGTTGTGGCGGCCGAGAAGCGGGGAGAGGAGACGCAAAGGGGGATCGGCCGTCTCGACGACCAGCGCGGGAAAGACCTGAACGACGCGTCCCCGCAGTCTGCCCGCCGCGACCCCGAACGTGAGGGTGCGACCCTTCCAGCCCGCCGCGGCCTCCACAAGCTCGGGGGAGTCGGCGTTCACGATCGCCGTCCCGGCCTCCGGCAGGGCGCGAACGAGGTCCCACTTCTCCCTCGCGACGGCCGCAACGTCGCCAAACCCGGCGAGGTGCCCCCTCCCGACCAGGGTGAGGATCGCGAGCCGCGGCGCGAGGAGCGAGGCGAGTGGAAGGATCTCGCCGGGCCCGCCGGCGCCCACTTCGAAGACCCCCACCTCCGCGGTGGCCGGCATAGCGAGAAGGGCGAGCGGAAGCCCGATGCGAGTGTTGTAGCTCTCCGGCGCCGCGAAGACCTCTTTCTCCCCGGAAACCAGGTGGGCGACGAGCGCCTTGGTCGTCGTCTTGCCGCAGGTGCCGGTGACGCCAACGAAGGTCGCGCCGAGCGTCTTCCGCCAGGCCGCAGCGAAGTCCCACAGCGCCTGGCGCGTGTCCGCCACGACGATGACGTTCCGAGTCCCCTGAGGAACCGAGCCACCCGCCGAGACGAGGGCCCCTCCCGCGCCGCGGGCGAACGCCTCGCCGAGGAACCCGTGGCCGTCCGTTCGCTCGCCCTTCAGGGCGACGAACAGGTCTCCCTCTTCGACGGAGCGAGAATCGTGAACGACCCGACGCGGGGCGCCGTCGGTCCCTTGCTCAAGGCGCCCCCGCACGACGCGAGCGATCTCGGCGTAGCGAAACATCCTACCCGGGGAGGAAGAGGAAGCTGGTCACTTCGCGCTCGTCGTACAGGAAGTAGCCGCCGATCTGGACTCTCACCTTCGCCACGCCCAGAAGCGCGCCGGGGCCCGCGAGCAGCGGATCGGGCACAAACAGCTCGACCGTGAGCGTGTCGTAGCTCGGCAGGTCCTCGATCGCCTCGATCAGCTCGCCCAGATCGGAGAACTCGCGTGGGCTCTCTCCCGCTTCGAAGTCCCGCGGGCCCGCGTAGGCTCGCACCACGAGGTAGTCCGCCAGGAGCTCGTCGGGAATCGGGATCTCTCCCTCCTCCGTCCGCATCTTCCCGTGGTAGGTCTGCAGCTCCACTCGGTAGTGGATCGTGTCGCCCGGCATGTACTCGTCCTGGTCGAGCTCGAGGTGGTTGATCTGCGCCGCCTTGAGCTCCCGCGTCACCTGCATCGAGGCCGCGATCCGGGTGATCTTCGGGTCCTGGAATGGGTTGTATTGAAGCGCGGAAACGATGCTCGCCAGCTGCCACGGCGGGTAGAGCGCCACGTCGGAGGTGCTCAAGAAGAGGTCTCGCCGCTCGAGAGGAGCGGGCATCCCGTCGCCGAGGATCTGATAGGTGACCTCGACAGTCCCCTGGCCGATTCGGTCGAGAGTGCCGTCGATCGCCTCGAACCCCGAGGCCAAGAGGAGCTCCCACGTGATCCGCGGCTCGTCCACGAGGCTCACGTTGAGGGTCTTCGCCTGGCCCCGATCCAGGTCGAGGACGCCGAACGAGACCCGTACCGACGGGACCGCCTGGTCGATCCGCCCAGCGATCCCGGGGAGGCGATCCTCGAAGATCGCTCCGATCGATGGACCGAGGCTGCCCAGCTTGAACGAGGCATCGTAGGCCTTGATCGTGTCGACGACGTGGGCGCTCGTCAGGGGGAACGCCACCTTCCCGTTCGAGAGGAAGGGATGGCCGAAGCCCACGATCGCGTCGCCCTCGCGGTAGGTGAGGGTCCCCAAGGCCCCGATCGAGAAGTCCCCGGTCACGAGGCCGACTCCGATCGCGCTCCCGGGCTCGAGAGCAAGGCTGGTCGACGACTCGCCGCTCGCCCCACCCGCGACCGGAGCCAGGTTCAAGCCGAAGCTCGACAGACCGGCGACCTTCGGAGCGAACTGTGGGGCGAGAAACTGCCCGACGAGGCCAGCGGGGATCATCTGCGCGTCCGCCCCGCGCATCAAGAGGTCGAGCGCCCGCCCGGAAAGGCCGGTCACGAGGAGGGGGGTGGCGACCGGGTAGGCGAAGAGAGTGTTCGGCGAGCTCTCGACCAAGGCGACGCCCGGCGCCTGCTTCACCTCGGCCACCTGGACGTCTTGCAGGACGGCCTCCGGCGCCGGCGCGGCGGAGACGGAGGAGACGAAGCGGCCCTTCACGCTATCTAGGATCCCCAGCATCTGCTCGATGGGGGTGACGAGCCCGATCGGCGTGATCTCCTTAGACCAGGCCGCGGCACGGCTGAGGGCGCCAATGAGCTTTCCGTCGACGTAGACAGGGCTTCCGCTCATCCCCTGAGCGATCCCGCCCGAGCGGCCGATCGCCTCTCCGCTCACCCGCACGACGATGAAGTCCGACCGATCCCCCGGCTCGTCGATGATCCCCAGCACCTCCACCGCGAACTCAGCCACCTGGTCCCCCGCGACGACGGTCTTCCCAACGCCGCGCATCCCGATGCGGATGTCCCCCAGGAAAAGGAACTGGCTCCGGTCGGCGGCGAATCCCGTGATCGTCAGGGCGACCACCGCGATCCCACAGAGGACGAACAAGCCCTTGCGCACGCTTCCCCCTTTGGTGTCACAAGCCACGGCCCACGAGACCGCGCCCCCTTTCTTGAGGAGCCGATCGCGATCCTGGTGCCAAGCATAGTCACGAACGCCTCGAACGACAAGGAAACGGCAAGGGAGGCCTCCGCGGCCGGCATGCGCGCCCCGCGCGCATCGGGAGCGCGTCGCGCCCCTCATGCGACGGGTTGAACCCCCAGCGGCCCGCGCCTATTCTTAGCCAGGAAACCGTAAAGACTAAGGAGCGTGGATGCCGAACTCTCTCGCCCGGATCGACCTGCGGACTTTCGCCACGAACGTCGAACAGATCCGACCCTCCCTTCCGAGTGACCTCAAGCTCCTCCTCCCGGTCAAGTCCGACGCCTACGGCCACGGCCTCGAGGCGATCGCGCGAGCCGCGACCGAGATCGGGATGGCGGGCCTCGCTGCGGCAAGCCTGGACGAGGGAGAGCGCATCCGCAGGGCCGGCGTGTCCCTTCCCGTCCTCCTCCTCTCCCCCATCCTCCCCGACCAGGCGCGGGCCGCGCTCACGCTCTCCCTGACCGCGCAGGTCTTCGACGTCGAGACCGCCGAACACCTGAGTCGCGCGGCGCGGGAGCTCGGGACGACCGCGCGCCTGCACGTGAACGTCGACACGGGGATGAGGCGCTTCGGGGTCCGCCCCGAGCTCGCGGTCGGCCTCTTCCGTCGGCTGCGGGAGCTTCCGTCGCTCGAGGTCGAGGGGATCTTCAGCCACCTCGCCGTGGCCGACTCCGAGTCCGCCGAGGATCGGGCCTTCACGCTCACCCAGATCGGGCGCTTCCGCTCCCTCCTCGCCGAGCTCGAGCAGGTCGGGCTTCTTCCCCCTCTCCGACACGTCGCCAATTCCGCCGCGCTCATCCAGTTCACGGATGAGGTCACCGCCCCGCCTCTCAACATGGCTCGCGTCGCCACCCTCTTCCTCGGCTACCCCGAGGTGAGGCGGCCCTGGGCGGAGAGAGTCCGGCCCGTCGCCACGCTCACGACAACGGTGATCGCGCTGCGGGACCTCGCTCCGGGAGACTCGCTCGGCTACGGCCGCGCGTACCGCGCCTCGGGGCCCGAGCGCGTGGCCGTCCTCCCGATCGGGTACGGATCGGGGTACAGCCCGCAACTCGCCCGCGGGGGCGAGGTGCTCGTGCGGGACAGGATCGCCCCACTCGTCGGCAGGATCTGCCTCGAGCACACGTTCGTCGATGTGACCCGGATCCCCGGCGTCTCGATCGGCGACGAGGTCGAGGTTCTCGGGCCCCGCCTTCCCGCCGACAGGGTGGCGGAGAAGGCCGGCCTCGCGGTCTGCGAGTTCCTCGTCCCGGCCCTGCGCGGCGCCCACGCGAGAGTCTATGTCTAGGCCCGAAGGGGAGAACACCGAGCCGGCGCGGGGGCCTCGCCGCGGAGGGTCCGACCGCGCGTCGAGAGGAAACCCAGCGCTCCGCAAGGCGCTTTGGATCGTCGGCGCCGTCCTGCTCGCGGCCGCCCTGGGCGGAGCGATCGTCGTCGACCTTGGCCGAATCGGCTGGGAGCGCGCCAATCGCGGCATCGTCGCCGTCGTCCCGGCCGACGGCCTCGAGTCCGCGTGGGGCGCGCTCGCCTCGGCTCGAGTCACGGCGATCTCCGTCCGTGCCTCGTCCCTCGCCGACGGACGCGGGCCGCCCCTCGCCGAGGTCCGCGGGAGCGGCCTCGCCGTGGCCCTCATCCTCGACCGGCCGTCGTCTCCCAGCCTCGCCGACCTCGGCCCGTTTCCCCTCGTCCTCGTCCAGGGACCCGTCGCGGTCGACGATCCGCTCCTCGTCCGCCTCCTGGATGCGGGAAGCACGCTCGTCCTTCCGGAGTTCTCCGACCTTCGGCTCGCGCGAATCCTGTGGGACGCCGGGTACGACCGCGTCGTGAGGGCCCACGAGATCTCGCCCGAGGACCAGGCCCTTCTCTCCCGCGACGCGATCCTCACCCGCTGGAACCGAGCCGTGCGCGAGCGGGGGATCCGCTGCCTGCTCCTCTCCCCATTCCCCGGAAGGAGGGGTGAGGAGACGCTCGACGACTACGAGGACGTCCTCTCCCGCGTCGAGGCCCTCGGCTACCGCGTGGGCAGCCTCTCTCCCCTCCCACCCCGGTCCAGCGGGTCGCTCGGAGTCCTCCTGCACTTAGGAACGTGCGCTCTGCTTCTGCTCACGTCGCTCCTCGCCTTCCGAGGGTCGGCTCTGCCCGCTCTCGTCGCCGCGGTCCTTGCCCTCGCCGGGCTCGCGCTGGAAGGGCTCTTCCTCCGTCAGGTCGACGCCTTCCTCGTCTCCGTCCTCGTGCCCGTCTTCTCTTTCCTCGTTCTCCTTCCACGGGTTCGCTGGGGATGGAGGTCCGGTGCGAGGATGCTTCTTCTCTCCTCGCTCGGTTCCGTCGCGGGTGGCCTCCTCCTCGCCGCACTTCTCGCCGATCCGGCCTTCCTCGTGAAGCTCGCCGAGTTCCGCGGAGTGAAAGCGTCCTTGCTCATCCCGCCGCTCGCCGGGGTCATCCTCTTCCTGCGCGAGTTGGGATGGCCGCGGATCAGAGAGGCGCTTCTCGCCTCGAAAAGACTCCCCACAGCGGCTGGCGCTCTTCTCTTCCTCCTGGCCGCAGGGTTCCTCGTCCTGCGAAGCGGGAACGTCGACGGACTGGTCCTCGGTTTCGAAGAGCGCACGCGCGGGCTTCTCGAGGCCCTCCTCTTGGCCCGGCCCCGCTTCAAGGAGTTCCTCCTCGGCCATCCCCTCCTTCTTCTCTTCGGAGGAGGGCGAGGGCCGGACCTCTGGCGAGCGCCACTCCTGTTCTTCGGACTCGTCGGGCAGGCGTCCATCCTCAACACCTTCGCCCACGCCCACACCCCGCTTCTCCTCTCCCTCCTGCGGACGGGGAACGGACTTGCCGCGGGGCTCATCCTCGGCACGGCCCTCTACGGATTCGTCCGCGTCGCGGAGGCGGCCCACCGCCGCTTTCGTCCCCACTAGAGGCAGCGAGCGCTCAGTGGAGAATCAAGGCTCGATTGACCGAGCTTGAGCTTCCTCCTACCATCACCCCTAGGAGGGAGGATGGATCTAGAGAGAATCGAACGGGGGATGCGCGAGATCCTAGAAGGAATCGGCCGCGAGCACCTGAACGCCGAAGTCCTCGCGAACACCCCGCGGCGAGTGGCGGAGACGGCCGCCGAGTTCTTCCAGGCGATCGATCGCAGCCCGGCCGAGGCGCTCGAGGTCGTGTTCGAAGAGGAGTACGACCAGATGGTCGTCGGGAAGGGGATCCCCTTCTTTTCGATCTGCGAGCACCACTTCCTCCCCTTCGTCGGCACGGCGGACATCGTGTACATCCCCAAGGAGAACCGGATCGTGGGTGCGAGCAAGCTCGTCCGCGCCTTGGACATCGCCTCAAGCCGGCCGCAGCTTCAGGAGCGCCTCACCTCCCAGCTGGCCGACGCGCTGATGACGGAGCTCGACCCATACGGCGTGCTAGTGCGGCTTGAGGCGACCCACTTGTGCATGACCCTGCGCGGTGTGAAGAAGCCGGGCTCCGAGCTCGTCACGTCCGCGATCCGGGGGATCTTCCGGACGAATCAAGCCTCCCGCGAGGAGGCTCTCGCCCTCATCCGCTAGCCTCGCCGATCCTCCACGCCGCGATCCGCGGATCGTCCGCCGAGAGGGGGACGACGGAGAGGAGGGTCTGTATCCCCGCGGAGAGAAGCGTGAGCGCGATCGGGCCCTTCCCTCCGCGATCGCAGTAGCGCGCGACGAGCGACGCCGCGAGGCGAAGCTCGTCCGCGGCAGGATCGCCCTCGACCAGCGCCACCGGGCCGACCGTCTCCGCCGGCTCGAGCCGGATTCGGCCGAGGGAGTAACGATCCAGGATCGCATTCTCCCCTTCGTTGCGGCCGACGATCAGCTTGGCTCGATCGGAGAGGCGGAACTGCCGCCCGTAGCGGAGGAGGAGGAACTCCTCCTTCCGCATCAGGTCTCGGTCGCCGTGCGCGAAGGCGTCGCGCAGCCGGGCGGAGTAGACCTTCTCCGTGAGCAGGCAGCCGCCCGCGGGCTGCGGGTAGTCCTCGATTCCGAGGGTCCTGGCGAGCTCGATCTGCGCGTCGCGTCCCCGTCCGCGAAGCGCGAGAAACCCGTCGCGGCGGATCCAACCCTCCTTCACAGGAAGAGTCTCTGGCAGGAGCGCCGCAGACAGGGGCCGCACGAGCCGCTCGCCGAGCCCGCTCTCCTCGGCCTCGACGAGGAGCGACTGCAGGTTCTGCGACATCGGTCGTTGTCCCAGCACCTCGCCGGTGACGACGAACTGCGCCCCCTCTTCCTCCATCGCCTCCCGCGCCGCGCGGAGCATGAAGATGCGACAGTCGATGCACGGGTTCATCCCCGATCCCCGGCCGTGCTGCGGGCGGCGGACGACCTCGAGCTGCTCCTCGCAGCGGTCCAGCGTGCGCAGCGGAATGCCAACCTGAGCGGCCGCGCTGGCGAGCGCTTGCGAGCGGCGCTCGCTTGAGTCGAACAGGATCTGGACGTGGAGTCCGATCACTTCGACGCCCAGCCGTTTGACCACGGCCGCCGCGAGGGTGCTGTCCAGCCCCCCGGAGAAAAGAGCGATCGCCTTGGCCTTGCCTCGTGCCTCTAGATTCACGTCCGTGCCCACCTTTCTCCACCGAATCTTCACATCCCCAGCCCACAATCGTATCGCCCCGCAGGGGCAAGATGCCATTCTAGGAGGATCCTATGTCACGCAAGAGTTTGATAGCAACCGCGTTGGTCGCCGTCCTCGTGCTCGGAGGACTCTCGCTCGCCTGGGTGAGCGGCGGCCTCTCCCTCGGCCAGCGGCCTGTCATGGCCCAAGAAGCCTCGCAAAACCAGGCGATCAGTGATTCCGGCCAGGCGGCGGTCAAGCAGGCCATCGCCCGCGTCGGCCCGGCCGTCGTGAGAATCGACGTCACCGGCACGGCCACGACGAACCCCTACAGCCAGCTCTACAACGACCCCCTCTTCCGCCGCTTCTTCGGCATCCCCAACGTCCCGCAGCAGCAGGAGACGCAAGCCTTGGGCTCCGGTCTCGTGATCGACTACGCGGGGGAGAAGCTCGTCATCACCAACGCGCATGTGGTTCAGCAAGCGAAGACCATCCGCGCGACGAGCGTCGACGGCCGGTCGTGGGACGCGGAGGTCGTGGGAAGCGACTCGCAGATCGACATCGCCATCCTGCGTCTCAAGGGCGACACGAAGGGCCTCGCCACGGCCCCACTCGGGAGCTCGGCCGGCCTCGAGATTGGAGACTGGGCCATCGCGATCGGCAACCCGCTCGGTCTCTCGAACACCGTGACCATGGGAATCGTCAGCGCCGTCAACCGCGACATTGAGAAGCCGAGCGGAGTCGGCTACTACGAGAATCTGATCCAGACGGATGCGGCGATCAACCTCGGCAACAGCGGCGGACCCCTCGTGAACGCCGTTGGCGAGGTCGTCGGGATCAACGTCATGATCGCACGGGAGTCTAACGGCGTCGCCGTCGAGGGTATCAACTTCGCCATCGCCATCGACGGCGTGAAGGACGTGCTGAACCAGCTCGTGACGGCGGGCAAGGTGACCCGCGGCTGGCTCGGCGTCTACATCCAGGACGTCACTCCCTCCATGGAGGAGACGTTCGGCGTGAAGGCGGGGGAAGGGGTCCTCGTCTCCGACGTCGTGGCCTCCTCTCCCGCCGAGAAGGCGGGCATCAAGTCCGGCGACATCATCACCAAGGTCGACGGCGAGGCGGTCGGCTCCCCCGACACCCTGGTCCGCAAGGTCTCGCTGCTCGCGGCCGGGACCGTGGTGGACCTCGAGATCGTCCGCGCGAAGGGCACGCTCGACATCAACGTCACCCTGGCCGAGCGTCCGAGCGAGGAGGAGCTCTACTCCAGCCAGACGCCCGCGACGGCTGAAGGGACGCCGAAGTTCGGCCTCACCGTGGGCCCGATCACGCCGAGCGTGGCCCAGCAGCTGGGATTGCATTCGACGCAAGGTGTCGTCATAATGGAGATCGCTCCGGGCAGCCGGGCGCGCTGGGCGGGGGCGGTCTCGCAGCTGGCAGACGACGCGAACGTGCTCCTCACCGTCCTGCGAGAAGGGAAGACGCGGTTCGTCCCGCTGGGGCAGTAGGGAGCGACTCGGAGAGTAGCGCAGCTGGTTAGCGCGCAGCGTTCGGGACGCTGAGGTCGCCGGTTCGAATCCGGCCTCTCCGACAACCTGTGCGGAAGTAGCTCAACGGTAGAGCCCTGGCCCTCCAAGCCAGCGGTGCGGGTTCGATTCCCGTCTTCCGCTCCAGGCGAAGGCTGCGCCCGTAGCTCAGGGGACAGAGCGACGGCCTTCTAAGCCGTTGGCCGGAGGTTCGAATCCTCCCGGGCGTACGATTATGGGGAGCGTGGCGCAACTGGCTAGCGCACTGGGTTGTGGTCCCAGGGGTTGCGGGTTCGAGCCCCGTCGCTCCTCCCATCTTGTTGCGATGCGCCTGTAGCTCAACTGGATAGAGCATCGGTCTTCGGAACCGGAGGTTGGGGGTTCAAGTCCCTCCAGGCGTAGAAGCACAGCAACCGGCCTATTCATTGGCTGTTCATGCTGCATCCGCCAGGCTATTCCTGAGCCCCACGCCGTTGGTGGGCGACGCAGCCTCGCCCCCCCGAAACATGAGCTAGGTGAGGATGCATCCAGTTCCCGGACAGTCTCCGGGGGGGGGGGGGCAGGTCACTACGGCCCTACCGACGCGCGCTCGCTCATGGCTTCGCCACCTTCTCCCACTCCTTAACAGCTATCGCAACATCCCACCAGTAGATGCGCTTCCCCTTCTCCGCAGTCTTACGCTTGGGCGTGAAGTTGCCGCTGACAAGCCCGCACACTTTCTCCGCTGCCGTAAGGCGAGCAAGGATGCGGTCGAGGGCGGCACGCTGTTCTGCCGACAACAGCGCGAGAATCTCATCTGGAAGGGTCTGCACAATCTCCTCGTCACTCATGCGCTCGCTAGCCATGACGGAGCTCCTTCATCCGATACGACTTCCCTGTCAGCTTGACCACGCAGCACATCTCGATGAGTCGGTCGAGCTTGGGGTCACGCGATTGACCCGCCCCCGATGAACGGTCCACTTCTCAAGCTAGTCTAACCTGGCCCCTGTACGCTAGACTACCTGAAGAGATGGACCGAGCGCTGCGGGGGCGGGCGGACGTCGGTGTGCCACGCAGGGAGCCTGCACACTAGTCATCGTGAGCCCGCCTATCAAGCGCAACCCATGTGAAGCAACGAATGTAGGAGATACCCAATGAATGCTAATCTCTATCGCACCGCACCCGTACGCTCGTTGAGATCCCGGCTCTACGAGTCCGAGCATGACTTACAGCAGATGTACGCCCTGCTAATGGAGGCGCGGTCGCGTACCGACGACTGGCGCTATTGGCACGTCGGCGAGTTGGCCTTCGGGTTCTTCATGGTGGCTTGTCACCTGGATCCACGGGAACACATTCGCCTCTGGCACAATGCTGAGGGCACGTTGGTCGGCTACGCGATCCTTGGTGAGGACCCGTCTTTCGACTGCCAGGTACTGCCGGAATACGAGTGGTCGGGAATCGAGGCTGAGGCGATGGCATGGGCCGAAGCGCGTCTGGTGGAGCTTCGCACGCGCGACGCGAAACGATGGAGCAGCGGCATGGTTGCGGGTGCTCGGCAGGACAATGCAGAACGGATTGCGTTTCTGGAGCAGCACGGGTTCCGGCGCAGCGAGTATGCCGAGGTCAACACGCTACGCTCGTTGGACGAGCCGATCCCCGAATCCGCGTTGCCTATCGGTTGCCACGTCCGCGCGGTTGCTGCTGACGCGAAGGAGATCTCAGACCATGCCGCGGCCCAGCGCGAGGTGTGGCAGCCGTGGACTGTCGGCAATGTCACCGACGACGACTACGCGCGCTTCATGCAGCTGCCCGGCTACGATCGCGATCTCGATGTGGTTGCCGTCGCGCCGGACGGCGTCATCGCCGCGTACGTGAATGGCTGGATTGACCCGGTCAACCGGATCGGCGACTTCGGTCCGGTCGGAGCGCGTTCTTCCTACCGTCGGCAGGGATTGACGCGCGCCGTGCTGCTCGAGTGTTTGCGCCGGATGAAAGCGCGCGGGATGGACCGCGTCTGCGTCTCCACCGGCGTTGCGAATACACCTGCGCTACGACTCTATGAATCGATTGGCTTTGAGACAGTGAACACGTACCTCGAGTACGCGAAAACGGCATGATTCACCCGCCCCCGGTGAAGGGGCCAAGTTGAATGCTGGGACCCAATGCATACTGAAGGAGAGCGGGACGAGTCCCAGGTCATCCGGCCAGGCAGCGCGCCGGTGAGTTCAAGAGTAGTCCCGTAAGGGGGTAGAAGCACACCAACGTCTCTATTTATGAGCTGTCCGTGACAGATCCCCTGGCAGGTCTTGAACCCCTCGACACTGCTGGGCGGCAAGATCCTGTTCAGGTAAGGACTAACCTCATCCGTGGTCCAGTTTTCGGGGAGCAGGTCATGCGATTCGCGTTGCTGATGGGCCGGTTTCGAGGGTGGAGGTAAGTTTCTCGTACCAGCGATGGGTCCGCTATCATCCGCTGGCCGTCAACGGAGGGAAGGAGGACGCCACCATGCGAGTCGATGAGATCGAGAAGTTCGTCGAGCGAATCCCAGCGACTCTGAAAGAGAAGCGGGGAGTCTATTCCGTGGAGTTCACCGTCGCTGAGAGGAGGGTCTTCCTCTCGAAGAAGAAGCTCACCTACAGCGCGAGATTCCGCGTGGATGAGGACAAGAAGGAGCTGCGTTTCACAGAGATGCTGAAAGAGTCTGGTTCCGGCGTGTCCTCGGGAGACAGTGGCTTCGGCCCGGGCTTCGGGTTCAAGAAGGAGAGCTACAAGACCGGCACGGGGCCGCGGGAAGGCTCCATCGAAGAGCAGTCCGAGTTGTTCGGTGCGCAGTACAGCTATACGTTTGACTTCTCCGAAGTACGAACCTTCATAGAGAGCGAGACGGTGAAAGCTGGCTAC
>JAPLGE010000012.1 GCA_026390315.1 Candidatus Bipolaricaulota bacterium
CCACTTTGCGACCTTGGGTTCAAGGTCGCGCCGCGATACGTCCCAGATCTCCTTCAGGTCGGGTTCCTGAAGTCCCCAGGGATCGCAGCCCAGGGGCAGGTATGCGCCGTCGACGGCCGTCTCGGCCAAGGCGTACAGGCTTCCTCCGTAGTTCCAGAAGCTGCCCGCGCAGCCGTTGGGGCAGGACACGGCGTCCGCGTACGCCTGGTCCACGGGGACGAAAGTGACCATGTGGTCGGCCGTGCCGTCACGGTCCGTGTCGACGGCGACGATCAGGGCCCCCTGGCCGAGAGTGCGGACGAGGCTCGCATAGAGGATCGCCGTGTCCTCGCAGTCTCCCACCAAGTCGACGAGGGTCTCCACCGGGTAGCGGGGGTACTCAAACAACCCCGGGTCGAGGGCGTAGGTGATCGTCGCCTGGACGAAGGCGAGGGCGCATTCGGCCACGCTCGAATAGTCGCTTCCTGACGTGCTCGCGATCGAGTTCGCCAAGGTTTGCAGAAGGCTGTCGTCAAGCGGGTCGAGGACGTACTCATCGTAGTCGCGCTGGATCCACGGGCCGCGCAGCCGGCTGCGGTACTCTTGGTAGAGGCTTGCCGGAACGAAGAGGTCACAGGAGCGGGCGATCCCCAGGTAGCTCCACTCGTAGTGGCGGGAGATGGTGCCTGCGTCGGGCGGGGCGTCCGAGACGACGACGTTCCGCGCGGCGCTCCCGGTTGCTCCGCCATCGTCCGTCACGGTCAGGCGGACGAAGTACGTGCCCGTCCTGGCGTAGCGGTGGGCCACGGACGGTCCCTGCGCGGTCTCGCCGTCCCCGAAGGTCCAGATGTACGAGACGAGGTGGCCGTCCGAGTCGCTAGACCCCAAGCCGTCAAAGCGGACGGTGTCCCCGGCGCGGGGCGAGGACGGCGAGACGGTGAACGAGGCGGTCGGCGGGAAGTTCCCCGGAGCGACGACCACGGACCGCCTTGTCTCGTCGGTCGTTCCGTCGTCGTCCGCGACCGTGAGGATGACCGCATACGTCGCCGGCGCGGTGAACACGTGCTGGACACTCGCTCCTGCTGCGATCGCGCCGTCCCCGAAGTCCCAGGCGAAGGAGACGATCCTTCCGTCCGGGTCGCGCGAGGCGGACGCGTCGAAGCGTACGAGGAGAGGGGCGTTCCCCTCCGTCGGGCTCGCGGTGAAGGACGCCTCCGGCGGGAGGTTTGGGAAGAGGAAGCAGCCGCCGAGGAGGAGGGCGCCGCCCAGAGCGAGGACGACGAGGCCCCTGCGGGCCCCGGACCTTGTCTCGGGACACTCCACCCTCGCCTGCTCACTCACGCAACGAGGGTACTTCGCGTCTTTCTCCCACGCCAGGCGGCCGTCCGAATTCGGCTGGACGGTCGCGCGGCCAGAGCCCGGCACGCCGAGGGCGCGGAGAGGAACCGTCTGTCTGGCTAGATCGCGACCTTGGAGTAGAGGTGGCCGGCGATCAGGATGAGGAGAGCCGTCGCGACGACGAGAACGGCGAAGTCGAGGCCCAGTCCGTAGGTTGAGCTCCCGCCTGAGAGCATCAGGGCGCGCAGGGCGTCGACCTCGTAGGTCAGTGGGTTTCCCCGCGCGATCACGCGGAGCCATCCGGGCATGATGGCGATTGGGTAGATCGCGTTGCTGGCGAAGAAGAGCGGCATGGTCATGACCTGGCCGATCCCCATGAACCGCTCGCGGGTCTTGACCAGACAGGCGACGATCAGGGAGAAAGTAGAGAACAACGCCGCGCCGAGGATGACGATCGCAATGACGCCGAGGAGAGCAAGTGGGTTCCACTCGATCTTCACGCCGAGCCCTGCGGCGAGCGCGTACACGATCACCGCCTGCGACAGGCCCCGCACGCCTGCGGAGAGGGCCTTTCCGGTGACGATCGCCGCCCGCGGGGTCGGCGTGACCAGGAACTTGTGCACGATGCCGAGGTCGCGCTCCCAGATGATGGTGATGCCGTAGAAGATGGCGATGAACAAGACGCTCTGGGCCAGGATTCCCGGCGCCATGAAGTCGAGGTAGGGCAGGTCGCCGGTTGGGATCGCGCGGATGTGCGTGAAGACCTGGCCGAAGACGAGGAGCCACAGGGCCGGCTGGACGGCGCGGGTGAGGAGCTCGCTCGGGTCGTGGCGCAGCTTGCGCGCCTCGAGCTCGGCAATGACGAGGGCCTTCAGGACGAACTGGCCCGCTGCGGCGAAAGGGAGCCTCCAGCCTCGTCGGAGAAGGCTAACCGACCCGGCGTGCTGTGCGACGCGTTCTTCTTGTGTCACGGTAGGTCCCTCCGGATTCCAGGATGTCGCCGGTGTAGTGGGCGAACACCTCGTTCAAGGTGGCGTTCTCCTTTCCGATGGATCCCTTCAGCGCGGCCGGGCTTCCGCTTGCGACGACCCGTCCGAGGTGCATGATGGCCACGCGATCGCAGAGGGCGTCCGCCTCCTCCATGTAGTGCGTCGTGAGGATGACCGTGGTCTCCCAGTCGGCGCGAAAGCGGGAGATGTGCTCCCAGACAGCCTGCCGGGCGACCGGGTCGAGCCCGATGGTCGGCTCGTCCAGGAAGAGGACGCGGGGGTGGTGGAGCATCGCTTCCGCGATCTCCAGGCGCCGGATCATCCCTCCCGAGTACCCGCGCACGAGGCGGTCCGCCGCGCCGTCGAGCCCCATGAACCCCAAGGCGTCTCGGACGCGGCCGACCCGCTCCGAGCGGGGCACGTCGTACAGCTTGGCGAAGATGAGCAGGTTCTCGTAGCCGGTGAGGGTCCCGTCCGCAGAGAGCATCTGCGGGACGTATCCGATGGCGTGCCGGACGGCGACCTGCTGACGGACAATGTCGCTGCCGGCCACGGTCGCGTTTCCTGACGTGGGGGGGAGGAGCGTCACGAGCATCTTGATCGCCGTCGTCTTCCCGGCCCCATTGGGGCCGAGCAGGCCGAAGATCTCGCCCGACTCGACCGAGAGCGTGAGGGAATCGACGGCGGTCAGCGATCCGAACCGACGCGTGAGCGCGCGGGTGTCCACGGCGGGGATAGGCATGGGCGGCCTCCTAGGTCCTTCCTTCTTGGCCGAACAGGGACGAGAGGATTCCAAGCGCGCGCGTCACGACGGCTTGCTCCTCGGGCGAGAGACGGCCGAGGCTCCTTGAGAGATGGGTCTGTGTTTCTGCGCGGGCTGCCTGAAGGAGACTCGTTCCCTCCCTCGTGAGGCGCAGCGTCAGGCGCCGACGGTCTGCGGCCGAGGTGTCCCGCTCGACCAGGCCTCGCCCGACAAGGCCGTTCACCAGCTTCGACATCGAGGGAAGGCTCGTGCCGATGTGCGCGGCAAGATCCGAGAGGGACGCCGCGGGTCTCCGCCGGAGGAAGGCGAGCGCCCGGAACTGCGGCACCGAGAGGTCGAGCCCGCGGTGGCTCCTCATTTCGGCTCGGATCTCACGCATGACAAGAGGCACGGCATCGAGCACGCTGCGGGCGCAATCGTCGGCCGGCGTCGGCATTTCATTTCCCCCACGAATAGTTTCCGACGTTAAGTATATGGCCAAGCCGAACCGTTGTCAAGCGTGGTGTCCAGTCAGGCGCGAGCGTTTCAGAAACGCATAGTGTCTTCTTGGTCTCGCACCAGGGCTAGCTTTGCGATGAGCGAAGCGAGAGTGAGGCCTACGCGGACAGCTAGCGCAGCCCCTGAGACACGGCGGTTTCGCCTCACAGGGGTATCGCGTTGAGATCCCCTTGCGGCCGACCGTCTCGCCTCAGCGGTTTACCTGCCAGTCCTCGCCACGTTGGTTCGTGTCATCGTCATACCAGTAGCCGCTCATTCTGGTTTGGGAGAGATCAAGCTGTCCGCGGAAAATCATGCCGTAGCCTTCCGAAGTGAGCTGGACCTCTCTCGTAGCTGCGTTGAACGAACCTGAGGTGATTCCCTGCGGGAAGTACGGCGAGACGGTGATCGTCCCGGTGACGGTGCCTCCGGGAAGCTGAGTGAGGTCAAAACTCAGCGAGAACGTGTTGTAGATGAGGCTGGTGATAGTCCCTGTCCAGTGCCCTCCGATGCTCGGAGCTACGCTAATCTCCTTCGTGACGGAGCTCTTCCCACCGCTCTTGTCGGTAACCGTGAGCGTGACCTCGTACGTACTGCCCTTCGCGTAGGCGTGCTTTGGGTTCTGGGAGGTGGAGGTCGAGTCGTCGCCGAAGTCCCAGCTTCGGGTGTCGATGCCCGCAGCGGTGAACGCCCCTCCCGCGTCCGTCGAGTTATCGTTGAACTGAACCTCCTCTCCGGCAATGGGATTAGAGGTATTCCACGAGAAGTTGGCGACCGGGACCGGGTCCAGCATTCCGCACCCCACGAGCCCTCCCGCCACAACCAAGAGCGCCAACCATCCAGCCCATCTCAGAGTTCGCATCATGCCTCCCCCCTTTTGCTCGCCCGCATTATAGCACGCCCAAGGAAGCGGGCGACAGGCGGTCTTGGGCCGCGACGGCCGCGTGTGGTATCGTGGGTCG
>JAPLGE010000111.1 GCA_026390315.1 Candidatus Bipolaricaulota bacterium
TCCTCCCGGGCGATGCCTGGATCGAGCAGGAGGCCGATCTCCTGGTGCCGGCGGCCCTTGAGAACCAGGTAACGGGCGCCAACGCCCCGAAGATCCACAAGCGCGTCAAGCTCATCGCCGAAGGCGCCAACGGACCGACAACCATGGAAGCGGACGCCGTCATCCGCGACCGCGGCATCTTCGTGATCCCCGACTTCCTGTGCAACGCGGGAGGGGTCACCTGCAGCTACTTCGAGCAGGTCCAATCCAACATGAACCACTATTGGAGCCGAGAGGAAGTCCTCTCCCAGCTCGACCACAAGATGACAGCCGGATTCAAAGCCGTCTCCGAGCTCGCGCGCAAGAAGAACGTCACCATGCGCGACGCCGCCTACATGATCGCCATTTCGCGGGTGGCCGAGGCTTGCCGGCTGCGCGGCTGGGTTTGATCCCGGGACGTCCCGGCGGCATATCTTAGCATGGACAAGATCAGAGAGTCCGGCCTCTTTCCGAGTGGCCGCCTGCGCGAGCGGGTGAAGGAGCTTTGCTGCCTCCAAGGCATCGTCACCCTCTTGGAAACACCCGGCCTGACCCAGGAAGACGTTTTCCATGGCGTCCTCGACCTCATCCCGAACGGCTGGCAATACCCTGAACTCTGCCGGGTCCGGATCAAGTGCCGCGACCGGGTGTTCCAGACGCCGGGCTTCATCGAGACGGACTGGATACAGCGCGTCCCCCTGCGGGTGCGCGGCGTCCTGGCCGGCTCGCTCGAGGTGGCCTATTCGGAGAAACCCCAAGGGTCCCGCGAGGACCCGTTCCTGCTCGAGGAGAAGAAGCTCATCGAACTTATCGGGAGCCGGATCGGCCGGCTTATCAAGGAGTGGGAGGATGCTGCCACGCCGGACTCCTTGAGCGCCGCGGCAGAACCGGCGGCGAAGCACAAGCCCGAGTGGATCGTCATCCTGGACCTTCTCAAGGAGACCGATCCTGTCCTCTACAAACGGGTCCTGCGCCGGCTCATGAACCATCTCAATTGGCAGGGCGTGCCGGGCGTCCAGGGACTCCTCCTCCAGTTCTCCTCGGAGTTCCATGTCGGCAAACACGACTCCGTCCGTGACGAAAACCAGCCCCTCCCCCGGCAGAACGTAGAGGTTCTGGAGAGGGTGTTCGAGGAAGCCATCTGGATCGCTTCCCTGGCGGTCCCCGACAAGGAACTCGCATCCCTGATCAAGCAGTGGATGCGCCAGGACAGGTTTGGTTTCTTCATCCTCGCCACCGAGAAGCGGGACATATCCCTCGTCGAAATCAAAGAGATCATCAACCGGTTCTGCCGCTCCGCCGAGGAAGACGAACAGGCCCTATCACGCTCCGACGAACTCCAGGCGAGGATCGCGCTTGTCCGCCGCTTCCTGAGCGAGCGGCTCCCCTTCATCCGGATCGCCCGGGAGCACATGACCATCCATGACTTCGGCCAGCTCTTGGCCCGGGTGACGGGGCCCAGCCAGGGGACGGGAAAACTCGGCGGGAAGGCGGCGGGCATGGTTCTCGCCGAGCACATCCTCCGGAAGAAGAAGAAGGATAACCCGGGGATCGGCGAATTCCGGACCCCAGAGACCTGGTTCATCGCTTCTGACGGCCTCATCGATTTCATCCATTATAATTTCCTGGAGGATTTCCAGAGCTTCAAGTTCTCGCGGATCGAGGAGATCCGCCATAACTATCCCTACCTCGAACAGGTCTGCAAGCACTCCTTCTTCTCGCCCGAGATGCAGGGTCAATTGAAGATCATCCTGGAGGATATGGGTGAGGGCCCGCTCATCGTGCGTTCCTCGAGCCTCCTCGAGGACAGCAAAGGCACCGCCTTCTCCGGGAAGTACCGCAGCTTGTTCCTGGCGAACTTAGGAACGAAGGAGGAGCGCCTCACGGCCCTCGCCGAGGCCGTGGCCGAGGTCTACGCTTCGATCTTCAACCCAGACGCCATCCAATACCGCGCCGAACGCGGCCTCCTCGATTACTACGAGGAAATGGGCGTCCTCATCCAGCGGGTCGTCGGCAGGCGCGTGGGCCGCTATTTTTTCCCCGCCTTCGCCGGCGTGGCGTTCGGCAACAACGAGTTCCGCTGGTCGCCGCGCATCCGGCGCGAGGACGGCGTCCTGCGGCTCGTCGCCGGATTGGGGACGAGGGCGGTCGACAGGGTGGGGAACGATTATCCCATGCTCGTGAGCCCCGGGCAGCCGGGGATCCGGGTGAACATCATGCCGGAGGAGATCGTCCATTACTCCCAGAAGCTCATCGACGTCATCAACATGGAGACGGGGCGTCTCGAGACCCATCCCATCGATGCCGTCATCCGCGAGGTCGGCGCTGAATTCCCCCTCTGGGATAAAGTCCTATCCGTGTTCGACGGGACGACCGTGCGGAAGGCGAACCGGGCCCTGGACCCCCCGGACCGGGAGGGTATGGCGGTCACCTTCGCCGGCTTGATCGAAAATACAGACTTCATCAAACAGACGAAAGAGATCATGCGCGTGCTGAGGGAAACGTTCGGAATGCCCATGGACGTCGAATTCGCCTCTGACGGGAAGGACCTCTACATCCTCCAGTGCCGCCCGCAGAGCTATATAGAGGACGAGGAGCGTGTCCAAGTCCCGAAATGGGTGCCGGAGAAAAGGAAGCTCTTTACAGCCGGCAGGTACGTGACGAACGCCCAAGTGATGGGCATCCGGACCATCGTCTACGTGGACCCTGAAAACTATTCCGCTGTTCCCTCCTTCGCAGATCTTGTCGCCGTCGGCGACGCCGTGAGCCGTTTGAACGCGATGCTCCCGAGGCGGTCCTTCATCCTCATGGGGCCGGGACGATGGGGCAGCCGCGGCGACATCCGGCTCGGCGTCCGGGTCACCTATTCTGACATCAACAATTCGTCCATGTTGATCGAGATCGCCCACAAGGTGGGCAATTACGTTCCGGATCTGTCCTTCGGGACCCACTTTTTCCAGGACCTCGTCGAAGCGAACATCCGCTACCTGGCCCTATACCCCGATGAGGAAGGCGTCGTCTTCTCCCACGAATTCTTCAAGAATTCGCCGAACTCCCTGGCGGACCTCCTGCCGGAGTACCAGCATCTGTCGAACGTCATCAACGTCATCAACGTCCCCGCCGTGGCCCAAGGCTGCGAAGCGAACGTCATCATGGATGCCGAGAGCGAGATGGCGCTGGGGTATCTGGCCGAGCCGAAGAAGTGAAGGAAGCAGGGCCACGGGGATTCGAACCCCGGTCTGATGGCTGAGAACCATCTGTCCTAGGCCTCTAGACGATGGCCCCGTAGGCGCCAAATTACCAGATTCGTCCGGGGCTGTCAATA
>JAPLGE010000091.1 GCA_026390315.1 Candidatus Bipolaricaulota bacterium
AACGCGGCGACGGCAACAAGGACGAGGAGCGCGAGGGGATGCGTGAGACGGATCATCGCGATCTCCTCCAGGTTGCGCCGCGGTAGAGCAGGTCCTCCGCCAGGAGGGCGAGCAGGGCGAGCGCCGCCAGGTACGGCCACAGTCCGACGAGCGCCGACTTGCGCGTTTCCGGAGCCGTCGCGGGCGAGGCGAGGGCCGCGCTCTCCGTCGGCGGGGAGGATTCTGCCGGATCGAGGTTCGCCGCAACGGGGAAGGTGCCACGATCGGTCGAGAGGGTGTAGACCCCGGGTGCGGGAGGGACGAACGCTTCTGTGCCGGCGGGAAGCGGGAGTTCCTCTCCTCGCGGTCCCTTGAGTCGGACCGCTCGTCCGTAGTCGCCAAGCGCGATCGGCTCCCCGACCAGAACGTCCGCGGTCGCCTCCCGGCCGGAGGAAGACGAGAACGACCGCAGGATGTTCGCCACGAGGAGCGGGAAATCGACGGTGAGGGGGAGGTTCGTCTCCAGGAGGTCCGGCGCAACGAAGACGATCCGTCGACGCACGTCCGCGTAGCGGCAGAGGAAAGGCTGCGAGCCGAGGGCGAGGATGACCCGGACCTCCTCATCGAGGGCGACGCTGGGCGAGGCGCGGACCCCGAAGTTGGAGGGGTCCACCTGGGCGAGCAGAGGATCGTCGGGGGCCGCGACCGTGAGGGGGCCCGGTTCGGCGTCTCCTCCGATCTCAACCAGCCCTGCGAGTCCGGAGTGGACGAGCAGAGCGTTTCCCGTCGTCTCGGCCGGCAGGGTGGTCCCGTAGGCGACGACCAGGTCCGCGGCTGACGGATCGTCTGGGGCGAGCAGGGCCACTGGCCCCGCGGCCCGGAGGGCGGCGAGCAAGTAGCGGTTCTCCTCTCCGATCCAGCGGATTCGTCGCTCGATCAAGGCGGGGAGCGTGGAGTAGCGGACGTCGTCGTCCGGGAAGCCGTCCTTTGTGTCCAGGCTCGCGACGAAGGCAGGCCCGAGCGAGCCGGGGAGCGGAAGGACGTAGGCCTCCTCTCGGCCAGGCGCAAGAACGAAGGAAAGGACGGCCGCGCGGACCCCGTCGCTCACTTTGGCATTCCCCTCTCGGTAGGAGGCTCCATGGTTCACAAGCCGGACGAACGCAGTAGACCCGCTGCCGTCTGGGTTCTGCCGCACGTTGAACGCCGTGACGGCGAGGTTCTCGTCCGGAGGGAAGAGGGTCTCCTCGAGATTCGGAATCGCCCCGCCGAGGCGGTGGTCGCCGAGCCAGAAGATCCGATCGAACCGGCCCGCCCCTCCTTGGCTCTCCAGGAGGACGCGGAGCTGGGCCGCCGTGCCGTCGGCGAGGAAGGTCGGCGCGGAGGTGGAGACGGCGCGCAGCGCGTCGGCGTGGTCTTCGGAGAACGACGACAGGACGCTCGGCGCGCTGGAGAGCTGGACGACGGCGACCGGCGAGCTCGGGTAGCGGCGCAGAAGGTCCAGCGCAGCCTGACGAGCGAGCTCGTAGCGGACCGTTCCATCGCGGGCGCGAGAGCGCATGCCGGCGCTCCCGTCGAGGACGACCGCCATCCCGGCGAGGTGAGGCCGCGCCACGCGTATCGCCGGACCGGCGAGGGCGACGCTCACGAGGGTGAGCACGAGGAGCTGGAGGAGAAGAAGGGGCTCCAGGCGCTGCCGGATCCGGGCCGCCCGCGACCGCGGCTCGCTGGGAAGGCCGTCCCAAAGGAAGAGGGCGGAGACCTCGTGGCGGCGGCTCCGCGTGCGCAGGAAGTAGAGGAGAAGGATGGCTCCCCCGGCGAGAAGGAGATAGAGGGCCGTGGGGGCGACGAGCGTCATTGGAGAACCCCTCCCGCACGCAAGCGCTCGTGGATCAGCCTCTCCACGGGAAGGTCCGTCGGGACGAGGAAGTGCGGGATGCGGTGGCCGGAGAAGAAGGCCGTCATCTCGTCGAGGAAGAGCCCCAGACGGCGCTCGTACTGGGCGAGGGTCCTTCGCCCAACGACGAGTTCCATCGACCGGCCGCTCTCCACCTCGCGGATCTCGAAGGTTCCCTCCATTTGAGGGTGGAGTTCCTGCGGGTCGACGACCTGAACCACCACGATGTCGTCACCGCGGTGGAGGAGACGCGCAATCCCCTCCTGATACCCGGACCGGCTCAAGAGGTCGCTCACCAGGAAGACGAGGCCACTCTCGCGGCTCGCGGACAAGAAGTCGCCGATCGTCCGGTCGAGCGACGTCGTGCCCGCCGGAGCGACGTCCTGCAAGGCGCGAAGGATGTGGTTCATCTGGCCCATCCCGTGCCGCGGCGGGATGGCGGAGAGAAGGCGGTCGCAGAAGGGATAGAGCCCGACGCGGTCCAGCTCCCGGAGCCCGATGTAGGCGATCGCGGCAGCGAAGCGCGCGGCATAGCGTGCCTTGGGAGGATCGCCGAGCCGCATCGAAGCGGAGAGATCGACGAGGAGGTAGATCGGCCGATCGGCCTCGTGGACGAAGGTCTTGACGAGGACTCTGTCCAGGCGCCCGAGCAGATTCCAGTCGATGTAGCGGAAGTCGTCGCCCGGGGAGTAGTCGCGGTAGTCCGCGAACTCGACGCTCGTCCCGGCGCGAGGCGAAGGGTGAGTGCCGGCGAGCTTCCCCTTCCGCCGGCCCTTGACGATGAACTTCAGGTTGGCAAGACGGCGAAGGAAGGCCTCGTCGATCAGCGGTTCCATCAGACGGGGCGGGTCTCTTCCCAGACTTGCGCGAGCAGGTCTTCGACTCGGACCCCCTCGGCCTCGCCCTTGAAGTTGAGGATGACCCGGTGGACGAGCGCGGGGAGGAAGACGGACTCGATGTCGGCCCGGCGGACGTTGGGCTCGCCGGAGAGGAAGGCGTGCGCCTTCGCGGCGAGGATCAGGGCAATCGCCCCCCGCGGGCTCGAGCCGTACTCCACGAAGCCCTTGACCGGGGATGGAGCGTGCGCGGCCTTGGGGTGCGTGGCGAGGACAAGCCGGCCGACGTAGCGGCGAAGCTCTTGGCCGATGGGGACCTCCCGGACGACCCGTTGTGCCGTCAGGACCTCCTCCCTTCCCGCGACCGGCTCGGGAAGCCGGAGCCCCTCTCCCTCGGTGTTGCGCCTCGCGATCTCGATCAACTCCTCCAGATTCGGCTGATCCATGGCTCCCTTGAGGAGGAATCGGTCGACCTGAGCCTCGGGGAGAGGATAGGTCCCCTCCATCTCGATCGGATTCTGGGTGGCGAGAACGGCGAACGGTTCCTCCAGCGGGTAGGTGGTCTTCCCGACGGTGACCGTCCGCTCCTCCATCGCTTCGAGCAGGGCCGACTGGGTCTTGGGCGTCGCTCGGTTGATCTCGTCGGCGAGAACGAGGTTGGCGAAGAGCGGCCCCGGGGAGTACGTGAAGCCGCGACGTCCGCCCTCTTCGGTGAGGATGTTCGTCCCCACGATGTCCGCAGGCATGAGGTCGGGGGTGAACTGGATCCGCGAGAAGCGAAGGCCGAGGGCGCTCGCCAGGGTCTTCACGAGGAGCGTCTTCCCCAGGCCGGGGACCCCTTCCAGGAGCAGGTTTCCTCGGGTGAGGAGTGCCATCAAAGTGAGTTCGACAATCCGGGCGTGGCCGACGATCACCCCCTCGATCGCTTCGTGCAGTCGGGCGAGCGCGCCTTGGGCCAGATCGATGTCTCTCTCCGTGATCATGGGCCTCCTTGTGTGATCGACTCGAAGTATCGCTTGACCGAATCCTGTGCGCTGGGCGGAAGCGACCTGCCGGCGAGGACCGCCCGCAAGGCGTCGTAGTCGAGGGCGAGTCGCGGAAGTCCGCTCTCCGGCTGGGGGAGCGCCTCCAAGGGGACCCCCTTGGTAAGGAAATTCTGGAACTCGCCGCTCTTTCCCACGATTCCCGCGAGGTCCTCCGGCACGAAACCGGCGGCCGGGCTGGGTGCGCCAAGGCGGTCCGAGGCGAGGGGAGAGGCCTCTTCGTCCCCGCCGACGAGCGAGGCGTCTTTCTCCTCGCCGGGAACACCTGGTCGCTCGGAGCCGGCGCCCGTTCCTCCCTCCGTGGGCCCTTCGTTCTCGGAGGACCCGGTGCCCGGGGGGCTCTCGCCTGAGGCACCCCAGGCGGAGGTCTCTCCGTCCTCCGACGAGGCGGGGGGCGGGGCCTCGGCCCCTTCGGGCGGCGTTGCTGCTTGCTGGGCCGTCTCGCCTTCTGAGAGCACGCGTGCCTTGGCGACGTTCTCGCCGAGAGCCTCGGGGTCCTCTTCGTTCAGGAGGGCCTCGATCGCCTCGCGCAGGGATTGGTCCGCAGTCTGGTCCATGAGCTCGGAGAGCGACTGGCGCTCCTCGGGCGTGAGAGGGCCGGGGCGCTGCGCGAGCCGTTCCTCTATCTGGGAAAGGACCTCGGAAAGGGACGCCGCGCCTTCCTTCCGATCCTGGGCAAGGTCACCGAAGTCGTTCACGGACTCGGACAGGATCCCCTCCGATCCGGGGCTTCCCGATACGCCGGCGAGGAGGTCGTCCAGGGTCTGATCGGGCATCTTGCCGGCAGGCGGAGTGGGAGTTCCCTGCGGGACTCTCTCGCGTGGAAGGCCGGCCGCCGCGTCTGCGGACGTCCGATCGGGGGTGGGGCGGCTGGCGACGAGGGGCGAGCTTGCGGGAGCCTGGGAGAGGACTTGCTCCGCAGTGGACAGGGCCAAGGGCTCAAGCGAGAAGAGAAAGGCCGCGCCCGCAAGAGCTAGTGCACCGAGCGCCGGAACGAGAACAGGGACGACTCCGAGCGGGAGGGCCTTCTTCAAGCGGAGGGGGAACCCCTCCAGAGCCTTCTCGATCCGTCGGCGGAACGGGCGGCCGCGGCCAGTCTCTCGCAGCTCGCGGAGGGCGCTCAGGCGCTCCCCCGTCCCCAAGGCGAGGTCGACCTTCAAGAGAAGAAGCGGCACGTTCGGTCGCCGGGCGTGCCCGAACGCGAAGGCCGCCGCCGCAACAAAGAGGGGCAGCGCCGCAAGCCAGACGAGCGGGAACGGCGCGGCCTTCGGCCAGAGGCCGAAGACCCGTCCCCCCGCGAAGAGGAGCAACGGCACGACGCAGACCGCGAACGCGAGGCCGGCGAAGCGAAGGCCGCGCAGGCGGCGACTCCTCCGATCGACCCGCCGTTCGAGGACCGCCAAGCTAAGCACTCGACTCGCCTCCCCTCTTCCTGCGAAGCAGGAGGAAGAACAGGGCGGCGGCGGCTGTCGGGACGGCAAAGGAGAGAAGAACCCCCTCTTTCGCCTGGGTACCGAGAAGGACGGCCGGGAGCCCAAGGGGACTCAAAGCGAGGAGAGCCGGAAGGGGCGCCAGGCAGTAGAAGAGAAAGGCGAGGTACTTCAGCGGGAAGGCGCGGGAGGACGAGACGCGGGTCGGTCCTTCGAGCAGCCGGCCTCCTAGAGCGCACGCGAGCGAGAAGGCCGTCGTGTAGACGAGGATGAGCAGGAGTGCGGCCTCCTTTCCCGGGTAGAGTGAACGCGCGAAAAGGAGGTAGGGGAGAGTGAGGAACTGGCCCAAAAGGACGCGCTTGGCGAGGAGAAGCGCGGCGGCAGGGCGTGGCTCTCCGCGGGCGGCGCTCGTGGCTCCTAGGTTGAGGCCGAGGACTCCCATGAGAAAGGCGTGGGCGGAGAAGTAGATGGGGAGCCGCGACAGGAACGAGAAGAGAGAGAACTCCTTGACGCGCTGTGCCCACGGGACAGAGAAAAGAAGGGCCACGCCGCACAAGAGGACCAGCACGAGGAACGGCTCGAGCGTCTCTTCGTCGATTAGGGCGTCTGGGCTAGCCATTCCGACCTCCCTTCACCACGTAGACGGCGACTTCTCTCACTTCTATCTCTAGTCCAGAGTATCGCTTTTCTCTCTCACCCTCACGCGAAGCCACAAGCCACGTGCCTTCCTGGAAGGGAAAGGCTCCGGCAATGGTCGCGAAGACGGTGGCGGCGTCCTTCTCCAGGGTCACGTCCTCGGCCGGCATCGCGTCGCGGAGACGGAACCGGCTCTCTCCAGTCGGGATGCTGCCGAGCGCGTAGGCCCTGCCACCGTCAAACAGGATCGCCTGACCCAAGGCGGCCTCACGGTTGACGATCCGCACCTCACTTTCCTCAAACCGATCGACCCGCAGGAGGGCTTGGCCTCGGTCTCCGGCCCGCAGAGATCTCGTCTCCCCCGCCGCGAGAACGAGGGACGCGATGCCGTTCCGAAGGTCGAGGTCGATGTCGAAACGTGCGACCTGCAGGCTCTTGGGAAGCTCCTCAACCCACGGCAGAGGATCTCTCACTTCTACGCGCACCGGGCGGTCGTCCGTCGCGAACAATTCCATGTCGAACATCGTGATGGCGACTGTATCTTGCACGTGTACTATCGTTATGTACTGATATAGCGCTGCAACACGCTCCGCCCAGATTGTGTACAAACCGGACGCAAGGCAGAGCGAGCCCGTCGTGATGGCCAAGAGAAGGAGCCGGCGGCGTGGCCGCCCCACGCGCAAGACGATCGTGGCAAGCGCAAGCACGCTCGCCGCGACGAGGCCTGCGGCGACGAGATAGCTGGGGCGCCGCAGGCGCACGCCCGCAAGGAGGGCCTTGGTTGGCGAGGAGAGCGAAAGGACGTGAGCAGGCGTGATGTGGGAGCTGATGGCCGCCCACGTCGCCTCGTCAACGTCGAAGACGCCCTTCGTCACCACGAAGACGCTCCCGGCGCCGTAGTCACCCTCGAGGAGGAGCGGAACCGCATCCTGTCTCAGCAGGACGCGACCTCCCGACTTCGCCTGGCCGGAGAGGTAGAAGGAGCCGCGGCCGTCCTCGGTCAAGGTTGGAAGGTCGATCGGGAGGAGCTCGCGGAGGAGAGGCGAGTCGAGGAGGTAGAAGTCGCGCCCCGTGAAGACGACGAGCGTGCCGCCGGCGAGGATCCAACGGGCGAGCGCCGCGCAGCGCTCGGGGTTGAGGCCGGAGGAGAGGCGCCCGAGCCAGACGGAGGAGATCCCTTCGTAGCTCTGCCACAGGAGAGGGAGATGCTCGGGATCGACGAACGCTGGGTCGCCGGTGACGGGCTGGGCAAAGGTGCCGACCTGAAGAGGGAACGGCGCGTCGCGGCGGAGCGCGTCCAGGTCGACCGTCGCTGAGGCGAGGGGCGCGCCGGACGCGTCAAGGAGAACGCCCTCCAAGGGCCGGGTGGCGTCGTAGATAGGGATGGCCCACTCCTGGAGGCCCGTCCCCAGGAGCGTGAGAGGAATCCGCACGGTGCTGGTCGCCTCGCCGCGCCAGGCGTTCCCCATGGGCTGACGCAGGACGAGGGAACCAGCGAATGGGAATCCAACGCCGCTGATCCGTGCCTCGACCGAGGTGCAGGTGTTGGGGACGAGCGATCCGGCAACACCGACCTCGAGGGTGAGTCGGGCGGCGCCGAAGCCCTGCCCGGAAAGGGCAAGGACCAAGGCTCCGACGAGGGCGCCGCAAAGCCGCCTTTCCAAGGTTCCCACCGCCACGTTCCCTCCGGCCGGAGGGTGGATTCCTCGCTCTTCCGCACGGATTCGACGCTCTGTGTTGGCTCCGCCTAGTCTCGTCCGTCTCAACAGCTCTTCTCAAGGCAACCGTGCCCGTTCGAGGGCGCGTTGTCAACACCCAACGGTTGGGGCCATTCGCCGACCAAAGCCTCTTTCGGGGCGGCGGGCGCGGTCCGTCACCCCCGGCTCGAGGCGGGGAGATCGGAGTCGGGTCGAGGGACGGGAAGGAGTCCTATTGCGGGAGGTTGTTCACGGCGACCGTAGCGTCCTCGTTCAGGACGTCCGCGTAGATCTGGGTGGTCTGGATCGAGCGGTGGCCGAGCTGCTTCTGGACGAGGCGTATGTTGTACTTGGACGCGCGGTAGAGGAGGGAAGCGTACGTGTGGCGACAGGAGTGGATGGAGAAGCGTGCGGGAAGTCCGACGGCGCGGGCCTCGGCCTTGAAGATGCGGAAGACGGCGGTCCGCGTGAGCGGGCCTCTGCTCCTGGAGGAGACGAAAAGAGGGGCCGGGGGTGCTGCAGACTGGCCGACCTGCTCCTTCCAGGCGAGGAAGTCGACGAGGTGACCGCGGAGCGGGGCGCCGAGGTGCACGGCGCGCTTCTTGTGGCCCTTGCCGTCGCGCACCACGAGGACGGCGGGATCGCCGTCGAGAAGGAGGTCCCGCACGCACAGGGCACAGATTTCGGAGACCCGCAGCCCGCTGTCGAGCGCGACGTGCAGGATGGCCCAATCGCGCACGGACTTGTTGTGGGCGGTGTCGCTCGAGGTCTCGGCGCGGCGGCGGCAGTGCTCCTTGAGCGTCTGGACTTGGCTGGGCGTCAGAAAGTCCTCTGGGGTGATGTCGAGCGGCATGTCATCGTCTCCCTTCGCCGGGCGAGCGTAGCGGGCGGCCGCCCCGGGAGACGGGACAACGGTCGCAACAAAAGGACTCTTTTGTTGCGACCGCGAGGCTTGTGACGCAAAAGGGCCTTCACGTGCGGCGTTCACGTTCCCGCACCGTAGCGCACGCGCGAGAGGGTGCCGCAGAAGGAAGTCCGCCCGGCCCGCCGGAGGCGGGTCTAGGGGCCTCTCAGTCGATCGTGTATCTTTGGATGATCTTCTTTTCTTCCGCAGCGACCTCGCCGATCACCTCAAAGTGCTCGGCAATCCCGGAGTGCTTCAGCTTCTCGGCGAGGAGGTTGTCTAGCTGGAAGATCCCGGCGGAGTTCGACATCTCGATCTCGATCTTGACGGGCCGCTCGGTTCCCTTCTTGATCCTCACCTTCTTGATCGCCATGGCCGACACGGAGTGGATCGTCGCCTCGCCCGCGGTAAAAGGGATGCGGGCGCGTCCAGACTCCATGTCTAGCGCGTCGGCGATTTTGACGACCCCGCCCTCGACGGTGAGGGGGGTGACGTCGCGGCGGTGGGCGTGAATGGCGTGCAGAACCTCCCCTTCGAGGACGGGCGCCGTCTCGTCAGCGTAGATCCCGGCGAGGAAATCCCGTGCGAGAGGCGCGGCCAGGATGAGGGAGAGGTCCTCGTGGTCGTGGCGGTCGATGACGTGCCCCACGTCGTGGAGGCAGGCGGCGAGGACGACGATCACTTCCGCGTCCTCCGGGGCGAGGCGGTGGTCCTTGACCGCGCTCGGGACGACCCCGCCGGCCGAAAGGAGGCGGAGGAGCTTCAGCGCGATGTTCGTGATGATTCGGACGTGCACGGGGCCGTGGTCGTTGATGTGCATCCGGTCCATCGCGGTGACGTTCGAGGCACTCCACAAGGCGGCCAGGCGCGGCGACGCGTCGATCCGCGCCACCACCTGGCCGAGGCGTTCGTTTCCGCGAACTGGGAGGTTAAGTGCCATGGACCTCTTCCTTGAGCGGCTCCCACCACTCGGAGAAGGGCTCGGGCGAGACGGGCGAACCTTGAGCCTCGAGGAAGGAAACGCGCTCGCGCAGGAACGCGATCTCGTCGCGCAACGAGCGGACGAGTTCCGCGCGCTCATCCGGTGTCGCCTGGTTTCGTACGATACCCGTTGGAGTGATATTTGACGTAGCGAACTTTCTTAGGACGCTACTGCGCAAGGCCTCACTCGCCTCGGTTATCGTTAGCCCGCTATCGTACAGATCCTGTAGGCGGCGCAGGATTTCCACTCCCGGGTCGGCGACGAGGATCTGGTTGTTCGGCCCGCGACGGAGGTGATCCGCCAACAGGTCCTTGACGGCTTCGATGCGGTTCCGGACCTGGTTCGTGGTGGAAAGGCCCAAGGTCCGGCGCAGCTCGCTGATCGTGTTCATGCTCACCCCCCTTGGACGATAGCGCATTCTCGTGCCTTCGCCAACGTTTGTTCGCCCCCCGGGGATCGAGTAGCCTAGGGGCTCATGAAGATCCGCATCCTCGACGCATCCCTCGCCCGACGGATTGCCGCCGGTGAAGTGATCGAGCGGCCTGTTTCCGTCGTCAAGGAGCTGGTCGAGAACTCCGTCGACGCGAAAAGTGAGAGTATCGCGATCGAGCTCGAGGAGGGAGGGGCGCGGTCGATCGTGGTCCGCGACGACGGCGACGGGATGGACGAGACGGACCTTGCCCTCTGCGTCCAGCGGCATGCCACGAGCAAGATCGCTCGAGAGGAGGACCTGGACCGCATTGCCACCCTCGGCTTCCGCGGCGAGGCCCTGGCGAGTGTCGCCGCGGTGGCGCGCGTGCGGATCGTGTCGTGCCCCTTCTCTGACCAGGAGGCGCACGAAGTAAGGGTGACGGCCGGGGAGCTTGAGGGGCCGTTCCCCGCGGGTCGCGGCCGCGGCACGACCGTCGAGGTCCGGGACCTCTTCTTCAACCTTCCCGCGCGGGCTCGCTTCCTCGGCGCGGCCCGCACCGAGTTCCTGCATTCGAGCCGCGTCGTGCAGCGAATGGCCCTCGCCACTCCTGCGATCGGCTGGACGTTGCGCCACGGAGAGCGGGTCGCGCTGGAGGCCGGGCGAGCCGCGAGCCTGCTCGAGCGAATCGCTCAGATCTACGGCGCGGAGGTGGCGCGAGCCTTGGTCCCGCTCGAAGCGGAGCGGGAGGGAGTGCGCGTCTCGGGCTACGTCAGCCGGCCGGACCTTCGGCGCGGGAATCGAAGGGACCAGCTCTTCTGCGTGAACGGACGGCCGGTGAGCGATCGCGCGCTGTCCTACGTCCTCGCGAGCGCCTACCAGCGCCTCCTGCGTCCGGGAGCCTACCCGGTGGCGGTCGTCTCGATCGACCTGCCGTTCGACCAGGTGGACGTGAACGTGCATCCGCGGAAGGAGGAGGTCCGCTTCGGCGCGTCCCGGGCGGTCCAGGACGCTCTGGCTCAGGCTCTCCACGTGGCGCTGGGCTCGCCGCACGTCGCGGCGCCGCTCCTTCCGGCGGTGGGGCCCTTTCCGGCGAGGAAGGCCGCCGGCGATTCCGTGGCCGAGCCCCGGCTTCCTTTGCGGGTCGAGGCCGCGGTGAGGCAGGCGCTTCGCGACCAGACGGACGTGAGAGTCGAGAGCACTCGGAGGGCGATTGGCCAGCTTCACCGGACGTACCTCCTGGTCGAGGGCCCGGACGGCCTGGAGATCGTCGATCAGCACATCGCCCACGAGCGGATCCTCTACGACGGGCTGCGCGCCGGGCGGGCAGAGGGTGAGATTCCCCGGCAGCGATTCCTCATCCCGGTCCGGCTCGAGCTTTCCCTCGAGGGGGCGGCGCTGGTCGCCGCCGCGCGCGAGGACCTGGAACAGGCGGGGATCGGGCTCGACGAGTTCGGCGGCGGGACCTTCCTCCTGCGGGAGTATCCGAGCCTTCTCGCGGAGCGCCAGGCTCGCCAGGGCTTTCAGGCCCCGATCGAGCGGATCGCTGAGCTCATGGGCGGAGGGGAGAAGCCGAAGGAAGCCCTGTTTCATCAGCTGTTCACGGAGATCGCCTGCGCGGCCGCGATCAAGGCCGGAGATCGGCTCCCCCTGGACGAACAGCAGAGGCTCGTGGAGCAACTGATGGCGCTCGACGACTGGCAGACGTGCCCTCACGGCCGGCCGATTGTCTTCGCCGTCTCCCGCGAGGACCTCGCGCGCCGCTTCCAGCGGCGCTAGGCGGGGACGAGAACTCGGAGGGCCCGCGGCACGGAAGCGATTTGGAACGACTCCCCAGGGAGCTCGTAGGGCTCCCCATCGATGTGCGCCACGAGCCTTTCCGGCGAGGTGACCGTGACCTTCTTCTCTTGCCGATAGTGGACCTGGCGGAGATGAAGGTGCTTGCCGGCGCGCGCCTGGGGAAGGCGAACGAGGCGCTCGAGACGCGGGAAGTCCTCGACCGCCGCGAGGTCGATCAGCCCGTCGGAGACCTCGGCGAGGGGAGCGAGCTTGAACCCGCCACCGCAGTACTTGCCGTTCGCGATTCCGACCGAGATGCAGTGCAGGTCTTCCTTCCACGCGCCACCTTCCACCGTGATCGGGAAGGCCTTGAAGCGGAAGACCTCCTTCACCGCCGCGCAGAGGTAGGCGAGCGGTCCATGGACGCGCTCCATTCGGAGGACGTCGCGGGCGACCTGGGCGTCGATTCCGATCCCGACTCCGTTCACGAAGTAGCGATCTCCGACGACGTAGCCGAGGTCGACCTTCTCCTCCCTGCCCCCCTCGAGGAGGTCGAGGGCCTGGAGCGGGTCGGCGGGGATGCCGACCATGCGTACGAAGTCGTTTCCCGTTCCCGCCGGGATGACGCCGAGCGCCGCCTCGGACCCGACGAGGCCGTTCGCCACCTCGTTGACCGTCCCGTCCCCACCCATGGCCACGACGTACTTGAACCCTGCCTCGATTCCGGTGCGGGCCACGTCCGTCGCCTCGGAGGGTTCGTTCGTGTAGTGGAGGTCGTAGGAGATCCCGCGGCGATCAAGCTCCTGCTTGACCTTGGGGAAGAGCTCCTTGCAGCGGCCCTGTCCGGCAATCAGGTTCACAACGAGGAAGTACGAGTCCTTCTCCATGGACGAGATCCTACGGATCGGCCGCGGGTCTTGTCAAGGGAAGGCCGTTTGCAGGGGTCAGGAAGGCCGGTATACTGAGCGAAATGGCGGAATCGACTCCGATGATGGAGCAGTACCTTCGGCTGAAAGCCGCGCACCCGGACGCGATCCTCTTCTTCCATCTCGGCGACTTCTACGAGGCGTTCTTCGAGGACGCGGCGGTGCTCGCGCGTGAGCTGGACGTGGTTCTCACGGCGCGCAACGGCCATCCGATGGCCGGGGTCCCAGTGCGTCGGGGCGAGGTCTACGTCAACCGCCTTCTGAAGCGGGGATACAAGGTCGCGGTCTGCCAACAGGTCGAGGACCCGCGTCAGGCCATCGGTCTCGTGCGGCGCGAGGTCGTGCGGGTCGTGACCCCGGGGACGACGCTCGACGACGGCGTGCTCGAGGCCGGGGAGAACAACTACCTCGTCGCGGTGTACCCCCGAGGCGGCCGGTACGGGATCGCGGCGCTCGACCTGTCGACCGGCGAGTTGTCCGCGACGGAGGCCGCCGACCGGAAGGAGCTCGCTGGGGAGCTCGGTCGCCTCGCGCCGAGCGAGATCCTGGTTCCCCAGGGTCGCGAAGAGGACGTGCCCTCAAGCGCCGATCGAGCGGCGGTCAGCGTGCTCGACGAGGGAGCCTTCTCCGCGAAGGGCGTCGCGGCTCCGGACCTCGGAGTCCCGGAAGCGGCCCTGGCCGCGGCGGGGGCGATCCTCTTCTACGTGCAAGAGACGCAGAAGGACGCGGCGTCTCACATCCGTCCCCTCGCCTACTACGGGCTCTCCGGGCGAATGGAGCTCGACCCCTTCACCGTCCGCAGCCTCGAGCTCGTGAAACCTCTCTACGAAGGGAAGGAGGAAGGAACGCTCCTTCATGTCCTGGACCACTGCGCGACGAGCATGGGGCGACGCCGGCTCCGGCGGGCTCTCCTCGCACCCCTCACCGACCGCCCGGCGATCGAGGGGCGGCTCGATGCGGTGGAGGCCCTGGCGCAGGACGAGCTCTTGGTCCAAGAGGTCACGGCGTCCCTGCGCGAGGTCCACGACTTGGAGAGGCTCACCGGGAAGCTTGGGGCGCGGCGGATGAGCCCTCTCGAACTTCTGGCCCTGCAACGGACGCTCGCGAAGATCCCTGGAATCGCGGAGACGCTCGACCGCGGATTGAGCGGGTCTCCTGCGGGCGGGCCGCGACCGTCTCTCCTCCAAGGAGTCCTCGATTGCCTCCGTGACGCCCGCCTGCCTCCTCTCGCGAAGACCCTCGACGGGATGCTCGTCGATCAGCCACCCCCCGACCCGGCCGAAGGGGGCCTCATCCGGCCCGGATTCGACGGGGAGCTCGACCGGCTGCGG
Source organism: Candidatus Bipolaricaulota bacterium (assembly GCA_026390315.1). Taxonomy (GTDB): domain Bacteria; phylum Bipolaricaulota; class Bipolaricaulia; order UBA7950; family UBA9294; genus JAPLGE01. The sequence goes on from JAPLGE010000091.1 coordinate 13,847, forward strand.
GGCGAGGTCCGCGCCCTGCGCGAGGCGATCGCGGCTTTCGAGGCGACGGAGCGGGAGCGGAGCGAGATTCCGTCCCTCAAGATCGGCTACAACCGGGTCTTCGGCTACTACCTGGAAGTGACGCGGACGCACCTCGCCAAGGTCCCTCCTCACTACCGCCGGCGTCAGACCCTCGCGAGCGCGGAGCGCTTCACGACCGACGAGCTGCGTGGCTACGAAGAGAGGATCGTGCACGCCGAGGAGCGGTCGAAGGCGCTCGAGGTCGAGCTCTTCCGGCGGACGGTGGACCGCCTGGTCGGGGAGATTCCCCTCCTGCAGCGAGCGTCCGACGCGCTCTCCGAGCTCGACTTCCTCCTCTCCCTTGCCGTGGCGGCGCGGCGGAACCGATACCACCGACCCCGGTTCGTCGAGGAGCACGCCCTCCGAGTCCGGCGAGGCCGCCACCCGGTCGTCGAGCAGGGCGTGGAGTTCGTCCCCAACGATCTGGACCTCCCGAGCGGAAAGGACCTCGTCATCCTCACCGGGCCCAACATGTCCGGGAAGTCTGTCTACTTGCGCCAGGCTGCCCTCATCGCCCTGATGGCTCAGACGGGATCCTTCGTCCCGGCGGAGGAGGCCATCCTCCCGCTCGTGGACCGGGTCTTCGCCCGCGTCGGAGCGAGCGACCGGCTGAGCGACGGCGTCAGCACGTTCATGATGGAGATGCTCGAGGTGGCGACAATCGTGGAGCGGGCGACCTCGCGCAGCCTGATCATCCTGGACGAGGTGGGGCGCGGGACGAGCACCTTCGACGGCGTCTCCATCGCCTGGGCGATCGCCAAGGAGCTCGCCACGCGACTCAAGGCGAAGACGCTCTTCGCGACCCACTATCAGGAACTCACTCGGCTCGCCGACGAGGTCCCGTCGGTCGTCAACCTGCACGTGGCGGCCAAGCAGGTCGGGAAGGAGGTCGTCTTCCTCCATCGGGTCGAGCCGGGGGTTGCGGAGAGAAGCTACGGGGTGCACGTCGCCCGGCTCGCTGGGCTTCCCGCGCGGGTGACGGAGGCGGCCGATCGAATCCTGGAGAGGCTCCTTGCCGAGGCGCCCCTCTCGAGCGTCGGAGAGACCCGAGCGGCGGCGGAGCCGCTCCCGCTCTTCGGCGCTGAAGACCATCCGGTGGTGAAGGAGCTGCGCGCGGTCGATCCCAACCGGCTGACTCCCCTCGAGGCGCTCGAGCTCCTGGTGCGCCTGAAGGAGCGGCTGTAGCTTCGGGCGGGGCGAAGAAGGGCAGGATCCGATTGAGATGGGGCGGATGAAGACAAGAGGTTCCGTCGTGCTCGCCGGTTACTACGGGTTTGGGAACCTGGGCGACGAGGCGCTCCGTGCGGCGCTCGAGGAGGCTCTCGAGAAAGCTGGCCACCCGCCTCCTCTGGTTCTCGCCCGCCGGCCGAAGGGTCCGAGAGAGATAGACCGGGCTCGCCCGGTGCGCGTCCTCCGTGCCCTTCGCCGCTCCACGGCACTCGTCTTCGGCGGCGGAGGGCTCTTGCAGAACCGGACGAGCGGGAGATCCCTTGCCTACTACCTGTCCCTCGTCCTCCTCGCACGACTCGCTTGCCGTCCGGTCTTCCTCTTCGGTCAAGGGATCGGGCCCATCCAGGGGAGATTCGCGCAGGGGGCCACGCGCCTCGTGCTACGACGCGTCCGTCGGATCGGCTGCCGAGACGAAGGGAGCCTCGCTTTCCTCCGTTCGCTCGGGCTCTCCGGCGTCCTCGACGGAGACGCCCTCTTTCTCCTTCCGCCCCTCGGCGACGGGGAGGCCCCAGAGCGAAGGGACCGCCCTCGAGTCGTCCTCGCCCTGAAAGGAGGGGGACGATCCGCGCCGCGGCCGCTCCTCGAGCGCTGGAAGGTACTTCTCTGCCGGCTCCACGAGCTTCGAGACGTTTCCTTCACTCTCCTCGTTTCCTTCCCGGAGGAGGACCTTTTACTGGCGCAGGCGCTCGATCGGTGCGTCGACGTGCCGAGTCGGATCGCGTGTCCGGGCACGGCCGAGGAGGCGACGCAGGAGCTCGTTGGGGCCGCCCTTCTCGTCGGCTCGCGGCTCCATGCCCTCGAGATGGGCCTCCGCGCCGGTGTGCCGCTCCTCGCGATTCCGGAAGACCCGAAGATCGCGCGTTTCGTCGAGGACGCGAGAGCCTTCTCCGCGCCCGAGATCCCTCTTTCCGTCTTCCCGTCGCCCGAGGACGTCGTCTCCCTCATCGACGCGCCGCCCGACCGCCGCCGGCTTCTTGGGGCGTACCAGGCCCTGCACGAGCGCACGAGCCGCGCGTTCGCGGCTTTCCTCGAGGACCTCGGCGGAGCCCAAGGAGCGGATCGAGATGGCTAGCGGATCCCAAAGGGGATCGGCCGACGGGCGCGGGCATTCCCCTGTGCTGCTCAAGGAAACGGTCGCGCTCCTTGCCCCGCGGCCTGGCGGCATCTACGTCGACGGGACGGTCGGCCTGGGCGGCCACGCCGAGGCTCTGCTGGAGGCGGAGCCAGGGATCACGCTCGTCGGGATTGACTGCGACGAGGAGGCGCTCGGCCACGCCGCAACTCGGCTGGCCCCGTTCGGCGGGCCCGTCCATCTCGTCCACGGGAGCTACCGGGATCTCGCCGTCCACCTCCGTCGCCTGGGGATCGGAGCGATCGACGGGGTCCTTCTGGATCTAGGTCTCTCCTCCTTCCAGCTCGACTCACCCGCACGCGGGTTCAGCTTTCGCGGAGAGGGCCCGCTCGACATGCGCATGGATCGCTCTCAAGGCAAGACGGCGGCCGATCTCGTGAACCGCGCTTCCGCAGAGGAGCTGGCGACGCTCATCCGTCGCTACGGTGAGGAACGGTTCGCGCAGAAGATCGCCTGCGCCATCGTTGCCGCGCGCACGAGGAGCCCAATCCAGACCACGCAGGAGCTCGCGGACCTCGTCCGCCGTGCGGTGCCGCGCCGCTTCCATCCAGAGCGGATCGACGCCGCGACGCGCACGTTCCAGGCGCTGCGGATCGCGGTGAACAGAGAGCTTGAGAACCTGGAGCAGGGCCTCACGGCGGGGTTCGAGGCCCTCCGCGCTGGCGGGGTGATGGTCGCGATCAGCTACCACTCCCTGGAGGATCGGATCGTGAAGACGTTCCTTCGCGAGAAGGCCCTGGCCTGCACCTGCCCGCCCGACTTCCCGGTCTGCGTGTGCGGGAAGGCAGTGGAGGCGGAGATCCTGACCCCACGGCCGATCCTTCCCTCCGCGACGGAGGTCTCGTCGAATTCCCGGTCGCGAAGCGCGAAGCTGCGGGCGGCACGCAAGGTAATCTAGTTCGTCTCCGCGCTCGACAAATGTCCCCCGGGCGAGGGCCCGGGCGCCTTACCTTCTGTGATGAGGATGCGTCGACGAAGGAGAGGGGCGATCCGGGACGGGGCGGGGGCGGCGTGGCTGCGCGGCAGGTTGCGTCTTCCTTCCATGCCCGTTGTGTCCGGGACCTGGCTCTTCGTCGCCATCGGCGTAGCGGGCCTTTGTCTTTTGTACCTGTGGCAGAGCACGCTGATTCTCGACCTCACGGCGCGGCGCGAGAGCGCGAAAGAACGGCTCACGGCGACCCTGGAAGTGAACCGATGGCTCGATTTCCAGATCGGGGAGGCCTTCTCGCTTGACCGGATCTCTGAGATCGCGCGGACGAGGCTCCACATGGTCGAACCGACCAGCATTCGATATGTCCACGTGGCGAGCCCGACGCGAGAACCCTGACGCACGCCGGACCACCGACCGGAGAGTGCGTGCCTTGGCGCTCTTCCTTGGGTTCCTGTGCGTTGTGGTGGTCGGCCGCCTCGCGGAGCTTCAGCTCTTCGAGCACGGACGCTGGGCCGCCGCGGCGCAGGCGATGCAGGAGAGGACGATCGAGCTGACCCCGCGGCGCGGGACGATCTACGACCGAAAGGGCGTCGCCCTCGCCTTCGACGTGAAGGCCGTCGCCATCGCGATCGACAGCTTCAACATGACGAGGCCGGAGACGCTCGTCAAGATCCTGTGCGAAGAGCTGGGCACGTCGGCGCGGACTCTCGAGCCGCTCGTCTACCGGCCGAGCTACTTCACCTGGATCAACCGGAAGGTTGACCTCGAGACGGCGCACGCGATCGAGAAGAGAGCGAAGGAGGCCGGATCCTACGGCCTCATCTTCATGGACACCTGGAAGCGGTGCTACCCGCAGGGCGCGCTCGCCTCGAACCTGATCGGCTTCGTCGGGCTGGACGGACGCGGCCTGGAGGGCTTTGAGCTCGCGTACGACGCGTACCTGGGAGGCGACCCCGCGACGCTGCAGGTCGTCCAGGGCGCGGACGGCCGCACCTACCACACCGAGACGAGCGACAAAGGGCTCCCCGGACAGGACCTCCGCCTCACGATCGACAGCCGCCTTCAGCTCCTGTGCGAGGAGGAGATCGATCGAGGGGTGGCGACGTTCAAGGCCAACGCGGGGTTCATCGTCTTGCTCGATCCGGAGAACGGCGACGTCCTGGCGATGGCGCAGAATCGCCGGTACGACCTGAACCACTTCCAAGCCTCGACCGCCGCGGCGAGGAAGAACCTCGCGGTCAACTTCCTCTTCGAGCCCGGCTCGGCGTTCAAGGCGATCACGGGTCTCGCCGCCCTCGACTGCGGGGCGGTCCGGCCCGAAGACCGCTTCAACGGAAACGACGGTGTCACGCTGTACGGCCACACGATCCACAACTCCGAGAACAAGTCCTACGGCACGGTCAGCTTCGGCGAGGTGATCGAGCAGTCGATCAACACCGGGATGATTCGGGCCGCGCAGAAGCTGGGAGAGGAGCGCATGTACCGCTATCTCGTGGACTTCGGCTTCGGTCAGAAGACCGGGATCACGCTCCCGGGTGAGGAGAAGGGGATCCTGACCGACGTCGTCGATTGGTCTGGGCTCTCGCTCGCCTCCACCGCGATTGGCCAGTCGGTCGCCGTGACGGGGATCCAGCTGGCGCGAGCCATGGCCGTCGTGGCGAACGGCGGACTCCTTGTGGCCCCGCGGGCCGTCCGGGCGCCCGCGCCAGGGGACGAAGCGGGCGACGCGCCCGCGCCGAAACGGGTTGCCTCCGAAAGCAGTTGTGGCGAGATGCGAGCGCTCCTCCGCCGGGTCGTGGCGCAGGGGACGGGGACCCTCGCCGAGGTGAAGGGGTTTGCGGTCGCCGGCAAGACCGGGACGGCCCAGAAGGCGCTCCCTGGCCGAGGGTACGCGGACGGGAAGTACACGTCGCTCTTCGCCGGCTTCCTCCCCGGCGAAAGGCCCGAGTACGTTCTCCTCGTCGTGCTCGACGAAGTAAAGACGACCCCGATCTGGGGAGGCTACACCGCCGGCCAGATCTTCCACGGTGCGGCCTCGCGGATCGCGGCGCTCGAGCACCTCGCCCCGGTGGCGGCCCGCTAGGCGCCCAAGCGCCGCAGGTGGATCGCGAGCATGGAGAGGTCGGCCTGCGGGACCCCGGGGACGCGCGCGGCCTGCCCGAGGGAGCGCGGACGCGCCCGGCCGAGAAGCTCCCTCCCCTCGGTGGAGAGGTTGGCGAGGACAGTGTAGTCGAGGTCGCCGGGGATGAGCCGGTTCTCCAGGCGCACGAGCCTCTCGATTTCGCGGGAATGCTGAGCGAGGCAGCCTGAGTACTTCACTTCGATCTCGACTTCGCTTGCGACGTCCTCCGGGACGTCGTCGCCGGGGACGAGGTCGGCGAGGCGGATCTCGGGCCGGCGAAGGATCTCGTACAGGCTCGCCCCGTTCGCGAGGAGGGGCGAGCTCCCTCGTTCGATGAGACGTTGGTTCAGCGGATCGCCCGGGCTCGCACGCCGCTCCCTGAGGGCTTCCAGGATCCGCTCGATCGACCGGCGGCGCTCGAGGACCTTCTCGTGGCGCGCCTTGGACAAGAGCCCGATCGCGTGGCCGATTCCTCCTAGTCGGAGGTCCGCGTTTCCCTCGCGCAAGGTGATCCGGTGCTCGGCGCGGGACGGGAGCATCCGGTAGGGCTCGGTGACGCCCTTCGTGACGAGGTCGTCGACCAGGACGCCGGCGAACGCTTGAGTTCGCGAGAGGACGAGGGGCTCTTCTCCGCGGACCCGTTGCGCGGCGTTGATCCCGGCGAGCAGCCCCTGCGCCGCGGCCTCCTCGTACCCGGTCGTCCCGTTGATCTGGCCGGCGAGGAAGAGGCCCTCGATCTCCTTCACCTCAAGCGAGGCCTCGAGCTGTCTTGGGTCGACGTAGTCGTACTCGATGTCGTAGCCGTAGCGCTCGATGCGGGCGCCTTCCAGGCCGGGGACGGAGTGAACGATCCTCTCCTGGATCTCCGGGGGAAAGGCGGTGTAGATCCCCTGGAGATAGACCTCGGCCGTCTCCCGTCCTTCCGGCTCGAGATAGACCCGGTGCGAGGTCCGCTCCGGGAAGCGGACGACCTTCGACTCCAGGGTGGGGCAGTGGCGCGGGCTCTCCCCGCCGACGAGGCCGTTGTAGTTTGGGCTCTCGGCCAGATTCTCGCGCACGATGCGATGGGTCTCCTCGGTCGTGCGGGTGACGTACACCGGGAAGTCGTTCGCGAGGACGATCGGCTCGTCCCAGAAGGAGAAGGAGAGGGGAATCCGGCTTGTGTCCTGGCGTTCGAGTGACGAGACGTCGAGGGACGCCCGATGGACGCGGGGGGTCGTCCCCGTGTTCAGACGCCCGGTCCGAAGACCCAGGGCGCGCAGGGACGCGGCCAGTCCGACCGAAGGAGGCTCCCCGCTTCGGCCGCCCGGGTAGGCGAGGCGGCCGACGACGACCCGCCCGTCGAGGAACGTCCCCGGCGTCAGGACGACCGTGCGGGCCGCAAGAAAGAGGCCTTCGCGCAGGACGACGCCCGCGACTCTCCCGCCTTCGACCGGCACGCCCTCGACCATTCCTTCGATCAGGTCGAGTCCGTCTGTCTCCTCGAGCGTCTTCTTCCACAGCCGTGCGTAGAGGAATCGATCGGTCTGGGCGCGACGCACCTGCATCGCCTTCCCCTTGCTCGTGTTCAGGAGGCGCACGTTCAGCATCGACCGGTCGGTGAGGCGGGCCATCTCCCCGCCGAGGGCGTCCACCTCGCGCACGAGTTGGGACTTCCCCGGCCCACCGATCGCGGGATTGCACGGCATCTTCCCAATCTCAGAGAGGTTGATCGTCACGAGCGCCGCGGAGGCTCCCAGGCGCGCGGCAGCCAACGCCGCCTCGCAGCCGGCGTGTCCGGCTCCCACCACCACGACGTCGTAGTGCCCCATGGCGCCGCTTTCTTAGGAGGACCTCTTCTGCAGGAAGTGGAAGAAGTCGATGGGGACTGGGAAGACGATGGTGGACGCGTTCTCGGCCGAGATGTCGACCAGGGTCTGCAGGTAGCGGAGTTGGAGGGCCGCGGGGTTACGGTCGATGATCGCGGCGGCCTCGGAGAGCTTGGTCGCCGCCTGGAGCTCACCCTCGGCGTTGATGATCTTGGCGCGGCGCTCGCGCTCCGCCTCGGCCTGGCGGGCGATCGCCCGCTGCATGTCGGCCGGGATCTTTACGTCCTTGATCTCCATCGCCTTGACCTTGATCCCCCACGGGTCGGTCTGCTCGTCGACGATCTCCTGGAGCTTGAGGTTGATCTTCTCCCGCTCAGCGAGGAGTTGGTCGAGCTCGACGCCGCCGATCACGCTGCGCAGGGTCGTCATGGCGATCTGGCGCGTCGCCTCGAGGAAGCTCTCGACCTGGACGACGGCGGCGTTCGGGTCGACGACGCGGAAGAAGAGGACGGCGTTGACGCTCGTCGTGACGTTGTCTTTGGTGATCACTTCCTGCGGCGGGACATCGAGGGTGACGGTGCGGAGGCTGATCTTCACCATCTTGTCGACGATCGGGATGAGGAAGAAGATCCCCGGTCCCTTCGCTCCGATGACCCGTCCCAGCCGGAAGATGACGCCGCGCTCGTACTCCCGCACGACGCGAATCGCGTTCAGCAGGAACAGAACGACGACGGCCGCAATCGCCGCAATGGCAATGGTCATGCTCTTTCCCTCCTTCTTACTCTTCAGGATCTTACGGGCCTGAGGCTCGCTGTGTCAATCGAGTTCATGGGGGTCGCCCGTCCTTAGTATAATGCCGCAAAACGAGGAGGGACGATGGCGCGACGCCGACTCATTGCCGCAAACTGGAAGATGAACAAGACCCCGGAGGAGACCGAGGCCTTCGTCCGGTCGTTCCTCCCGGAGGCCGCGCGCCAAGCCTCTCTGGAGGTTCTGTTGCTCCCGCCGTTCACCTCCCTCGACCGCGCGGGACGCCTCCTCGTCGGGACGGGGATCGCTCTGGGCGCTCAGGACCTTCATTTCGAGGCCGCGGGAGCCTTCACCGGCGAGGTCTCGGCGGCGATGCTTTCCGCCTGCGGCTGCCGCTACGTCCTGGTCGGCCACTCGGAACGCCGCGCACTCCTACGCGAGGACGACGCCCTGGTGAATCGCAAGCTTCGCAGGGCCGTCGCTTCAGGACTCGTTCCGATCCTCTGCGTGGGGGAGACCCTCGCCGAACGCCGCGGCGGCGAGACCGAACGGCGAATCGCCGCGCAGCTCGCGGCGGCTCTGGACGGAGTCGAGTCGCGCGACGTTCGACCTCTCATCATCGCCTACGAGCCAGTCTGGGCGATCGGCACCGGCGAGGCCGCCTCTCCGGCGGCGGCCGAAGAGGTGATGGGGCGGATCCGCGAGACGGTCGGGTCCGCTCACGGGAAAGAGGCTCGAGAGGGCGTGCGGCTCCTGTACGGGGGAAGCGTCACGCCGCAGAACATCGCTTCGTTCCTCGACCGGCCCGACATCGACGGGGCGCTCGTTGGCGGGGCATCGCTTCGGCCCGACGCGCTCGCCCGAATCGTCGCCGCGGCCTCGTCCGAGCGCGCTTGACAGGCTCCAGGCGCAAGGAGTACGTTCGCCGCGAGGGGGAACGATGCTAGGAACCATCCCAAACCAGATCACGCTGGCGCGCATTGCGTGCGTTCCGCTCTTCATGTTCCTCGTCCTTTCGGGAAGGAGCCTGGGGACGATCCTGGCCATCGCTCTCTTCTCGCTCGCCGCGATCTCCGACGCAGTCGACGGCTACCTGGCGCGGAGCCTCAAGCAGACCACCCTCCTCGGCAAGTTCGCCGACCCGATCGCGGACAAGCTCCTCGTGGTGGCCGCGCTGCTGGCGTTCGTCCAGCTGGGCGAGCTCACGGCGGCGCCGGTGATGGTGATCGTCGCTCGCGAGTTCCTCGTCACGGGCCTCCGCATCCTCGCGATCGCTCAGGGGGAGGTGATTGCGGCGAGTCTGTTCGGGAAGCTGAAGACGATCTCCCAGATCGGCCTCGTCCTGGCCATCCTCGTCGACCGCATCGCCGGCTGGGGCGACGCGGGCGAGGTGGCCAAGGCTGGCTTCCTCTACCTCGCGATCACCCTCTCTCTCATCTCGGCGGGCGAGTACTTCTACCGCTCGCGGCACCTGTTCAGCCGCTAGAACGCACCTTTGTCTTCCCATCGGGTAACGGACCGTCCGCGCGTGCTTGACGCGCACGACCGCCCTTCGCCGTTCCGTCTGCGATGCTGGAGAAGGAAGGCACGCACCATGACGCACACGACTACGCTCGGCCGATTCGTTTCCGCCGGCTGGCTTTGCGGGTTTCTCTGTGCCGTGACGCTCGCGGCACAAGGGGCCTCCTTGACGCTTGAGCTCGCGGGCGCTCCGGCCCCGGTCGGCCGCGGCACGGCGCTCGTCTACACCGCGACCCTCGCGAACCCCGGGCCGCTCGGCCTGACGAACTTGGCGTTCAGGGACCCGCTTCCCACGGGCCTTGACCAGTGGGGTGCGGAGTACCGCATCGACGGCGGACCCTGGTCTGCCTACCCCGTGAGCGGCCTCGTCTCGCTCCTTCCCCTTCCATCTGGCGCGACGAGGACGATCGAGGTTCGGGCAACGGTCGAGCACTCCGGGCCGGGGAGCCTCTCCAACACGGCGCAGGTCGCTGATCCGACCGGCCCGCTCGCGGCCGCCTCGTGCGTCACGAACGTCCTTCCCTCGGTCGACGCCGGCGCCGACAAGATGGTGCGTCTGCGGGGCGAGATCGAGCTCTCCGACGCGTGGGCCGGAGACGGCGGGGAGGCGATCGCCTCGTACGCTTGGACCGACCACGCCGCGGGCGGGAGCTTCGACGATCCCGGCCTTCTCCATCCCCGCTACACGGCCCCTGGGGCTGGCGGCCTTGTCACCCTGATGCTCACCGTCACGGATCGCCAGGGAGGACAGGCGAGCGACTCGCTGCGCCTGCGCGTCAACTCCTTCCCCTCCGTCGAGGCCGGAAGGGATCGGACGGTCGTCGAAGGCGGCTCGGTCTCACTCTCGGACGCCGCTGCGAGCGACAGCGACGGCTGGGTCGTCTCCACGGTCTGGAACGACGCAGGCGCCGGCGGAACCTTCTCCCCCTCGGCCGCGGTCCCCAACCCGACCTACGTCGCTCCTGCCACGGACGAGTGCGGCGGGGAGGACGTCATCCTCACCCTCACCGCGACCGACGACTGGGGGGCGGAGGCGCTCGACTCGCTCACCGTTCGCGTGACGAACGCGAACAAGTCCCCCACGGCCGAGGCCGGTCCCGACCGGACCGTCTCTTCGGGAGCGGAGGCGACCCTCGTCGGCCTTGGGAGCGACCCCGACGGCGGAGCCCTCCGCTTCTCCTGGGAGCACGTGGCCGGCCCTTCGCTCTCCGTCACCGGCTGGGACACGATGGAGCTTCGCTTCCTCGCCCCGAGGGTCTCTGCCGCGACGGTTTTGCGCCTTCGCTTGACGATCACGGACGTCTGTGGCTCAAGCGGAACGGACGAGGTCGCGATTACCGTGACCCCGCCTGCCGCAGCGGGCGCGATCGCTGTTTCGGCGCGGGCCGACCCCACGACCGCACGCCCCGGGGACCGCGTCACGTTCGCCTACACGGTCACGAACTCGAGCGAGACGAGGCTCTCTCAAGTCGTCCTGACCGATTCCCTCGTCGGCGAGATCCCCCTCAGCTCTCGGGGCCTCGCGCCGGGCGAGAGGGCGACCGCCGCCTCGGTCGTGACCGTGCGCGAGGCAGACCTTCCCGGCCCGCTCGTCTCCACCGTGACCGCCACGGCCCGCGACGACACCGGGGCGGGCTTCACGGCCACGGCCTCGGCGGGCGTCGAGCTCGTCCTCGGACGCTCCTCGATCGAGGTCTCGATCGAGGCAGAGGACGCGCGCGGCTTCCCGCTCCTCCCCTTCTCGCCCCTTTCCGTCGGGGACGCGATCGTCTACCGAATCAGCGTGCGGAACACCGGGGAGACGTTCCTCGAGAACCTGAGAGCGGTCGAGGACTTTCTGGGGCAGGTTTCGCTCGGCCGTGACCGCCTCGGCCCGTGGGAGACGACGAGCGGAGCGATCCGCCGTGTCCTGACCGAGGCCGACGTCGCAGGGTCGGTCGAGGGCCGAGTCACCGTGACGGCGATCGATCCATCGAGCCGCACGGTCGAGGCGAGCGACTCGATCGTCCTCCTCGGGGCGTCGCTCGACAGGGGGCAGATTGGCTTGACGATGGCGACGAGCGTTGCCCAGGCGGCGGTCGGCGACTCCATCACCACTACCTACACCCTGGCCAACGTGGGCGCCGTTCCAGTTCAAGAGCTCCTTCTCCTGGACGACCGGCTCGGATCGATCCCCCTCCCGGCGCGAACGCTCGCCCCGGGGGAGTCGGTGACGGCATCCGCGACCTACACGGTCCTCCTGCAGGACCTTCCCGGCCCATTGGTCGACTCCGCCTCCGCGAGCGCCGCCGATCCCCTGGGGCGGGCGGCGAACGCCGAGGCCGGCCCGGTGAGCGTCTCTCTCACGCCGCCGTCGACGGCTGGCGGAGGAGGCGCCCTCGAGGCCGCGTCCGCCCCGCCGGTGATCATCAGCGAGGTCGCGTGGTCCGGCACTCCCGCCGACCCAAACGGCGAGTGGATCGAGCTTCAGAACCTCGCGACGACCCCGATCGACCTCGCCGGCTGGAGCCTCGTCTGGTACCCCAAGGGATCCGAGGCCCCTCCTCCGAGCCTGTGGAAGCGAGTGGAGCTCTCGGGCACGATCAGTGCGTCGCCCATCGACTTCACCCGCCGGCCGCCGGGCCGGCCGGAGATCACCTTCCTCAAGCGGAAAGGAGACGAGGCCTCGTGGCAGGTCTTCGACATGTCCTGGTGGAGCGTGGGGAAGAAGGGGAGCGACGGCCGCGGGTTCTACCTCCTTGAGAGAAAGGACGACTCGACCGTCCGCGACGTAAAGGCGGACCTCGTCTACGATACGCAAGCCCCCTACCGCCTCGACCTTCCCGACGACGGAGCCGTGATCCTCCTCCTGAACGCGGCCGGAGAGGTCGTGGACAGCTCGAACGCCGATCATCCGTACCGGTCGGGCTGGCCTGCCGGTGACCAGAAGAGCGGCGCCACCATGGAACGGAGCGACACGGCCAGCGGCGGGGCGGAGTGGCACACGAACCCGGGCGTCCTCGTCTACGGCCTCGACTCCAAGGGCAACCGGCTCCGTGCCACGGCGGGAAGGCCGAACTCTCCGGACCTCGTGGAGCTGACCCTGCTCGCGGAGAAAGAGGTTCGCCCGATCCGAAGGGACGGGCGGTTCGAGGTCTCGCTTGGGCTTCGCCGCTCAAGCGCAAGCCCTTGGACCGTGCTCAGCGCGCTCGGGGTCGCGGCGGCCGGCGGGGGAGGAGCGCAGGGAGACGTGGCCTTGTCCGGCCGCTCGACCGCCGAGGGCTATCGCCTGGCGATCGACCCGAGCGGCCTTGCCGCCGGAACCTACTACGTTTGGGTCAGCCAGGAGGAAGGCGAGGCAATCCTCGTCCCGATCGCGGTCGGTTCCTGAGGGAGTCCCTCTCGTCGACCGGCCTCTTCTCGCGCCGCGGCTTGCACGAGGTTTCCCGAGAAGAGAGAATCGTCTTGAGATGAGTGATTCTCCTCTTCTAGGACGCCGACCGCTCTTGGAGGTGCTTCTCGCCGCCGCGCTCTTCGGCGCGAGCGCTCCCCTGGCGAAGCTCCTTCTCGGCGAGGTCGAGCCGATTCCGCTCGCCGCGCTCCTCTACCTCGGCGCGGGCCTTGGGATTCTCCTGGTCCGCGTCCTGGCAAAGGCCCCCGGCCCTGGCAGGGGCCGCGAGTCGCGCCTCGATCGCAAGGACCTCCCTCGGCTTGCCGGAGCGGTCCTCGCCGGCGGGGTCGCCGCTCCGCTCCTTCTTCTCTACGGGCTGCGCGCGACGGAGGCAGCCACGGCGTCTTTGCTCCTCAACTTTGAGGCCGTGGCGACGGCTGCGATCGCGGCCGTCCTCTTCCGCGAATCCGTGGGGCAGAGGACGTGGGTCGCAATCCTCGTCGTGAGTCTCGGAAGCGTTCTCCTCTCTCTCGATCCGTCGGCGGGGTGGGCTCCGTCGACCGGGGCGCTTCTCATCCTCGCTGCGTGTGCCATGTGGGGCTTGGATAACAACCTGACCCGCGAGGTCTCGCTCAAAGACCCCGGAGAGATCGTGGCCGTGAAGGGCCTCGTCGGCGGAGGTGTGTCCCTCGTGCTCGCCCTTGCCCTGCACAGGCCATTCCCAGGGCTGGAGGCGATCGGCCTCGGGCTCCTCCTGGGGAGCCTCTGCTACGGAGCGAGTATCAGCCTGTTCGTGCGCGCCCTACGAAAGCTGGGCTCGGCCCGAACCGGCGCCTTGTTTGCCGCGGCTCCGTTCATCGGCGCGGCGGTATCGTTCGTCATCTTCCGCACTCTGCCTGTGGCCTCGTTCTTTGCGGCGCTCGCGCTCATGGCCGTGGGAGCCTGCCTCCTCTTCTTCGAGCGCCACGCGCACCCTCACGCACACGAGCCGCTCGAGCATGCCCATTCCCATCGCCACGACGACGGCCATCACGCCCACGACCACGAGGGCCCGTTGGCTTTGGCAGTGGAGCATGCCCACTCCCACGCGCACGAGCCGGTCGCGCACGCCCACGCGCACCGGCCCGACGCCCACCACCGCCATCCCCACGGCCAAAAGGCCCGTGGCTAGATCGGTTCACCGATCTCACGGGATGGACACACCTTCTTCACAAGAGCCACACAGAGCCCGGGTAGAGTGAGGGCGCTGGTTGCGAGTGAATGCAACTCGTACCCCCGATACCAGCCCACCAGGCGGAGAGGTCCTTCGGGACCTCTCCCTGTTTTCGGGAAGGCTGGGCCACCATCCGGCCGCTTGAGGCGGGAGGAGGCTTGGATCAGCGGGACCCAAGCTTCGAACTCTTCTAGTCAAAAGATACTTCTCAGTGAGGTCTGTCTCTCCTGGGGGCCGAGCACGACTTGCCATGCTTTGTCTTGCAAGTATGATTTACCCGGCTTGACCTACCCGCAGGAGACATGCAAAGGGGGCGCTTTGGCGAGAGAGTCGAAGGGACCGAAGTTCTACGGCGCGGTCACGGTGAGCGAGCGAGGCCAGGTTGCGATCCCCGTCGAAGCCCGGCGGGACCTGGAGATCCAGGAGGGGGAGAAGCTCCTGGTTTTCGGAGCGCACGGGGGCGGGCTCTTCTTCACTCGGGCGGAGCAGCTTCGAGAGCACATGGGAAGAATGCTCCATGTCTATCGATCCGCTCTCGAGAGCGACGAGTCGGGAGAGAGACGCCCGGAGTAGATCGAGAACGCGAGCCGGACGCTGCGCTTCGTCTCGCGAACGCCTTCCGTCCGTGAAAGAGTCCCGGGCTCTCCCTCTGGCCGATCGAGATCCCTAGTGCTCGACGCGAGAATCTACTGGGAGAAGGAAAAGGAGTGGAATGGCCACGATGATCCAGATCGAAGAACTGGTCAAGGTGTACAAGGGAGGGATCCGCGCTGTCGACGGGGTTTCCTTCGACGTCGAGGAGCAGGAGATCTTCGGGTTCCTTGGTCCGAACGGCGCCGGGAAGTCCACGACGATCAAGTGCGTCATCGGCCTCCTCCGCCCCACCTCGGGGCGGATCCTCATCCGCGGGACGGACGTCCGTCAGAGTCCGAAGCTCGTCAAGCCAATGATGGGCTACGCCTCGCAAGAGACCGCGGTGGACGATCGGCTGACGGGCTGGCAGAACCTCTTCTTGCAGGGCCACTTCTTCCACCTCGCGCGCAAGGAGATCGATGAGCGAGGCGAGGAGGTGCTGCGCCTGTGCGGCCTGTGGGAGCGGCGCAACGACTCCGCGGGGACCTACTCCGGAGGAATGTTGAAGCGGCTGGACATCGCGGCCGCCCTCATCCACCAGCCGAGCGTCCTCTTCTTGGACGAGCCGACGCTTGGACTCGACGTCCAGACCCGCAAGGTCATCTGGCAGTACATCGAGAAGCTGCGCAGCGAACAGAAGATGACGATCTTCCTGACGACGCACTACATGGAGGAGGCGGATGCCCTGTGCGATCGGCTGGCGATCATCGACCGCGGCAAGATCATGGCGAACGGGAAGCCAGGCGCGCTCAAGGCCGACATCGGCGGGGACATCGTGACGGCGCGCTTCGTCGCCCCGGAGGAGAAGGTCTCGCGGCTCGTGCAGGCGCTCTCGGCCTTGCCTGAGACGGTCTCCGTGACCCCGATGGGGGACGGCCTGCAACGGATCGTGGCCCGTCAGCGCGGCGACCGGCTGATTCCGGAAGTCTTCGCTCTCGCGGCGAAGAACGAGGTCGGGGTGGAATCGATCCGACTCCACCGCCCGTCGCTCGACGACGTGTACCTTCACTTCACCGGGCGCGAGATGCGCGACGAGCAGGGATCCCGAGAGGAGATCGGGAAAGCCCGTATGACGCAAAGGAGGCTTCGACGATGACCTTTCTCTCGGACGTCTGGTACGTGGCGTGGCGTGAACTCGTGATCTTCGTGCGGACCCCGGTCCGCATCATCATGGTCGTGATCCAACCGCTCATCTGGCTTGGCCTCATGGGGAACATGATGCAGGGGTTCGCCAAGAGCCCGATGGTCGGGCAGATGTTGGGCACCGGAAACTACCTCACCTTCATGACGCCGGGGATCATCCTCATGACGGTGTTGTTCGGGGGGGCGTTCTCCGGCATGTCCATCGTCTGGGACCGGCGCATGGGGTACCTTGAGAAGCTCTTGGCCGCGCCGATCTCCCGTGCGGCGATTCCGTTCGGGAAGGCGTTCGCCGCGGCGATCCAGGCCGGGGTTCAAGTCCTGCTCATCGTGCTCATCGCGACGGCTCTCGGCGTGCGCTTCGCGACGGGACCGCTCGGGCTCCTCGTCATTCTCCTGATCGCGATGTGCTTCAGCCTGATCCTGAGCAGCTTCTCCCTGTCCCTGGCGGCGCGGATCAAGAGCCACGAAACGCTCATGGCAATCGTCAACTTCTTCACGATGCCGCTCATGTTCACGAGCAATGCGCTCTTTCCGATCGAAGCGATGCCAGGCTGGTTGGCGACGATCGCGAGGTACAACCCGGTCACCTACGCCGTGACGGCGATCCGTCAACTCACCCTGTCAGGTTGGGACTGGCTCGCCATCGCCTCAAGCCTTGGGATTCTGGCGGGATTGACGATCGCGGTTCTTACCCTGTCTCGGTTCCTCTTCCAGCGAGCGACGGCGGACTAGCGGCGTCGCGCGAGGCCTTCTGCCTCACGGGGAGAGCCGATTGGATCGGCTCGGCGGTCTTTCGGAGCCGGCCCCGGAAAGGCCAGGCTCACGGAGAAGGGCGAGGCGCGAAGGGAACGATAGCCGCAGGCTCGGCCGGGTCTCCCGCCGCTGCCCGCGGCCGCTCGCTTTCGGCCGCGGGATCGGGCTAGCGCAGCCGCATCCGCGCGACGAGGACCGGCGGGATCTCGGGGAAGTGCTCCCAGGAGAGCGGGCGGGCTCCTACCGACCCTTCGTCGAACCCTGGTTCCTCGAGCGCGTCCAGGACAAGCCCGGCGCGGAAACCCGCGCCGAGGAGCAGGGAGAGCGGCCGATGGAAGTAGTACTGGGGCGCCGGCTGGCCGATCATCCCCTCGCCGCGCGACGTGAAGGGTCGGCGGTAGCGGCGGACCTTGACCGCGCGGGCCATCGTGAACCGGTCGTTCTCCTTCTCCTCTTCGAGCACCAGGCGGCAGGCGTCGTTCGCGAAAGAGGGGTGGAGGACGGAGAAGACGAATCGGCCGCTCGGCTTGAGAAGCTCGGGAAGGCAGCTGAAGAGCGGCTCGATCGCCTCCATGTCCATCAGGGCCATCGTCGAGACGGCGGCGTCGAAGCGGCGGCTTCCGAGCGTCCGCAGTTCGGCAGGCTTCGTGGCGTCGATCCGAAGATAGGTGACCGCGCTCGGGCGCGCCGCGGACTTCTCTTGCGCGAGCTCGAGGAATCGCTCGCAGAAGTCGCAGGCGACGACCGTCGCCCCAAGCTCGGCCATCTTGCGGGCGAAGGCGCCGTTCCCGCACGCGACGTCGAGCACCGTCTCACCTGGCTTGAGGCCGAGCAGCCGCTCGGTCGCCGGGCCGATCAGCACGCGCTGGAAGGCGTTCCCTTCTCCGAATCGCGCGTCCCAGAAGTCGGCGTTCTCTTCCCACGCCCTGCGGACCTCCGAGAAACCCTCGTCGGCTTCGTTTCGACCGTCGGTCACGTTCGCCTCCTCGGAGCGCCCTCGCCGGATCGGGGACTCCATCCCTAGCGGACCTGCGGCTTGTCGCCTCGGGTTCGCTTCGCCGCGTCGTGCCTCCGACGCGCGCAGACGCCGACGACCTCTCCCGTCGCGACGACGTGCCCCTTCATCGCGCGGACGAGACCCCGCCTGTGGACGCGCTTGGGCTCAAGGGCGAGGCAGGAGTCGAGCGCGTGGACTCGGAAGCGGTAGCTGTGAGCGCCCCACGCCGGGCACGGCCCTCCGTACCCGGGCCGTCCGAACGACGTCACGCCCTGCTTGGCTCCGTTCTCGAGCCTCGGTGTGGCGGGAACGGCCTCCGGGAGCCCCGTTACGTCGGCGGGGATGTCGTACACGATCCAGTGGACCCAGGTGAAGAGCCGCAGCCCTGGCCCCGGCACGTCGAGGTCTTCCGCGAGGAGGACGAAGCTCCTCGTCCCTTCCGGGGCACCCCGCCAGCGGATCTCCGGTGAGACGCCGTCCCCCTCGCAGGTGTGGCGCGGGCCGATCGTCCCGCCCGGCCCGATGGACGGGCACTCCACGATCAGACGATGCTCGCGCATTTCCCCTCCAACGACCGATCCGCCGGACGAACGGGCTCGGAGCATGGTGCGGCGGGCCAGCGGAGCCGTCAAGTTCCTCCCGGGGACGCCAGCCCGGGGACGGGATCGCGTCTGACCTAAAGGAGCGTGGTCTGCGTCTCCGGGTGGAAGACGTGGAGCGTCTTCAGGTTGACCTGCAGGTAAACGGTCGAGCCGATCGCCACCGGCTGGTGCGGGTCGAGGCTCGCTACGATCTCCTCGCTTCCGCAGCGACCGTACACGAGGAGGCAGTTCCCCAGCTGCTCGGTGACGGAGACGGTCACCCGCAGGGTGTCCGACCCCTCTTGCGTCGGGCCGCTCAAGTCCTCCGGCCGGATGCCGATCGTCACGCTCGCGGGAAACGCAGACGCCTGCCCCGCCCGAAGCGAAAGGTGGAAGCCGTCTCCGGTGAAGGCGGTGTCGCCGTTTTCGGTGACGGCATGTGCCGGGAGGAAGTTCATCGACGGACTGCCGATGAACCCCGCCACGAAGTGGTCGGCGGGGTGGTCGTAGGTCTCTTGGGGAGAGGCGTACTGGTGGATCACGGCGCGGTTCATGACCGCGATCTTCGTCCCGAGCGTCATCGCCTCGACCTGGTCGTGCGTCACGTAGACCGTCGTCGTGCCGAGCTGGCGGTGGATCTGCTGCAGCTCGGTCCTCATCTGGACGCGGAGCTTGGCGTCGAGGTTCGAGAGGGGCTCGTCGAACAGGAAGACCTTCGGTTGGCGGACGATCGCGCGCCCGAGGGCGACGCGCTGCCTCTGTCCCCCGGAGAGCTCCCGCGGCTTGCTCTTCAGCTTGTCGGTGATCCCGAGGAGCTCGGCGGCCCGCTCGACGCGCTCGCGGATCTCGGCCTTCGGCGTCTTGCGGAGCTTCAGGCCGAAGGCCATGTTGTTGTACACGTCCATGTGCGGGTAGAGCGCGTAGTTCTGGAAGACCATCGCGATGTCGCGGTCCTTCGGCGCGACCCGGTTCACCACGCGATCGCCGATCCGCAGCTCGCCCGACGTGAGGTCCTCGAGCCCGGCGATCATCCGAAGCGTCGTCGTCTTTCCGCATCCGGAGGGGCCGACCAGCACCACGAACGAGCCGTCCTCGACGAGGAGGTTGATCTCCCGGACGGCGACGAAGTCGCCGAACTTCTTGGTGACGTTCTCTAGCGTGACCTCTGCCATCTCGTCCCTTCCTTTGCGTCGGCCGTCGCCTGATCCCGGTCTGCGCCCGGACCCTTGGTCGCTTCGTGCGCAAGGGTAGCTATTGAGAGCCGTCCGGGCAAGTCGAGCAGGGCTCAGCGACTTGGGGAAAAGCCCGCGGTCGATGCGTCTCCGGGCACCGCGGGGTACGCTCGTCCCCACGACGCCGAATCGCCGGGTAGAGAGGTCCTCCGGGACCTCTCCGTCTTCCCCGAGCCGGATCTTCCGCCCCGGACGCCCGCCGGCCTGACTCCTCGAGCCTTCGCGGGCGCTCGCTCGCCGGGAACTGGGCGCAGAAGTCAAGAGGCAAGACCAGACCCCCGCGCCCCCCCATCGGTGTCTCCTCGCTCCCTCCATCCCTGAGGGAAGAGACACCGTAGCCTCACCTCCCGCTTCGAGTACCTTCCTTAGCTGAGGCAACGATCCCGTTTCGTGTACTTTCTTGGTGAGGCAATGCGCCCACTTGTCCTCGGCGACGTCCTCCGCTAGAATCACTCCGAGCCCGAAAAGGCAAACCCGGCGAAAGCCGGGGACGCAAAGTCACGGACCTAACGGAAGGGTTCCCACGGTGGCCGGACCGCCGAAGGCGAAGACGCATCCAAGCGTCTTCTTCGCCTTGTTCCCTTTGTGAAGTCTCCTTGCGTCGCCGCTTCTCGGCGTGGCTCGCGGCCCGCCGACCGCCTCTCCGGGTGCGGTCGGTGGGCTTGCGGGTCCGAGCCGGAAGCGGGCGAGGGGGTGGACTGAGGAGAAGAGAGGAGTGACTTGCCCTCCTGTGAGTACCTCCGGCTGCGGGCCCCACTTCTGGGGCCCGCGGTCCTTTCCCAGGTACGCTGGAGGAGAGACCGGCGCAGGTCAGTTAGCGGCGAAGCGGCCGAAAGTCAACAGAGGACCCGCCTGAGCCGCTTGCGCAGCGGGTCAGGGCGGCAAAGAGCCTTCCTGCCCGTCATGCCTCACGGAAGCTTCGGGCTCTAGCGTTCCTTCTCGTGCCGTTCGAGGTACTCGGCGATGGCCTCGACGGTCACGTAGTTGAGCGAACGATCCTTCTTCTCGGCGAGCTTGATCAGCCTCTCGACCAGCTTCTCCGCCTGCCTCTTCTCCGGGATGTAGATGGACATCTTGTCCAGGACTGTTTTCTTCGGCATAGGACCCCCCTCTCAACATGTGCTGATCCTAGCTACACTTGAGAGAGCCGAAAGTTGCATCGGCGAGAGGAGCCGTTGTGCCTAAGTCCCGCACGCGCCGTCCCGGAGCCCGCCTCGATGGCAGGAGTGCCTCGCCGTC
>JAPLGE010000082.1 GCA_026390315.1 Candidatus Bipolaricaulota bacterium
CGGGCAGGGCATGCAGTAGCCGCACCGCGTGCAGGGGATGGGACTCGAGCCCCGGTAGACCTCTCGCACGGCGTCCACGACGGCGAGTTCGGCCGCGGTGAGGCTCCCGGCCTCCGAGGTGTCGGCGCTCGCCAGGTTCTCCTCGACCTGCTCCATCGCGCTCATCCCACTCAGGACGACCGAGACCTCGGGCTGATTCCAGAGCCACTGCAGAGCCCAATCCGCCGGGGAGCGCCGCGCGGGTGTGGCGTCCCAGCACTTCGCGACCGAAGGAGGAGGGGTCACGAGCTTCCCGCCGAGCAGGGGCTCCATGATCACGACGGGAAGCCCCTTGGAGGCGGCGTACTGGAGCCCGCGCGTGCCGGCCTGGTTCGCGACGTCCATGTAGTTGTACTGGATCTGGCAGAGGATCCAGCGTTCGTAGGCGTCGACGATCTCCTGAAAGACCGGATACGCGTCGTGGAAGGAGAAGCCCAGGCCGCCGATTCGCCCGTCGCGCACGGCTCGCTCGGCCCAGTCGAGGACGCCCAGCCCCTGCACGTTCGCCCACCGGTCGCGGTTGAGCGCGTGCAGGAGGTAGCCCCACGAACCGCTCGCTCTCGCCCCCGTGGTAGCCGTAGGCCGTGTCTACGTAGTTCACGCCCTGATCGATCGCGTGGCGGAGCATCCGCATCGCGAGGGGCTCGTCGATCGTCGGGGGCTCGCCCGCGACCGGCAGCCGCATGCAGCCGAACCCCAGGGCCGAGACCTTCCATCCCGATTGGCCAAACGGACGGGTCTTCATGGTTCTCTCCTTCCGCAGGGGCAGGATCTCCTGTTGCCTGTCGACGGGGCGGCTCAACCCGGGGAAGCCGTTTCGCGCGGAAGGGCACCTGCGGCGTCACGGCGCGCAGACCTCCCGGGTCCATCCAAAGCGGAGCTCGCGGCCTAGCTTGCCTCTCCCTCGCACGCCGGCCGGAGGGTCAGCCGGCGGTGAACTTCCTCGCCAGAGCCTCCTCCACGGACTTGGGGACGAAAGAGCTCACGCCGCCGCCGAGACGCTTGACTTCCTTCACCATGGAGGAGGAAAGGAAGCTGTACCGGCCGGCGGTCATGAAGAAGACGGTCTCGATCGCGGGGTCGAGGTCGCGGTTGGTGAGCGCCATCTGGAACTCGTAGTCGAAGTCTGAGTTCGCGCGGAGGCCGCGGACGATCGCCTCGACGCTCATTTCCTTGGCGACCTCGATCAGGAGGCCGGCATAGCTCGTCACCTCGACGCAGGGGAGGCCTTCTTCGACGAGCGCCTTCTGCGTGATCGCTACACGCTCGGAGGCGCTGAAGAGCGGCGTCTTGTTGGGGTTCGCCACGATGGCAATGATGAGGCGGTCGAAGAGCTTCTTCGCCCGGCGGATGATGTCGATGTGGCCGTAGGTGATCGGGTCGAAACTCCCCGGGTAGATGGCGCTCGCAATGGGCATAGCGCTCGATCCTAGCTCAAGGCCGCGCTTTCCGCAACGTCTCCGCGTTGCGGGCCAACCAGGGCGACGTTCGACTCCTCGAGCCGCACGCATCCCTCAATCGTCGCGGCGACATCCTCGAGAGTCAGGGCCTCCAGGCGCGCAATCAGCTCCTCGGGCGACAGGATCTGGCGCTCGATCACCGCCGCGCTCCCGAGACGCCCCATGCGGTCGGCGTTCGAGTCGAGGCTCAGGATCAGGGTCCCGCGGAGCTTCGCCTTGGCGAGCGCGAGCTCCTCGGCCGTGATCCCCTCCTTCCGAAGGCACCCCAGCTCGTTCAGGATCACGTCGCTCACCTCGGCCACCTTCTCAGGCGCCGTCCCGGCGTAGATCGTCCAGACCCCCGCGTCGGAGTGGTAGGTCCCAAAGCTCGCGACGGTGTACGCGAGGCCCCGCTCCTCGCGAACGAGCCGGAAGAGGCGGGAGCTTGGTCCCGCCCCGAGCACGGTGTCCAGGGTCTCGAGGGCGAACCGCCCGGGATCCGCGGCGCGGATTCCGGGCAGACCGACGTAAAAGTGGGTCTGGAAGGTCTCGCGGTCGTGCTTCGAGCGGCCGCTCTTCATCTGCGGCGGGGTCCGCTCGGGCAGCCCCGGCGGCGAGGCGGGCGCGTCGAAGAGGCGTGCCGCGAGATCCAAGACCTCTTGCGTCTTCACCGCGCCGCACGCGACGAGCAGGAGGTTCTTCGGCTGGTAGAAACAGCGATGGTGCGCCGCCAGATCCTCCGCCCTCACCGTCTCGATCGTCTTCTTCTCGCCGAGGACCGGGCGGGAGAGGGGGTGACCGTCCCGCCACAGTCCGGCCGCGAACAGGTCGTGCGCGAGCTGCTCCGGGTCGTCGTCGTGCCCGCGCAGCTCCTCGAGGACGACGCCCCGTTCGTTCTCCAGCTCCTCGCGGCCGATCGCCGGGTGCTGAACAAGGTCGGAGAGGACGTCGAGGGCGATCGCGAGCCCGTCCGCGGGGACGTCGGCATAGAGGAACGTGACTTCCTTCCCCGTTGCGCCGTTCAGATGGCCGCCGATCCCGTCGATCGCCCGCGAGATCGTCATCGCGTCCCGCGACGTCGTTCCCTTGAACAAGAGGTGCTCGAGGAAGTGGGTGAGCCCGGGTAGGGGACCCGGGTCGTCGCGGCTTCCCGCCTTGACCCAGATCCCCAGGCTCGCCGAACGCGAGACGGGAACCTCTTCGACGAGGACGCGCAGCCCATTCTCAAGCGTCGTGAGAGAGGTTCCCGGGTAGAGGCTCTCGGTCACCACCGATCCTCGAACTGAGGCTGAGCGGGTTCCTCTTCCTCCTCAGGCTCAGCAGGCTCCGGTTCCCGCTTCTGCCCCGCGGGGATGACCCTGCGGAGCTTGTAGCGACCGCGCTCATCGACGTGGAGAACCTCGACCGTGATCGGGTCACCGGGCCTGACGACGTCCTCCACCCGCTTCACATAGTCGTCGGAGAGGGCCGAGATGTGGACGAGTCCGGTGACGTTCCCGCCCAAGTCCACGAACGCTCCGTAGTCGGTGATGTTGGAGACCGTCCCTTCGATGATGTCGCCGGCCTCGATCTTCGGGGCGGGCCTCGCCGGCGGCTCAGACCGCGCCGGTCGCTCCGCCCTTCCGGGCGCCTCGGACCGCGGCCCGTTGCGCCGTGCGGGCTCCCTCTCGCCTCTCTCGCGCCGGCCTCCTCCACCGCTGCCGCCTCCACGGCGGCCCTGACCTTGGCCTTCGCGGCGCGGCGGAGCGGCCTCCTCACCTTCCGGCGGAATGCGCCGGAGGTCGGGGCGGCCCATCTTGTCGACGCCGATCACTTCGATCGTCATCGCGTCGCCCACCTTCACCACATCGCTTACCTTCTCGACGTAGCCTTGGCCGAGGTTCGAAACGTGGACGAGGCCCTCGGCGCCGTTCTTCAGCTCGACGAACGCGCCGAAGTCGACGATGCGGGTGACCTTCGTCTCCATGATCGTCCCGATCTCGAGTTCCGAGGTGAGGTCCTCGATCCACTTCTTCGCCGCGACCACGCCCTCGGCGTCGGTCCCGGCGATCTTCACCGAGCCGTCGTCCTCGATGTCGATCTCGGCGCCCGTCTCTTCGATGATCTTGCGGATCATGCGACCGCCCGGGCCGATGACGAGGCCGATCTTCTCAACCGGGATCGTGATCGTCTCCAGGAGCGGCGCGTACGGCGACAGGTGATCGCGCGGGGCCGGGATGACGCGTGCCATCTCGGCGAGGATGGCCAGACGCGCTCGCTTGGCCTGCTGAAGCGCCTCGCGCAGGGTCTCTCGGTCGATCCCGCCTACCTTGACGTCAAGCTGGAACGCCGTGACGCCGTCCTTGGTCCCGGCGACCTTGAAGTCCATGTCGCCGTAGTGGTCCTCGGCCCCAAGGATGTCGGTCAGGATTACATGCCGCTTGGAGACTTCATCCTCGATCATCCCCATGGCGACGCCCGCCACGGGCTTCCCGATCGGGACACCCGCGTCCATCATGGCGAGAGACGCGCTGCACACCGTCGCCATGGACGAGGAGCCGTTTGACTCAAGGATCTCCGAGACGATGCGGATCGTGTACGGGAACTGCTCCTCGCTGGGAAGGACCGCCTGTAGGGCCCCTTCGGCGAGGTAGCCGTGGCCGATGGAGCGGCGGCTCGGCGAGCCGAGCCTTCCCACCTCTCCCACCGAGTAGGGCGGGAAGTTGTAGTGGAGCATGAAGCGCTTGCGCCCTTCCTTCATCATCTGGTCGATGACCTGCTCGTCACTTCGCGTCGCGCCGAGGGTGGCGATCCCCAGGCTCTGGGTCTCTCCACGGGTAAACACGGCCGATCCGTGTGTGCGGGGCAGGATCCCGACCTCGCCGGTGATCGGGCGAAGCTCGTCCGGCCGGCGGCCGTCGATCCGGAGTCCCTGCTCGAGGATGCGCCTGCGCATGTAGACCTTGTGGTGCTCGTCGACGAGGGCGCTTGCCTGCTTCTCGAGCTTGACGCGCTCTTCCGCCGGAAGCCCGGCCGAGACGACCGCCTCGAGCACGCGCTTTCGCAGAGCCTCCACGAACTCGTGGCGGTCCTTCTTCGTCGCGAGGCTCACGATCGCCGGGAACTCCGGCGCGAGGATGGCGTGGACCCGTTCGCGCAGAGCGGGATCCTCCTGGAGCGGAGGGACCGGCTTCTTCACCGGTCGGACGCGCTCGGCGAATCGCTCCTGCAGTTGAACGAGGCCCTGAATCGCCGCGTGGGCCAGGTCGACCGCCTGGACGACCTCCTCCTCGGAGAGCTCGCTCATCATCCCTTCGACCATGGTCACGGTCTTCTTCGTTCCAGCGACCGTGATGTCGACGGCCCCCTCCTCCTGAGACGCGCCGTCCGGGTTGACCACCAGACGGCCGTCCTTCCGCCCGATCTTCACCGCGGCAATCGGTCCTTGGAACGGGGCCTCCGAGATCATGAGGGCCGCCGAGGCTCCCAGGATCCCGACGATGCTCGGGGAGCAGTCCGGCTCCGCCGAGAGGACGGTCGCCACGATTTGCACTTCGTCTCCGTACTCCTTGGGGAAGAGCGGCCGGATCGGCCGGTCGATCAGCCGAGAACTGAGAATCGCGAGGTCGCTCGGCCTCCCTTCGCGTTTGAAGAACCCGCCGGGAATCTTGCCGGCGGCGTAGAACCGCTCTTCGTAGTCGACGCGCAGGGGAAAGAAGTCCCCCGCTTCCTTGCTCTCTTGAACCGTCACCGCCACGAGAACCTGTGTGTCCCCGTAGGTTACCAGGACCGAGCCGTTCGCTTGTCTGGCGAGGCGCCCGGTCTCGAGCGAGATCTCTTTGCCGTCAAACTGGATACTCTCACGAATGTGCATCTTCTCTAGACTCCTCTGATCCCTAGTCGCTCGAGCAGCGCCTTGTAGGCGGCGAGGTCCTCATCCCTGAGGTACTTCAACAGGCGCCGGCGCTGTCCGACCAGCTTGCGCAGCCCTCGCTGCGAGCTGAAGTCTTGCTTGTGGACATTCAGGTGTTCGGTCAACTGGGCGACCCGTTCGCTCAGGAGCGCGACCTGAACCGCGGCCGACCCCGTGTCGGCCTCATGCTTGGCGAAACTCTTGATGATCTCCTGCTTCTTCTCGTTCAAAAGGCCCATGCTGTCTCCTTTCCCTTCGCTCCCGAGGGAGGGGATGTCCCACTCTCCCAGGACGGGGATTGACTAGTTTCGGTACCTCTTCGCGAGGCGCTTCACCTCGTGCTTCACCTTCTCTTCGTCGATGGTGAGAAGCTCCCGATCCCGCATCAGGAACCTCCCGCCCACGATCACGTCCGTGACGTCCGACGACTGCGCCGCGTACACCAGGGTCGAGAGCGGATCGTACACCGGCAGGGTGTGGACGCGCTCGAGATCGACCAGCACGATGTCGGCCTCACTTCCCGCCGCGAGCGTCCCGTGCCCGATCCGGAGCGCCTCGGCTCCAACGCACGTCGCCATTCTCAGAACCTCTCGCGCTGGCAGGACCGCCGCGTCACGGCTGACTCCCTTCTGCAGAAGAGCCGCCATGCGCATCTCTTCAACGAGGTCGAGACGGTTGTTCGTCGCGGCTCCGTCGGTGCCCAAGGCGACCTTCACCCCAGCCTTCTGCATCGCCGCGACCGGCGCGAATCCCATGCCGAGCTTCGCGTTGCTCTTCGGACAGTGAACAGCCGTGACACCTCGCTCGGCCAAGACCCCGATCGCCTCCGAATCCATCTCGACACAATGCGCCGCAAGGGTGGGAACGGAGAAGGCGTCCAGGCGATCCAGGTAGGCAGCCGGGCTCGCCCCTTGCTTGGCGCGACAGCTCTCCACTTCTTCCTTTCTCTCCGCGAGGTGCGTGTGCAGGATGACCCCGCGATCCTTCGCGAGGTCGATCGCTTCCCTCCAGACGGCCTCGCCACAGGTGTCGACGGCGTGCGGGCTCACCGCGGCATGGATCCGTCCCTCCGCGGCTCCGTTCCAGCGGACGATAGCCCCCTCCGCGCGGCGCAGCTCCTCCTTCCCGCGCTGATCAAGCTCACTGGCGACGATCCCGTAGGAGAGCACGGCCCGCACTCCCGCCTCTTCCACCGCTTTCCCGACGGCGTCCGTCTCGAAGTACATGTCCGCGAAGGCCGTCGTCCCCGAGCGGATCATCTCCGCCAGGCCCAAGAGCGATCCCCAGTAGACCTCTTCGGGTCCGAGCGTCGCCTCGACCGGGCGAATCCTCGTCTTCCACCACTCGTCGAAGGGAAGTTCATCGGCGAGGCCGCGAAACAGGACCATCGGGAGGTGAGTGTGCGCATTGACGAGCCCGGGGATCGCCAGCCTTCCTTCGGCGTCGATCAGGAGCTCCCCGCTCTTGGGCGGAAGCGCGTCTTGGCTGATCTCGGCGATCTTCGTTCCCTCAATGCGCAAACTGACCGTTCGCGCGGCGAGCGAGTCGCCGGCGACGGCCGTGACGTTGCTGAGGACTGCCTGCATCCAACCTTCTTCTCTTCGTCGATCCGTCTCGTAACTCTTCGATTATAGCTTGTGGAAAAGCCCTCCGCAATGCGGCGTTGCCCTTGCGCCTCTTGGGGTTGCCTCTGTCCTCATCGTGCGGTTATTATATTGAAGGTCACGTAAGATGCTCGACAAGCGAAAAGAACTGGGGCGAACCGCGGAGGACGAAGCCTGCGTGTACTTGAGAGGTCTCGGCTACCGCATCATCGAGCGGAACTGGCGCTCGCCATTCGGGGAGCTCGACATTATCGCTCGAGACGGAGACTCGCTCGTCATCGTCGAAGTGAAGGCCCGAACTGGCTCCACGTTCGGAGGGCCGGAGGGCGCGCTCAGCGCCGCCAAGCGTGAGCGAATCGTGACGGCCACCCGCGCCTACCTCGCCGCGTCCGACGCCCAGCTCCCGCTGCGGTTCGACCTCGTCGCCATCGAAGGAGATCGAGTCACCCTGTACCGCGACGCGTTCCGTCTCGAGGAAGGATGTTCGCTCGGCTTCTGAGCGCGGTCGTCGTCGGGATCGACGCCCAGCTCGTGGAGGTCCAGTGCGATGTGGCGAGCGGTCTGCCTGCGTTTCAGGTCGTCGGCCTTCCCGACAAGGAAGTGACCGAGAGTCGCGAGCGAATCCGCAGCGCCATCAAGAACTCCGGCTACTCCTTCCCGGCGAAGCGAATCACCGCCAACCTCGCCCCGGCCGACCTGCGCAAAGAGGGCGTCGGGTTCGACCTCGCCACCGCGCTGGGGATCCTGATCGCCTCCGGACAGCTTGACCCGCCTTCCGCCCGTCATGTGGTGCTCGGAGAGCTCTCCCTCGACGGCGCGGTGCGCGAGGTGCGGGGCGTACTCCCAATCGCGCTCCAAGCGGAAGCCGCAGGGCTCGAGGGCATGATCGTCCCGGAGCGCAACGGCCCCGAAGCCGCGCTGGCTGATGGGATCGCCGCCTACCCCGTCAGGACCCTCGCCGAGGCGGCGGCCTTCCTCGCCGGCCGTCTTCGCCTCACGCCCGCGGTCGTCGACCGCGAGGCCCTTCTGGCACAGACGCGGACGCCGCCGGCCGTGGACCTGGGCGAGATCAAGGGGCAGGAGCAGGCAAAGCGCGCGGCCGAGATCGCCGCGGCCGGCGGGCACAACCTGCTGCTCATCGGGCCGCCAGGCGCCGGGAAGAGCCTGCTCGCCCGCTCTCTCCCCGGGATCCTACCCGCCCTGTCCTTCGCCGAGGCCCTGGAAGTCACCCGCGTGTACAGCATCGCCGGGCTCGTCGAGCGGACGACCCCTCTCGTCACGCAGCGCCCCTTCCGCGCCCCTCACCACACCATCTCCTACGCCGGAATGGTCGGCGGAGGGCACGGCCTGCCAGGGCCCGGCGAGATCACGCTCGCTCACCACGGCGTCCTCTTCCTCGACGAGCTTCCGGAGTTCGACCGCCGCGTGCTGGAGACCCTCCGACAGCCGCTCGAAGATCGGGCCATCCAGCTCGCCCGCGCAGGAGTCTCCGTTCGCTATCCGGCCGACTTCACCCTCGTCGGAGCGCTGAACCCTTGCCCGTGCGGTCACCTCGGAGATCACCTCAGGGCGTGCACCTGCAGTCCTCACGAGATCCGGCGATACCGCAAGAGGATCTCCGGCCCGTTCCTCGACCGAATCGACCTGTTCGTCGAACTCCCTCGCCTCTCCCCCGCGGAGCTCCTGGCGCGGCCGGCCGGCGAAACGTCCTCCTTCGTGCGCGGTCGAGTGGTGGAGGCGCGGCGGGTACAATGGGAGCGGATGAAAGGGAAACCCGGGCGCTTTTCGAACGCGCGCCTCGATTCGCGTGAGATCGCAGTGCATTGCGCGCTCAGTCCGGACACGCGACGGCTCTTGGAGGCCGCGATCGATCGGTTCGCTCTGAGCGCCCGCGCTTACACGCGGGTCTTGCGAGTGGCGCGGACCATCGCGGACCTCGAGGGCGCCTCGCTCATCCGTGTGGAGCACCTGGCCGAGGCGCTCCAGTACCGGTCGATCGACGACCTTCTCTAGAGGAGGGGGAGATGAAGAGGACATTCGCGGCGATCCTGTATGCAATGCTCGCGCTGGTCGTGCTGGACGTGGTGGGCCTCGCCCAGGCGACCGCGTTCCCGGTGACCGTCTCCGGGGTGAACGTGGCGGGAAACAAAGAGATCCGCGCCGAGGAGATCCTCAAGGCGGCCTCCATCAAACCCGGGCAGGTGGTCAGCGAGTCAGACCTTAAGCGAGCGGCTCAGGCCGTCTTCGACCTGGGCTGGTTCAGCGAGGTGGTTCCAGAGGTCGATGGGGCAGGGACTGTTCTCATCCGGGTGGTGGAGAACCCGGTCGTGGAGAAGATTGAGGTCTCCGGAAACGTCAACAAGGAGCCGTTCGAGCTTCTCGGCATCACCCTTCTGCGTACGGAGATCATGTCGACCGACCGAATCCGCGGCATCCTCAGGGACAACGGGGTCAAGACAAAACAGATCCTGAGCAACGCCTCCCTCAAGAGCGGGCTGGAAGCGGTCGTCAAGGCCTACGAAGACAAGGGCTACACCCTCATCATGGTGGGGAACGTAGAGCCCGGGAAGACCCTCAAGATCGAGATCATCGAGGGACGTGTCACCGAGAACGTCGTCTCCGGACTCGTGACGGTCCCGGAGAGCGTGCCACGCGCATTGATCAACCTTCCGATTGGAGAATGCATGAAGAAGGCGAAGCTCCAGGAGGTCGTCGCTCGCCTACAAGCGTCGGTCTACTTCTCGGGCGTGGACATCGTTCCCCAACAAGGGACCACGCCCGACTCCGTGCGCCTGGTGTGGACACTCACCGAGCGAATGCTCCTCTCCACCGCAACCGGGATCGCCGGTATCGACCTCGAGGGGGTGACCCTCTTCCCGAAGGAGATCGCCACGGCCTCACTCAAGAGGCTCCCGCAGGGTCCGGTCACGAACTTCCAGCTTCTCGAAAGCCTGGAGGGGCTCTTCAACCTCTACTACCAGGCCGGATACGTCATGGTCCGCTTCTCCAATCAGGGGCTCGACGGCGGCCGCATCCGAGTAAGAGTGGAGGAGGGGCTGATTGGGAAGATCGCCCTGAAAGGGAACGGCAGTACAAAGGACTACGTTATCCTGAAGAACCTCGAGTTCAAGCAAGGACAGGTCCTGAGCCGCGACAGGCTTGTCGTCTCCTATCAGGCCCTAATGGCTCTGGGCTACTTCAAGTCCGTTGACCTCGTCCCCGAGTGGATGGGCGACCAGATTGCGGTGTCCGTCTCTGTCGTCGAGGAGAAGAACCTCGGCGGGATCAACGGGTCGATCGCCTACTCCCCAGAAAGCGGAGGGGTCGTCGGAAAGCTCGATTACAAGCAGAAGAACCTCTTCGGAACGGGACAGGACCTCTCCCTGTCCTACAGCCGAGGCCTGCTGGAAGACGAGAGCGCCGTGTGGGACCTCGGTTACAGCACGGTCTCTTTCTTCCCAAGCTTCCGCCGCGTGGGGTTCGACGTCTACCGCAAGACTCAACAGGTGACCGTGGTTGGCGAAGACAAGATCGAGAAGGAAGAGACATTCACGACAGTTGGGGGAAGCGGCTCAGTCAGCTATCCGTGGAGCGACTACACTGCCCTTGCCCTCACCTACAAACACGAAGCGGTCCAAGCTGGCTCAACACCCGTCTGGTCATCCCTCGATTCGCTCATCGCTGCCCTCCGGTACGACGACGTCAACAACCCGCGCTTCCCCACGACGGGGAGCCGACGAGCCATCTCCGTGGAAAAGGCCGGCGGGTTCGCCCCCGGCATCGAATTCGCAAAGATCGACTTGAACTGGATTTTCTTCTCCACGCTCCGTGTCGACCTCCCCTTCCTTGCCGAGCGTTCCCAGGTCGCCGCCATCCGCCTCTCCTGCGGTTTCGGCGTCGATCTTCCGTTTTCCCAGCTGTATGATTTCGGGGGGCCAACCACGATCCGCGGGGTTGATACGTCCTCAGTGCAACGGTTCTGTCTCATGAACCTGGAGTACCGCGTTGCTTTGGTGGAGGGTCTCACAGCCACTCTCTTCTTCGACGGTGGGGTCGACCTGGATCACGTGAACGCCGAGGGGACGAAGACTGCCGTTGGGCTGGAACTCGGGATCGAAGCGGCTGGAATGTACGTGCGCCTGGACATGTGCTGGCAGCTCGGGACCGGGATGAGCCTTGTCCCCCGATTCGAGTTCGGGTTCAGCCCGATGTTCTAGGTGACAACGACGATGGATCGGCTATAATCTGATTCGCGCCTAGATAAGGAGGAGAAGATGTCAAGGAACACCCTGATCGTGGCTCTGATCGCGTTGGTCGTCGGAGTCGTTGCACTCGCCCTTCCGTTCGTGCTCGCTGGAGAGAAGGGAACGAAGGCCTTGGAGAGCCGACTTGCCGCTCTGGAATCGAAGGCCGGAGCCACCCTCAAGATTGGCTATGTCGACGCCGAGAGCGCCTTCACTGTCTTCACAGACGTCGTGAAGGACCTTCGCCAGAAGGCTCAGGACAAGGCGAACGAGATCGTCCAGCTGCAACAGCAGTTCGTGGCGAACTCTGTTTCCAAGCAGGACTTCGAAAGCCGCAACAACGTGCTCCAGGCCGAGCTCCTGCAAGCGCAGCTCACGATCGACGCCAGCACGATCGACAAGATGATCGGCGCGCCGGGGTTCTCGGACATCCGCGCTCAGCTGCAGCAGATACGCGAGCAGGCCCAGCCCATTATCGACGAGATGAGGAGCCTCGTGTCCACGGCGCGCGTGGGCGTAGTCAACGCGACCGATTTCCAGAACCGCTACACGTCTCTCAAGAACGCATTCGGCCAGCTCGATCAGCTCTTGACCCAGGCAGCCCTGGTCAAGATCGAGCAGGCGAGCCAGAAGGTCGCGCTGCAGAACGGCTTTGATCTCGTCCTGCAGAAGAAAAACGTCGTCATCTACCAGAACACGGCGCGACTCACCGACGTCACCGACCTCGTGAAGCGAGAGCTCGCGTCCTACCTGTAGGTCGGGACGATGCCGCGGGACATCGAGGAGATCCGGCGCGCCCTCCCGCTTCGCTATCCGTACCTCCTGGTTGACCGGATCCTCGAAGAGGGTGAAGGAACGGTCGTCGCCCTGAAGAACGTGACGATCGGCGAGCCCGTTTTCCAAGGGCACTTCGCCGAGCCCGGGCCCGCGGTGATGCCGGGGACCCTCATCCTCGAGGCGATGGCTCAGACCGCCGCGTTCCTCCTTCCTCGCGAGGAAGGGGCCGTGGGGTCCCTCGTGGGGGTCGAGAAGGCGCGCTTTCGGAGGAGAGTCGTCCCCGGCGACCAGCTCCGCGTCACGGCGCGCACCCTGCGCGCGAGAAAGGGGCTCGTCGAGGCGCAGGTCGAGGCCTCCGTGGAAGGGGAGGTCGCCGCAACGGCGATCCTCTCGCTGGCCGTCGGAAGGGAAGGCGATGCCTAGTTCGCTCGTCGAGTGCGTCCCCAACGTGAGCGAAGGCCAACGCCGCGAGGTCGTCGAGGAGATTGCGGCCGCGGCCTCCCAACCAGGATGTCTCCTAATCGACCTAAGCCTCGACGCGGACCACAACCGCTCCGTCATCACCCTCGTCGGCGAGCCGCGCTCGCTCGCGCGCGGCGTCCTCGAGCTCGTCTCCCGCGCCGTGGAGCGGATCGACCTGCGGACCCACCGCGGCGCACACCCCCGCATGGGAGCCGTCGACGTCGTTCCCTTCGTCCCACTCCGCGGCGTCTCCATGGCGGACTGCGTCGAGCTCTCCCGCGAGGTGGGGCAAGCGATCGCGGAGCGGTTCGCGATTCCAGTCTACTTGTACGAGGAATCGGCCACGTGCGAGGAGAGGCGGAATCTGGCGACGATCCGCGAGGGAGAGTTCGAGGAGTTCTCTCAGAAGATCCGTGATCCCCGCTGGCTCCCCGACTTCGGAGGGCCAGTGCTACACCCGAGCGCCGGCGCCGTGGCCGTCGGAGCCCGCGAGTTCCTGATCGCCTTCAACGTCAACCTCGCCACGTCGGACCTTCGCGTCGCCAAGAAGGTCGCCGCGGCCGTCCGGTTCTCGAGCGGAGGACTTCGCTACGTGAAGGCGCTCGGCTTCCCTCTCGAGAAGCGGGGAATCGTTCAGGTCTCGATGAACCTGACGAACTTCAAGAAGACGCCGATCCTGCGCGTCTTCGAGCTGGTGAAGCGCGAGGCGGAACGCTGCGGGGTCTCGATCGCAGGGAGCGAGATCGTCGGAATGATCCCACGCGAGGCTCTCTACCCTGCCGCCGCGGCGGCGCTTCAGCTTGAGGAGCTCGCGTCGCAGAGCATCCTCGAGGAGCGAATCGAGGAAGCGCTCCATGAGGGTCGCTGACCAGGAGGTCCGAGGCGCCTCGGTCCTTGGCTACGGCCGGACCGGGCGAGCGGTCACGGCAGCCCTGCTTGCCCGAGGCGTGCGTGTCTTCGTCAGCGAGGGCGGCAGGCTCTCTCCGGGCGACCGCGAGGAGCTCGAGGCACGGGGAGTCGGCTGCGAGGCGGAAGGTCACACCGCGCGAATCCTCACGCAGGCCGATCTCGTGGTTCCCAGTCCTGGGGTTCCTTCCTCGCTCCCCGTGCTCGTCGAAGCGAGGCGACGCGGGATCCGAACCCTCTCAGAGCTCGACCTCGCCTACCTCCTCCTCCCAGTCCCGAGTCGGATCGTGGGCGTCACCGGGACCAAGGGGAAGGGAACCACGACCGAGCTGATTGCGGCCTTGTTGCGCCGGAGCGAAGTCGACGCGGTCGTCGCCGGGAACATCGGGATCCCCGCCGTCTCCGTGATAGACAGCGTCCGGCCCGAGTGCGTCCTCGTCCTTGAGCTGAGCAGTTTTCAGCTCGAACAAAGCCAGTTCTTCCATCCGCAGGTGGCGGTCCTCACGAATCTCAGTCCTGATCACGTGGAGCGTCATCCAACCTGGGACGCCTACGTTGCCGCCAAGGGGCGCCTGTTCTGGCACCTGACCGAGGAGGACACGGCCGTTCTCCCAAGCGATCTCGAACCCCTGTTTCCGGGCCTCCGGGCACGCCGCGTCTTCTTCGACCGCCTCGCCCTGCCGCCGCTCGCCTTCGTCGACCGGCTCGCCCCGCACAACCGGGCGAACCTCAAAGCGGCGATCGCCGCCTGCTCCACGCTCCTCCCCGACTTCGACTCGAGCACGATCCAAGGCGAGGAGATCCAGGGGGCCCTCTCCCTCCCCTTCCGACTTCAAGAGGAGGGAACCCTGGGCGGCGTCCGGGTGGTAAACGACTCCAAGTCCACGAATGCCGCCTCGACGGTCGCCGCCCTAGAAAGCTTCGTCGAACCGGTCGTCCTCGTTCTCGGCGGGCGTCACAAGTCAAGCGGCTACGAGCGGCTCGCTCGCGCCGTCGCGACCCGGGCGGTGCGTCGGGCGATCCTCTACGGGGAGGCGGCCGCGTTTCTGCGAGGAGTCCTCGCCCAAGAGGGCTACACGCAGGCGCAGATCTTCAGAGATCTTGGCGAAGCGGTCGGCGCGGCCGTGGACGCTGGCCTCCCTGGGGACGTCCTCCTCTTCTCGCCGGCCTGCTCAAGTTTCGACCAGTTCGCCAACGCCCACGAAAGGGGAGAGGCCTTCTCACAACTCGTCCGAGCGTACCCCTCCTTCCGAGCCGCGCGCGTCCGGGCGTAGGTCTCCTTCGCGCGGGACACTCGTCCGACTCCCGCACCACCAACTCTCTCTAGGCCACCGACATGGTTCCTTCGCCCCTTGGGACACGCGTGCTATCGATGGGAGGCGCAGGGAAGGGCCCTGCCTCGTCGGTCGAGGGACTCGGTTTCTCGAGGAGTTCAGGGTGGACGCACGGAGCGACAGGGGGATCATCTTCGTCATCGGGATGCTCCTCCTCTTCGGACTCGTGATGGCCTACAGCGCGAGCGCTCCGTTCTCTCTGCGTCACTACGGAACGAGCGCCCACCTCTTCCTGAAACAACTGGCGGCGGCCGCCCTCGGACTCGCCCTGCTCTTCCTCCTCTCCCGCTTCGACTACCACCGGCTGCGGGGGTTGAGCGAGGTTCTCCTCATCGGCTCCTTCCTCCTGACGGTCGCCACCCTCCTCCCCCTGCCCTTGGTCAGCGACAGCCGCTGGATCCTCCTGGGGCCGTTCGCCCTCCAGCCGACGGAGCTCGTGAAGTTCGGGCTCATCGCCTACCTCGCCGCATCGATCGAGCGGAAGGGAGAGCGCATGGAGTCGCTCAGCCAAGGGGTCCTCCCGTTCGTGATCGTCCTCGGCATCATCGCCGTCGTGGTGATGAAGCAGCCCGATCTCGGGATGATCCTCGTCTTTGGCGCGCTGACCGCGGCGATGCTCTTCTTGGGAGGCGCCCGACTGAGCCACCTCGCGCTCTTGGGCGCGGCGACGATTCCGATCGTCACTCTCGTGATTCGAATCGCGCCGTACCGCCTGGCGCGCATCGTCTCCTTTCTCCACCCGGAGGCTTACAGTAGCTCTTCGGGCTACCAGGCGATCCAATCTCTCGTCGCCGTCGGATCCGGGGGATTCCTCGGACGGGGACTCGGCGCCTCGCGGGCGAAGCTCTTCTACCTCCCTCAGGCGCACAATGACTTCATCTTCTCGGTGACCGCCGAGGAACTCGGCCTCCTGGGAGCGTTGCTCCTAATCGGCCTGTTCGCGGCGTTCACCTGGCGCGCCCTCGCGATCGCGCGTCGCGCCCCGGACGAGCTGGGGAAACTCCTGGCCTGGGGCATTGGGTTCAGCATCGCTTTCCAGGCCCTTCTCAACCTCGCCGTCGCGCTAGGCCTGGTGCCGGTCACTGGACTCACGCTTCCCTTCGTCAGCAACGGCGGCTCGTCTCTGCTGATCACCCTGGCCATGGTTGGTGTTCTCTTGAACATCGGAAGGCAAGGAGGCTAGCGGATGCGGATCCTGGTCGCCGGTGGGGGAACGGGAGGCCACTTCTATCCAGCTCTCGCCGTCATCGAGGCCCTGGCGGGCGAGGAACAGGACCTCGAGCTCGCCTACGTGGGGACGCGCCGCGGGATCGAAGCGCGGATTCTTCCTTCGTATCCATGGATCCGGTTCTTCCCGATCCACGCGCGGGGACTCGTCCGCGGCGACCCTCTGCGGACTCTCGCCGCGCTCTTCCTCGTCCCCGTCTCCTTGGTCGAGACCCTCGCGGTCCTGGTGCGGTTCCGGCCCCGCGTAGTCCTCGGCATGGGTGGCTACGCGTCCTTCGCCGCAGTCCTCATCGGGGCGCTTCTGGGGCGCTTCCTCCCTCTGCGGACGCTCATCCACGAGCAGAACGTCGTGCCGGGTCTCGCGAACCGCCTCCTCGCCCGCGTCGCGGATAGGGTTCTCCTCTCCTATCCGGAGTCCTCTCGCTACCTTCGGACGAGCGCGCCCCTCGTCGTGACAGGAAATCCGATTCGCCGGGAGTTTCTGCTCGCGCAGCGAACGGACGCCCTCTACCGCAAGTTCCGCCTCGCTCCGGGCCGCCGGACGGTCCTCGTCTTCGGCGGCTCGCAGGGTTCCGCTGCGCTGACCTCGGCTGTCCTCCGCGGCAAGAAAGCGATCCGCGAGAATGAGGGCATCCAGGTGCTCCTGGTCACAGGAAACGCAGCGGAGGAGCAATCGATCGTCCAGGAGCTTGAGGAGGCTGGAGTCGAGAACGTCGCGGTTGCGAGGTACATCGAACGGATGGGCGAGGCGTTCGCTCTCGCCGATCTGGTCGTCTCTCGCGCCGGCGCGACGACTCTGGCGGAGATCACGTCGTGCGGCAAGCCCGCCCTGCTCGTCCCGTGGGGCGGTTCGGCCGACGGGCATCAGTGGGAGAACGCGCGCTACCTGAAAGACAAGGAGGCTTGCGCCCTCGCCAACGAGACGGACATCGCGGAGCTCGGCTTGGCGCGGTTGATCGAGCAGATCCTCGAAGACGGAGAAGCTCTCACGCGGATGGCAAGGAATTCAAAGCGTCTGGGCCGACCACAGGCCACACGATCTATCCTCGGGGAGATTCACACCATGTCAAGAGCAAGGGAGGCGTGAAAAGTGATCGGTGATAGGAAGCGGTACCACTTCGTGGGCATCGGGGGCGCAGGGATGAGCGGACTGGCCGCCGTTATGTTGGCTCGCGGCGCGAGCATCTCCGGGTCGGATCTGCACGAGAACGACGAGACGGTGCGCCTTAGGAAGGCTGGAGCGCAGATCCACGTCGGACACGACCCGCGCCTTCTCGAGGACGAGATTGACGCCGTCATCGTCTCCTCCGCGATCGGCGACGGAAACGTCGAGGTCAGAGCGGCGCGCGAGCGGGAAGTGCCCGTAGTGAAGCGGCTGCACGCCCTGGCCTCCTTGCTCTCCGGGTACAAGAGCGTCGGCATTGCCGGGACACACGGCAAGACGACGACCACGGCCATGGTCGCCAACATCCTCGTCGAGGCCGGAATGGACCCGAGCTACCTCGTCGGCGCGCATTGCCCCGGGCTGGGAGGGAACTCCCACCTGGGCCGCGGCCAGTTCTTCGTGACCGAGGTCGACGAGAGCGACGGGCTCTTCCTGGCTCTCGAGCCTTCCATCAGCGTCCTCACCAACGTGGGCCGCGACCACCTGAATACCTACCGCACCCTGTCCGCGATCAAACGGAGCTTCCGCCAGTACGTGCGGCAGTCGGGGCAGGTCGTCCTCGCCATCGACGATCGCCACGTTGGCGACCTGGCCGAAGAGGTCCCGAACGCTCTGACGGTCGGGCTGGCCGAGGGCGCCCTCCTGCGCGCCACATCCGTCGAGCACCACCGCTTCCACAGCCGCTTCGAGCTTCAGTACCGCGGCCAGCGCGTCGCCCCGGTCTTCCTCCCTGCCCCCGGCGACCACAACGTCCGCAACGCGCTCTGCGCGATCGGCGCGGCCCACCTGGCCGGGCTTGACCTCGCGACCGCCGCCACCTGCCTCTCCTCCTTCCGCCTGCCCGAGCGGCGATTCCAGCTTCTGGAGGAGAACGGCGTCACGGTCGTCGACGACTACGCGCACCTACCAGAGCAGATTCAGGCCAATCTGAAGGCGATTCGAGACGGATGGGAGAACCGGCGGATCGTCGCGATCTTCCAACCGCACCGCTACACGCGCACGCAGGCCATCGGCGCCGAGTTCGGCGTGGCCTTCCAAGAGGCTGACACCGTCGTGGTCACGTCGATCTACCCAGCGTGCGAGCAGCCGATCCCCGGCGTCTCCTCGCAGGCGATCGTCGAGGCGATCGCCTCGTGCACGGACGCAACCCTCTTCTCCATCGAGCGGAAGGAAGAAGTCGTCTCCTTCCTGGAGAGCTACATCGAGCCGGGCGATTTCATCATCAGCTTCGGCGCCGGCGACATCTGGACCGTGACGGAGGAACTGTCATGCTTTCTCAAGCAGGGACGCTTCTGCACAGTGTAACGGAAAGGACTTTCACCGATGAGCTCGCCACTCTGCCGGGGAAGGTCCGCTTCGACGAGTCCCTTGCCTCGCGCACGACCTTCGGAGTCGGCGGCAGGGCGGCCTGTCTCTTCTCGCCGGAGAGCCCGCTCGCCCTGAAACGGGCGATTGAGCTCGCCGCGGCCTGTGGAGTTCCCTGGCTCGCGCTCGGCGCCGGATCGAACCTCCTCGTCGCGGACGAGGGCTTCTCCGGACTCGTCCTCTCCACCGAACGGCTCCGCGGAGTGGCCCTCAACGAAGCCTCGCTGCGCGCCTTCGCTGGCGAGCCGCTCCCAGCGCTCGTCAACCTCGCCGACCTGGCCGGGTGCCAATCGCTCAACTTCCTGGCCGGAATCCCAGGGTCCTTCGGCGGAGCGATCGCCATGAACGCAGGCATCCCGGGGCGCGCGATCGGCGATGTCGTCGAAGAGCTCGCTGTCTTCCTCCCCGACGGGACCTTCGAAGTTCTCTCCCCGAAGGACTGTCAGTTCGCCTACCGCTCCAGCGCCATCCTCGAGCGGAAACTCACCATCATCTGGGCGCGCCTCCGACTTACGGACGAAAGCTACGATAGGGAGGCACTTCTCGCCCGGCGGCGAGCCAGCCAACCGGTCTCCGCGAAGAGCGCCGGCTGCGTGTTCAGGAATCCGCCGTTCCTTTCGGCGGGCCGGCTCATCGACGCGGCTGGACTGAAGGGTGTGCGCGTCGGAATGGCCAAGGTATCTGAGCAACATGCAAACTTCATCGTCAACCTCGGGGGGGCGTCAAGCGCTGAGATCCGCAGCTTAATTGACATTGTGCGCCGAAAGGTGTATAAGAGTTTCCGCGTCTGGCTCGAGCTAGAGATAAGGGTTATCGAGGGGTGAAAAGGGGAGGACCGAGAGGACGGTTTGCTCGACGGGCTGCCGTAATGGGGGGGGTTGTTATCGCTGCTGCCACGATCATCCTCTACACGCCTTGGCTCCCTCTATTCGATCTGCGCGAGATCGTTGTGAGGAAGAATAGCTATATCCCGGCAGAAGAGATCGAGCGCGTCACCGGCTTCAAGACCGGTGAGAACCTCTTTCGTCTCCACGTGCGCCGGGCGCATGAGGCGCTTGCGCGCCTGCCCTGGGCGAAGGATGTCCTGATCCACAGAGCTCTCCTCCACCGCGTGGAGATCGTGGTTGAGGAGCGCCAGCCGGTCGCGGTCATCGCTGGCCCAAGCGGGGCGGGACTCCTCGTCCTCGGCGAGGGCGGGGTCGTCGTGGCGAAGGCCACGAAGGAGCTTCAGCCGCCCCTCCTGGTGAAGGGCGCGCCCTTGACGGGAAACGAACCGGGCGCCCGCGTCAGCGATCCGAACGTCGTGGCGACCCTGGAACGGCTCTATTGGCACGGCCTCACCGAGAAGTTCTTCCAGTCCGTCGACTTCTCGAACCGCTTCTCGGTGATCCTGCAAGGAGAGAAAGATCTCGTGGTCTACCTCGGCTCTGTTGACGAGATCGCTCCGCGCATTGACGCTCTCGCCGCGCTTCTCCTCGAGATCGATGCGGCTCAGTATCGTTCCATAGACCTCAGATTTGGGGGTGAGGCAATACTTGTGCCCCGCAAGGTGGTGAACCGATGAGAAAGGAGAGAGTGGCGGTCGGTCTCGACGTTGGGACCACCAAGGTGGTTGCGCTGGTCGGCAACATCGTCGACGGGACGATCGAGGTCATCGGCCTGGGCAAGGCTGAGTCACACGGCTTGGAGAAGGGAGTCGTGGTCGACATCGGACGGACGATCGCCTCGATTCGCAAGGCGGTCGAGGAAGCGGAGAACATGGCCGACGTCCGGATCAACACGGTCTACGTCGGCATCGCCGGCAAGCACATTACCTCGATCAACAACAGCGGAACGGTCTCCATCAACCGCCCAGATCGCATCATCACCCCGGACGACGTCCGCCGCGTGGTGGAGACGGCGCAGGCGATTCAGCTCCCGCCGGAGAGCGAGATGATTCACATCATCCCGCGGCAGTACATCGTGGACGGGCAGGACGGGATTACCGACCCCGTTGGGATGACCGGGACGCGGCTTGAGGTCGACGTGCACATCGTCACCGGCGCCATCACGGCGGTGCACAACCTTGTCCGGTGCGTCGAGGCCCTGGACATCGGGATCGAGCAGATCGTCCTTGAGCCGCTCGCCTCCTCTATGGCGGTCCTCTCCTCGGCCGAGAAGGAGCTCGGCGTCGTCTTGATGGACATCGGCGGCGGAACCACCGACATCAGCGTCTTCCGCGGCGGAGACATCTGGTTCTCGAAGGTCATCCCGATCGCTGGAGAGCACATCACGAACGACATCACCGTCGGACTGCAGACCCCGATCGAGGAAGCGGAACTGATCAAGAAGACGGCCGGGACGGCTCTCGTCGACAGCGTGGGCGAGGACGAGAAGGTCGAGGTGGCGACGATCGGCGGCGACGAGAAGAAGCTCGCCTCGCGGAAGAAGCTTGCCAAGATCATCGAGCCCAGGATCGAGGAGCTCCTCGACCTCGCCATGCAGGAGGTGGAGGACGCCGGCTACCGCGACCTCGTCCCGGCGGGCCTTGTGCTCACAGGCGGCACCTCGCTCCTGAACGGGATCGCGGAGTTCGCGTCCCAGCGCTACGACATCCCGGTTCGCTTGGGGAAGATCCCGCGGGGGATCCACGGCCTGCGCGACATCGTGGAATCGCCGATCTACGCCACGTCAATCGGCCTCCTTCGCTACGCGGTGGACGCCAAGGACTTCAAGAAGAGGCGGCTGGACCGAAGAAAGGGCTCGCTCATGTCCAAGCTCTTCACCTGGTTCAACCGGTTCTTCCGGGGATAGCGATGACTGAAGAGAAGAGCTTCACGCCACTGGCACGGCTGATGGTGATCGGGGTCGGAGGAGGAGGAGGAAACGCCGTCGACCGCATGGTCGCCGCCGGAATCACGGGCGTGGAGCTCGTCGCGGTAAACACCGACGCGCAGGTCCTGGAGGTCGTGAAGGCCCACCGGACCCTGCAGATCGGCCGCAAGCTGACCGGCGGCCTTGGCGCCGGCGGGAACCCGGAGATCGGCAAGCTCGCCGCCGAGGAGAGCCGCGAGGAGATCATGGACCTCCTCGAAGGCGTGGACATGGCGTTCATCACCTGCGGCATGGGCGGCGGCACCGGGACCGGCGCGGCGCCGGTGATCGCCGGGCTCGCCAAAGAGGCCGGGATCCTCACGACCGGGATCGTCACGCGCCCCTTCTCCTTCGAGGGCCTCGCCCGCGCGGAGAAGGCGGAGGCTGGCATCGCCCGCCTCTCTCAGGGCGTCGACGCCCTGATCACCATCTCGAACGACAAGCTGCTCAAGGTCACCCCGGCGGACATGCCGATCACCAAGGCCTTCGAGATGGCCGACGAGATCCTGCGCAAGGGCGTCGAAGGGATCTCCGACCTGATCACCGTCCCGGGGATGATCAACCTCGACTTCGCCGACGTCGAAAGCGTCATGCGCGGAGCGGGGACGGCCATGATGGGAATCGGCGAAGGGGAGGGCGAGGGAAAGACGAAGGAGGCGGCGCGGAACGCCATCTTCTCGCCGCTCCTCGACGGCTCGATCAAGGGGGCGCGCAAGGTGATCATGAACATCACGGGCGGCTCGGACCTGACGCTCGAAGAGGTCACCGAAGCCGCGTCTCTCATCCGCGAGGCGGTATCCG
Source organism: Candidatus Bipolaricaulota bacterium (assembly GCA_026390315.1). GTDB lineage: Bacteria > Bipolaricaulota > Bipolaricaulia > UBA7950 > UBA9294 > JAPLGE01. The sequence goes on from JAPLGE010000082.1 coordinate 22,109, forward strand.
ACCGCGCCGACATTATCTTCGGGACGGCGATCCGCGACGGGATGCAGAAGGTCCGCCTCACCGTGATCGCGACCGGCTTCTCCGTCGCCTACCAGGGCGAGGAGGAGGGAGCCTCGCCGCTCGGCGACGAGACGATGCTACAGAAGCTCCAAGAGGAGAGCCGCATCGGGGCGGACGACTTCGATATCCCCACGTTCCTCCGGCGCAGCCGCAAGGCACGCGAGGACTCCGGCGACTCGCGCGAAGCGAGGCGGCGAACCTAGGGTCTGCCAGAGGTGGGGGTCGAACCCACATGACCCGAAGGCCGCGGGATTTTGAGTCCCGTGCGTCTGCCAATTCCGCCACTCTGGCCTGGAGCCTGCGTACATTCTAGTGACGCCGGCTCAGGCCGTCAACAGGGTGCACCGGAACCTTGGAGCCCTGCCCGGCAAGCGTCATCGCCGACTCTGGCGCCCTCGATGCACGGAAGGTGATCCCCATCACTGTCGACAGAAGAGCGATCTCGATCCAAACTGGCACACGAACCTTGGGCTCTTCGTCCAGGGCTCGGACGCACAAGGGAGAGCCCTCTTTGGGACGGCCCGCGGCGAGAACTCCCCGCGCCTCGAGACGCTCCTCGTGGGCCTAGGCTACGAGGCATCCAGAGTCCGGATGAGGGAGCCGGTCCAGGTGCCGCTGCCGAGCGCGGTCCCTGGCGAGCCGACTCAGGAAGACGTGCGCGTCCTCGTCACGCCCCCACCGCGGAGGGAGAGTCGCCGGGGAGCCCGTCGCGGCGACGCCCCGTCAGGAAGAGGGCACCCGCGTCCTGGTGATTGACACGGCGGCCCTCGGCCCGGGACCACACCATGTCTGGATCCGCTACGCACGGGACAGCGTGTCCTTCGTGCCGATGGAGGTTGTGCCGTAGCGCCGAGCGCGACCGTCCCCAGTGGACAGAGCCGGGGTGAATCGGCTATGGTCCCTGAGATGAGCAGATTGACAGGAGGTGCGCGGTGAAGGTGAGGACACGGTGGATCCTGGTGGTGGGAGCGATCGCCCTCGGGGCGGCCCTCTTCTTCGTCCTGTTCGCGGGCCAGCAGGCCCCGCAGACGCAGAAGCCGGTCACTCTGGAGGAGGTCTACGCCCTCTTGGTCGACAAGGATGGGAAGAATCGGCTCGACGCGATCGAGCAGAAACTCGAAGACCTCGATACGGGGCTCGACCTCATCTACCAGCACGAGCTGAAACTGATCGAAGATGAGGCCCAGCGGGCGGAGGAGCATGCGTGGTCGAACAGCGACCTGATGTTCTTCCTGCAGAAGCTTGATTCGAAGCTCGACCAGATCATCACCCTCGTCGGCCCGTAGACAGGACGGCCTGCCCGCCTGGGAAGGGTGACGTCAGGGCCCAGGACGCGGAAGGCATCGCCGGCAGGAGCCGCCGCGCGTCGGTGATCTGGATCGACGCGGCCTACGGGAGGAAAGACGTATGGCCAGGGTTCCGGTCCGCCTGGTCTGCGCCGTCGCCGTTCTCCCTCGGGTGACCCAGGCGCCGCCGCGGTGTCTCTGGGGAGGCTCTCCGGAAGTCATGCCGTCACCCTCAGCCTCGCGAGCCTCGATCTCTCGGCGGCGACCCTCACGGACGCGATGACGCTCTTCTACAGGGTCGAAAGATCCAGCATCGGGGGACAGACCCTCTTCGGGACGGGCGGAATCGCCTCGCAGCGCTTCACCCTCTCGACCGAGCTCGGTCCGCTCAACGTGCAGGGAGGCGCGTCGTTCTCTTCGAAGGCTTTCACGTTCGGGAACCGCGTCCTCTCCGGCCGCTTCGAGGGAGTGACGCTCACGGTCGCCGGGCTGACGTCGAACGTCGGGAGCGTCCAGACCCCGGTCTACGGGTTCGGGACCACCGTGCGGGTCTCCGGGCACGTCCCGGACCTCGGGCGGCTCGCCTTTGTCTTCGGCATCGGCGCCACGCCGTTCGGCCAGGTGAAGCCCGGCTTCTGCTTCGAGGGCGCACGCATCTCCTGGGCCGATCTAGGCTTCTGCGGGGGGGACGGCGAGCGTCGACGTCGCGTTCGACGAGCTCGGGCCGAGCGCCGAGTACCTCACCTGGACGCTCCCGATTCCCTTCTACGACTTCCGGTTCCGCGTCAAGCTCTTCTACGAGGGCCCGCTCGACTTCCAGGGGTTCCACGCCGGGGTTGCCGGCGACTGGGGAGACGCCGCTCTGTCCGGCGACTGGTCGTTCGACGCCGACCGCCACTTCGTGAGCGGAAGCTCGCAGGTGAGCCGGCCCGGCGTGGGGAGGGACCCTCCTGGGCCGAGCCACGTTCGACGAGACGGGCCTCCTGGGAGTCGCGGCCTCGTGGGCGTACTCCGAAAGCGGGCTCTCCCTCACTCTCTCGCCCGAGCTTGACATCCTCGCCATTGGGGCCGGTTCGATCGAGTTCGATACGCCGAGCCTCCGCGTCGACCTCCACCGGGACCTCACGTGCTGCGAGGGCCTCTCCCTCGGACAGGTCGCCCTCTGCTTCGCCGTGAGCACGACGGGATTCGAAGCGATCTCGGTGACCTTCTCGCACGTCTTCTAGCGCTCCGGCAAGACGAGAACCACAGAAGAGGCTCCCAACGCGCAGACACCCCTGTGACGTTCGGCCAGAGGCACATCCCTGGCGCCACGCGGCTTGAAGCCTGCGACCGGGACTCCGCCCTCTCGTCGGCGCGCGCTCGTGCGCGCCGCGGGAGGGCGCCCAAGGGAAGTAGCCCTCCTCATGACCAGGAGGCGCGGCACTCCGCCCGCACGGAGAGACTAGGTCAGATGCTGCATTCATCTCTTCTTTCCCCCGAAGCGACAGCCCTTCCCGGTGTCCTGCGGGCAGGTGACATGCGGAACCCCCCCGGACGAAGAAGATCCAACTGAACGGCCGCAGAGGCGCGCGGGAAGCTGCCGTCTGCCGCTAGGGTGAACGTATGGCAAGCTTCACTTCGATCCGGCTGTGTGCGGCTGTGGCCCTTCTGTGTGTTCTCATGGTTGGGGCGCTCGCGTGGGCCGACAACCCGGCCCAGCCTGTGGGGAAGCTCTCCGGGAGCAACACGGTCAGTCTGACGGTGGCAGATCTGACGCTTTCCTCCGTCGGCCTGAGCGATGTCTTCAGCATCTCGTATCGCGTGCAGCAGTTCAGCGTCACCTCTCAGACGAGCTTCGGAATGGCCGGGCTCGCCTCCGAGACATTCCGCCTCTCCACCCCCCTGGGCGAGTACAACCTTCAGGGAGGCGTGTCCTTCTCGTCGAAGACCTTCGCGCGCGCGAGCTTCTCGCTCTCGGGGACGCTCTCCGGGGTGGCGTTCGTGGCGTCCTTGGTTGGGGCCAACCTCGGAAGCGACCAGACGCCTTCCTACGGTTTCGGGACGACGATTCGCGTCTATGGCAACATCCCAGAGCTCGGCCGCCTCACGGTGGCGCTGGGCATCGGCGCCACGCCCTTCGGACAAGTCCAGACCGGAGGCTGCTTTGAGGGGGCGCGCGTCTCGTGGGGGGACCTCTCCCTGTGCGGGGGGAAGGCGAGCGTCGACCTTGCGTTCGGGGACGGAGGACTGGAGGGGGAATACGTCTCCTGGATGGCCACCGTTCCCGCCCTCAACGCGAACCTTCGCATCGGACTCCCGTACGAGGGTCTCTTCGAGCTCCAGGGCTTGACGGTCGGTCTGTTCGCCAAGCTCGGCTGCGCCTCGGTGAACAGCAACTGGTCGTTCGCCAACGACTTCTCCTTCCTTTCCGGGAGCGCCCAGCTAAGCGGCCCCGCCTGGGGCGGCAACCTCTCCTCGTCGGCGACTTTCGATGCAACAGGTCTCCTCTCGCTCGCGGCCAGCTGGAACTACACGAAGGACCAGCTCTCGGTCTTCCTGTCTCCTGAGATCGAGATCGTGGCCCTCGGCCCGGACTTCACCCTCTCCTTTGACCTGCCTTCGATCCGGGTCGACCTCCGCTACGACTTGACGTGCTGCGAGGAAACTGCGCTGGGGAGAATCTCCTTCGGCCAGGTCGCGTGCGGTTTCCGCCTTTCGGAGACTGGATTCCATGACATCTCCGTGACGTACTCCTACTCGTTCTAGCCCCGAGCCCTCGAGGAGGTGAAGACTCAGGCGATGAGACTCGTGCGGTTCTCCAGAACAGGAAAGACAGGACAAGGCGAGCTGCGAGGCGACGAGGTCGTCGCCGGCGGAAAGACCTACCCGGTCGAGTCGGTGCGCCTTCTGGCCCCCTGTGTTCCGACAAAGATCGTCTGCCTGGGCCGCAACCCGCTCCCGCCACCTCCGCGCCGCGAACGCCTACGAGGCGATCCTCGGCTACACCTGCATGAACGACGTCTCCGACCGCGACGCCCAGAGCTGGGAGAAGAACTGGGTTCGCGCCAAGGGCTTCGACACATCGGCCCCTCTTGGCCCTGTGATCCTCACTCCCGACGAGATCGAGGAGCCCTTTCACATCACGCTGCGCGTGAACGGGGTGACCAAGCAGGACGGATCCACCCGCGACCTCATCGTGTCCATCCCTGCGATCCTCGAGGAAGTCACCTCCTTCATGACCCTCGAGCCGGGCGACGTGGTGGCGACCGGGACCCCGGCCGGGGTTGGGCCGCTTTCGCCAGGCGATCTCGTGGAAATCGAAATCGACGGGATCGGGATCCTCAGGAATCGCGTCCGCGCCCCATAGAGAATGCTCCAGTCCCGGAGAAGGCGGTCCCCGGGCCGCCCCGTTTTCGCAAGGAGGAAGACATTGGAAACGCTCGCCGCCTACAAGGCGCACCTTCGAGAGATCGGAAAACTCAACTCAGCTTTGACTCTTCTCCAGTGGGATCAACGCACCTGCCTGCCGCCGAAGGGGCACGAGGCGCGGGCCGAGACGATCGGCAAGCTCGCCAAGATCGTCTTCGAGCTCGGGACCGCCGACAAGCTCGGGCGGTACCTGGAGAAACTCGAGGCAGAGGACGACCTCTCCCTCGAGGACCGAGCCAGCGTGCGCGTGGTGGGGAAGGATTACCGCCGCCACAAGGCGATTCCTCCCAGTCTGTTCGAGCGTTTCGCCGTCGCCCGTTCGCGGAGCGAGTCAGCGTGGGAGAAGGCCAGGGCCGCGTCGGACTTCCAATCCTTCCAACCCCATCTCGAGGAGATAGTCGACTTCGCCCGCCGCTTCGCCGAGTACTACGGGTACAAGGAAAACCCCTACGACGCGCTGATCGAGGGATTCGAGCCCGGGATGACGGGCCGCGAGGTCCGCGGCGTGATGGCGCCGTTGCGCGAGCGCCTCGTCCCGTTCCTCAAGCAACTCCTCGCCGAGGGAGCCCGACCCGACACGAGCTTTCTGCGCGGATCCTTCTCCGCCGACCGCCAGCGGGCACTCTCGCTACGAGCCCTTGGGGCGATGGGGTACGACTTCGCCGCCGGGCGGCTCGACACCGCGGTCCATCCGTTCACGAGCTCGACCGGGCCGAACGACGTTCGCGTCACGACTCGGTTCGTTGAGAACGACCTCCTCTCGAGCCTCTACAGCTCCCTCCACGAAGGCGGCCACGCCCTGTACGACCAGGGGATCTCCCCGGAGCTTCAGTGGACCGGCCTTGACGAGGGCGCCTCGTTCGGCATCCACGAATCCCAGTCGCGGCTGTGGGAGAACATGATCGGAAGGAGCCTTCCGTTCTGGACTTTCTTCCGGCCGATCCTGACCCAGGTCTTCCCGGAGCTCTCTTCCCCGAGCGCGGACGCCCTCTGGCGCGCCGTGAACGTCGTGGAACCGTCGCTCATCCGCGTCGAGGCAGACGAGGTGACCTACAACCTTCACATCATGCTGCGCTTCGAGCTAGAGGACGGCCTCATCAACGGAAAGATCGCCGTCGCCGACCTTCCCGACCTGTGGCGCGACGCGATGGGCCGCTACCTGGGGGTCACCCCGACGGACGACGCAAGCGGGGTCCTGCAGGACGTCCACTGGTCCGCGGGCCTCTTCGGGTACTTCCCTTCCTACATGCTGGGGAACCTCTACGCCGCCCAGCTCTTCGCCACGCTCCAAGAGGAGACCCCCGACCTCGACGCGCGCATCGCTCGCGGCGATTTCGCCCTGCTGCGCGGCTGGCTCCAAGATCGGGTCCATCACTTCGGCAAGGTCCACGAGCCCAAGGAACTGGTCAAGCGCGTGACCGGCAAAGAGCCGGACTCCGCGTACTTCTTGAGCTACATCACGAGGAAGTACAGCGAGGTCTACCGCCTGGCAGAGCGCGGCTAGTGCCGCCGGCGTCCGCGTGTCGGCCGAGGAGGACGACGCTCCTCCCGCGGTGATGGCGAGGCGGCCGGCGCGCTCGGCCGCGAGCTCACAAGAGCGACCAGGGCGTCGTGAATCGTCTCGAGCTGGTACTCGCGCGTCCTCTGGGTCACAGGGATCGCGTCGAAGAGGTCAGCGCCAAGTTTTCCCAGCACCCGCTCCATCTCCGCGAGGCAGTGCACCGCGCCGCCGCCGGATCCCCCCGCCGCGGCAATCGCGACGACCGGCTTTTCGGCCAGGGCACTCGGCTCGTCTTTTCTTGTCGCCTCGCACCGTCGGAGGCGATCGAAGACCGCCTTCAGCGCCTCGCTCGGCTCGCCGAAGTAGACGGGCGTGACCACCACGTACGCTTCCGCCTGGCGGAACGACTCGTGCAGGGACTGGAAGTCGTCGTCGATCCGACAGCGGTGCTCGCTCCGGCAGGTCCCCCAACCGTCCTCGCAGACCGCGCAGCGCGCGATGTTCAAGCCGTTCAGGTTCACGACCCGCGCCGAGCTGTGGCCGTCCACAATCCCATGTCGCGCGGCCTCTCCGCAGGCGGCGGTGAGCCCGGCGGCGTTGGGACTACTCGTGATGATCAGGACTCTCATAGCGCTCCTTTCTATCGAAACCGATCACAGAGATCTCCGATTGTACCGCCCGCGAGGCCAAGCTCACGCTCCGCGAAGGACGACCCGCTCCGGTCGCGGCTTCCGCTCGGGAGCAGGCGGCGCCTGCCGCGGGTAGCCGAGGGCGACGGCGGCCACGGGGAAGCCGTCCTCGCCGAGGATCTCCTTCAGCCGGGCGGCGATCAGGTTCGTGTATCCAATCCAGACAGCGCCGAGCCCCTCCGCATGCGCCGCCAGCAGGAGGTTCTCGATCGCCGCGGCGACCGACTGGATCTGTGCTGAGAGAAGAAGAAGCTCTCTGAGCGCGTAGGTCTCCCGGAGAAGGATCGGCTCGGATCGAAAGTGAAACGCGGCGATCAAGACGGGCGCCGCGCCGACTAGGCGTGCGGTCGCCTTGAACCCCGGGAGGGACTCGCCGCGCGCCTCCGCGCCCTCGGCCGCCTCCACCATCGCCCGCTCGATTGCCCGTTTCGTCTCTCCGCGAGCCACGGTGAACCGCCACGCCTGGGCGTTATGGGCGGAAGGCGCCCACAAGGCGGCGTCGAGAATCCGCTCGAGCCTTTCCTGTTCGACCGGACGATCCTGGAACTGCCGTACGCTCCGTCGCCCCCTGATCGCCTCGTAGAGCTCCATCGCTCCTCCTCTCTTCCCGTGCGCTCCGCCATCTCCCCGCCCTGCGCGTGCCCCGCGTCCTCTAGGCAAATAGGACGCGTTCGCGCAGGAAACGCTCCACGTCGCGGTAGAACGCCTCGATCGTCTCGGCCTTCCGCCAACCGTGGCCCTCCCCAACGTACACGTGGTACTCGTGCGGCACGCCGCGGCGCGCAAGCGACGCCGCGATCCGGTCCGATTGGATCTTCGGCACGGCCAGGTCCTCGTCGCCCTGGAAGAGCGCGATCGGATCGGCGATCCGGTCGGCAGAGAAGAGAGGCGACCGTTCGCGATAGAGCGGACTCGCCTGCGGGAGCGGCCCGACGAGCGAGTCGAGGTAGTGCGCCTCGAGCTTGTGCGTGTCCTGAGCCAGGCCGAAGAGATCCGAGACCCCGTAGAGACAGACGGCCGCCTTGAACGCGCCCGGGTGCTCGGTGAGAGCGCGCAGGACGGTGTATCCACCCGCACTTCCGCCCATGATCGCGATTCTCTCCCGATCGACGCGGCCGCTCTGTCCTAGGTGGGCGGCTCCCGAGACCGCGTCCTCGACATCGAGGACGCCCCAGTTGCCCGCGAGAGCTTGCCGGTAGTCGCGGCCGTATCCCGTGCTCCCGCGGTAGTTCACCTCGAGGACGGCGTAGCCGAGAGTGGCCAGGAACTGCGTGCTCCCGTGGTACCCGGCCGTGTACTGGCTCGTCGGGCCGCCGTGGACCATGACGACCGCCGGCGGAAGTCCCACCCCGGAGAACCGGCTGTTCGCCGGCGGGTAGTAGAGGCCGTACACCTTCCCTCCGTCGAGGCCGATCCACGTGATCGGCTCCGGGACCGACAGGTCTTCGCGGGGCACGGTCTCTCCGCTTGAGTGCGCGTGAACCCTTGGCCGCTGGAGAGAGGCCAGGGTGCACGTGATGACGCGGGGCGGGATCGTCGCCGCCTCGCCGATCGCCGCGACCGCGTTCTCGGTCGGAGAGGGAATCACCTGCTGCAGGCGCGTGTACTCGGCGAAGTTCTCATCGAGTGGCTCGATCCGCCCGGTCGCGAGGTCGATCCGCCTCATCCGATCGATCCCTTCCTTGCTCGCCCGCACGATGATCCGCCCTCCGTCGTGGCTGAACCCGTACGTCCTGATCCCCTGCACCCACGCGGCCGCGCCGAGCTCCTCGTCCCCCTGGGTCAGGGCGCGCGCGACCCGGGTCGAGAGGTCATACAACGAGAGGTTCCCCGTCCCCTGCTCGTCCGAGACGTAGGCGAGGAACCGGCCATCGGGAGAGAACTCGGGCTGGAAGACAGCGACCGCTTCCCCCCCGACCACCCTCTCCGCCTCCTTCAGACCCGGGAGACGTCCTTCGGCGAGCTCGAGCGTCCCGAGCTCGAGGACCGTGCCGTCCCAAGGCATGCGCGGGTGGTCCCAGGCGATCCACACAGACGGCCATCCAGATCGACGACGGCGATGACGTCCTCGACTCCGTCGCTCCAGACGAACAGGACCCATCTCCCGTCGGGAGAGATCGCGGGCGCGGCGGCCTGACCAAATGGGGGCGTGATCGGCCGCGCTCCTCCGCGGGCGAGGGATTGGCGGTAGAGCCGGCCGTCGCAAACGAAGACGAGCGTCCCCTGGGAGACCGTGAAGTCGCCCCCTCCATAC
>JAPLGE010000156.1 GCA_026390315.1 Candidatus Bipolaricaulota bacterium
GAGCGCCTGCTTCGTCTCCTCACAGAACGAGGCCCAGTCTTTCTTGGCCTTCGCGTAGTACTCCGCGTAGTTCACGTAGTTCTCGAGGTAGTCCGGCCCGAGCTCGATCGCTCGGCGCAGGCACTCCCCGGCCCGTTCCAGGTCGCCGCCGAGGATCGCGGGCACGGTCGAGAGGTAGGATCCCAGCGCCCGCCAAGGGCCGCCGCCGAGAAAGGCCTCGTCGAGCTCGGTCGTCCGCTCGAACGAGGCTTCGACGTCCTTCATTCCCCCCGTGATCGCGGCGAGGGGGTGGAATTCGATGTAGCGCCCGAGGTTGTTCCCGTACCAGAACAGGGCGACGCCGTCCGTGGCTGCAGAGAGCGCTGCGCGGAACCCTTGCGCCGTCTCCACGCTCGCGAAGTCGGCCGAGAGGCGAAGGCTCACCAGCCCGTAGTCCTTCCCCTTGCTGAAGAGCGCCTCCTGCTCGTCCCGACTGGCCGAGTAGGCCGTCCCCAGCTCGAAACAGGCTTCGGAAAGGTTGTTGAGGGTATGTGAGCGGGTCTGCTGAGCGTCTTCCGGGATCAGGAGGAGCGCCTGCTCGTACGTCGCGATCGCCACCCTGAGCCGGCCCTCGTAGGAGTCAAACGTGAAGGCGCCTTGGTGCGCGTCAAAGGCCGCGTCGGCCGCTCGGATCAGGTCTTCCACCTGCGCTCGAGAGGAGAGGGATACGGCGCACAGCACGATGACGACCCCCCACATCCACACCTTTGTCAATCCTATCCCCCCTTCCCCTCTCGGGAGATCTTTCCAGAAGGAGGCGCCCAAGTCAACTCCGCGCGGCTGTCCGCCAAGCTCGGAGACTTGACAGCCCCGCCCTCCCGGCGGCAGAGTGTAGCGAGTCACCAACCCGGAGGGGGTGGGGCATGAGAGCAAAGGATCGAGTCGCAGGGGTAATCGCGCTGCTTGTCGCGCTTTTTCTCTTGACGGGCTGCTTCTTCAACGTCTTCGAGACGGCGCGATCGGTGGGAAAGGGAAAGGCGGCGATCACCGTCGCCATGGCGGCCTTGAACCTGGCCATTGAACAGGAAACCACCTGGATTCTCACGCCGCAGGGCCGCCTGGCGGTCGGACTTTCCGACAACCTCGAACTCGGCGTGAAGAGCGGCGCCATGGTCGGCCTTTCCTCCGGAAACGTCGGCTTCCTGGGAGTGATCGGGGACCTCAAGGTCACCCTGTTCGACCAGCCGGACAGCTTCGCGCTCGCCCTCGGCTTCGGCGGAGGGTACTCGAGCGGCACGGTCGGCTGGGGCCTCGAGGGGTCGGTGTACTTCGACAGCACCGTCCCGTTCTTCCCGCTCTACGCGGTGTACCGGCCGCTCCTACCGCTCGTGGGCGGGGAGACGAACCTGATTCACCAGTTCGCGGCTGGCCTTCGACTCGCCCTGTCCCCAAACGCGAGCCTCCTGGTCGAGGTCGCTTCCTGGGGAGGGGTCCTGAGCGCCGGGCTCGGGTTTGCGGTTTCGTTCTAGGAGACGCCGCTTCGCGCAGCTTGCGCTGCCGCGGTGTCGCGAAGAGCGGCGATGATCCGAAGATCGGCGCTCGGAAAGGCATACCGATCGAGGTCCGCCGGCTGCACCCACCGGTGCTCCGCGCAGCCGATCGCCTCGGGCTCCCCGGCGGCGTGGCGGCAGTGGAAGGTCGCGAGGGTGACGCGAAAGTGAGAATAGGCGTGTCTCACCGTGAGGAAGCGCTCCTCAAGCTCGACCTTTATCCCTAGCTCCTCCTTGAGCTCGCGCGCGAGGCACTCCTCGAGCGTCTCTCCGACTTCCTTCTTCCCGCCGGGAAACTCCCACAGGCCTCCCAGCATGTCGTCCGGCCGACGCTTGGTGATGAGGAGCCTCGCGCCGGAAGAGGAGCGCGGGCGGTCCCAAACAAGGCCGGCCGCGACCTCAACGTGAGGAACCGCTCTCTTCCGCCGCCGCTGCGGAAGCTCGTCCACCCGGCCTTGACGTTTGGCCACGCACCGACGGCCGAGGGTACAAGAAGGGCACTTGGGGTCATGCCCAGTGCACACGGTCGCCCCAAGGTCCATCAGGGCTTGGTTCGACCGGCCCGCCTGTCCTCTAGGAATGAGGGCTCCGGCAAGCTCGAGCAGGGCGCGCTTCGTCTCGGCTTTCGTCGGATCGTCCTCCACTCCGAACAGGCGACACAGGACGCGAGTGACGTTCCCATCGAGGACCGGTTCGTCTCGGCCGAAGGCAATGCTCACCACGGCGGCCGCGGTGTTGCGGCCGACTCCCGGAAGCTTGAGCAGCTCTTTCAGGGAACCGGGGACGACCCCTCCCTGCTCCCCGACGATCACTTGCGCCGCGCGACGGAGGTTCCTCGCCCGCGCGTAGTACCCGAGCCCTTCCCAGGCCTTGAGGACCTCGTCCTGCGTCGCCGCGGCGAGGGTCTCTACGTTCGGGAACTGCGCGAGGAACCGCTCGTAGTAGGGTACAACGGTCGCGACCTGAGTCTGCTGGAGCATCACCTCGGAGACGAGGATCGCGTACGGATCCTTCGTCCGCCGCCACGGGAGGTCGCGGCCGTGCGCGGCGTACCAGAGGAGGAGCGCCCGTCGGACGTCGCCGAGCGATCGTGCCGACGGGCGCCCCACGCCCCCTGCGGCTGCCGCGCTCGCCACCCGCCTAGCGATCCCGCACGAGGAGGCGCATGTAGTCGCCGGCCTTCTCCACCTTTTCGAGGGCGAGAGTCCTCTCGACGACCCGATCCATGCGGCGGGCCGTCATGACCGCTTCGGCGTTCGAGCGGAACTTGGCGACAAGCTCCTCCTGCGAGAGGGGCCGCTCTGGCTGCCCCTTGGCGAAGTCCTCCTGGCGCGTGAACGTCGCGCCCTTCTTCGTCGTGATCGTGACGATCGCCCGCTTCACTTTGGGGAAGAGAAGGTCGATCTCTGGGTCGGCCACGACCTTGATCCGCGGGAGGAGCGCCCACACGAGCGGATCCTTGAGTGTGGACTCCTCGAAGTCGGAGGGGAGGACGTGCCCCTTCGCCGCCGCCACGGCGATCCCGTAGGGGAGCGAGTGATCGGCCGTCTCCTTCGTCGTCGGCTGGTACTTGCTCGGGTCGGAAAGGATGTCCGCCCCGCGGGTCGTCGTCTTCACCAGGATCTTCTCCACGTCGTGCGGCTCGATCCGGTTCTCGCGCACGAGGTCGAGGGTCGCCGTGATCGGCTGATGGGTGAGCGCCTCGGTCGGGAAGGCCTTGTAGCCGCACTCCGTGATCAGGAACTTCTCTCCCAACCCATCGACCATCGCCTGCGGGTCCCACTTGACCTGCTTCAGGACCGAGAAGACCCCTTCCTTCCCCTCGAACACCTCCGTCGGCCCGGTGTAGCCCGTCCGCGCGAGGAGCGCCGCCCGGACCCCGGCCTCGGTCGCCATGGGGTCGGCCGTGTTCTTCATGTTCGTCAGGTGCCCGGCGACGACGCCTCCCAGGGTGAAGTGGCTCGATCCGCTGATCCCGACCGCCGCCACCATCTCGTCCTCGGAGAGGCCGAGCATCCGTCCCGCGACCAGGGGGCTCACGAACTGGGTGAGGCTCGCGTGGTGCCAGCCGACCTCGCGCACGCCGGGAGTCGCCGCAAGACACAGCCTCATCTCAAGCTCATACGCGATCACGATCCCCACGATGAGGTCTCTCCCGCTCGCCAGCCGATGCTCGCCCGCGGCGAGCGCCGCCGGAATGACGTCGGAGGGGTGAGACGGGTCCTGCTTCCAGTAGATGTCGTTGTAGTCGAGGGCCCGGATGAGGAGGGAGTTGAGAAGGGCCGCGTTCGGAAGGTCCGTTCGCGTCCCGTGGCCGATGATCGTCGCCTGCCTTTTCCCGCCCACCTCTCTCACGTATCGGTACGCCGCCTGCATGTCGGGAAGGTCGAGGGCCGCCAGGGCGCACCCGACGCTGTCCAGGAGGAACCGCTTCGCCTCTCCCCGCGCGGTCTCGGGGATCGCCTCGTAGGAGAGCGACCGCGCCGTGGTGCTGCCGCCCATGTCGTAGGTGCGCGCCCGCCCCTCTGCGACCACCCGCGCGATGGCGCGGTCAATGGCGTCGGCCCCTTCCTTCTTCCCGAGGTAGTCGAGCATCATCTTCGCCGCGCGGATCGTCGCGATCGGGTTCACCTTGTTCTGTCCCGCGTACTTCGGAGCGGAGCCGTGCGTCGGCTCGAAGATCGCGTAGTTGTCCCCGATGTTCCCAGCCGCGGCGAACCCGAGCCCTCCCACGAGCTGCGCCGCGAGGTCGGACAGGATGTCGCCGAACAGGTTCGTCGCCACCATCACCCCGTAGTCCTG
>JAPLGE010000067.1 GCA_026390315.1 Candidatus Bipolaricaulota bacterium
GGATCCCGACACGCTCGTCTTGAGGGATCCGGAGGGCCTCCTGCCGGGTCCAAAGATCGACCTTGGCTATCGTCCGGCCCACATCACGAACGCCGGGTCTCGCTTCGACGAGCCCGCGGACGCCTTTTGGAGCGCGATCTACCGCGTCTGCGGGACGCCCGAGCAGGCCTTGTTTCCCATGGAGGCTTGTGTCGAGCGCGCGAAGATCCGGCCGTACGTCAACGCCGGCTGTCTCGTCGTCCGCCCAGAGAAGGGGCTCCTGCGTGCCTGGTCGCGGCGGTTCTTCGAGCTCCATCAAACGCCGACCTTTCAAGCCCTCTACGAGAAAGACGAGCGCTACCCGATCTTCGTCCATCAGGCGGTGCTCGCGGGGACCCTCCTCGCGACGATCGATCCTTCTCGAGTGCACGAGCTTCCCGAGTTTGCGAACTACCCGCCCCACCTCCACATGGAGTATGGGAAGGCCCGCCGGCCCCGCCGCCTGAACGACCTCATTACGTGTCGCTACGAGGAGCCCTTCCCGGTGAACCGCTGGGAGGGCGACCTCCTTCCTGTCGAGGAGCCGCTTTTGGGCTGGATCCGGGAGTAGCTGGCGAACGTCGAGCCTCTCCTCGATCCGGAGAGGACGGCGCGCAGGCGCCGCGAGCTCGACGAGAAGGGCGTCAGGCTCTAGGGAAGGCACGAGTCTCCGCCGGGCGCGAGGGACGATGGAGCGCCCGGCGCTCCCTAGAAGTGCGGGGAAGACAGGAAGGGAAGAGAGACGCTGGCGACCGACGTTCGGTCCCGCCTGGAGGGGGCCCGGGGCTATCCGCAGGAAGCCGCGCAACCGGGCGGCGGCCCGTGCGAGGGTCCGCCCGCGGTGGAGCAAGCCCTTTGCGGTCGCGTGTCGTTTCCTCAGTCCGTCGTTGGAGGTTCCGGGGGACGATCGGATTCCGCGGCAGTGCCCCGCGGCCGGTGAAGCGAGACGGCGGCTGGCAGGAAGACGAGGCTGAAGACGAGGGAGAAACCCAGGCCTAGGACGGCGCAGATTCCCAGGTACCGCAGTCCCGGCGTGCGGGCGAGGAGCAGGGTCGCGAAGACGAGCATGGTGGTGAATACGGAGGTCAGGATCGCCGCGATCGTCGTCTGCCCGGCGCGTTCCATGGCGCCGTCGAGACGGACCTCGCGCTCCTCCTCGTAGCGGAGGAGGAGCATCACGCCGCTGTCGACGCCGATTCCGATCAAAAGCGGCGAGATCGTGATGTTGATGAAGTTGAACTCGATTCCGAGGAGCTTCATCCCGCCGAGCATGCACAGGTAGGAGAGGACGAGGGGCAACAGGCCGAGGACGGTCCGCGAGGGGCTGCGGAAGGTTCGCCAGACCGTGAACGAGATCAACGCGATGGCGAGCAGGGTGGAGAGGAGGAAGTCCCGCTTCATCGCGTGCTCCAGGTCCTTGATGAGAAGCGGCGTCCCGAAGTAGTCATCGGAGATCGAGGCGGCGAAGCGGTCGAAGTCCTCGAGGTTCGACCCGCGGAAGAGGGCGGGGCTCATCTGAGCGCGGATGAGGTAGCGGCCGTCGGACGTGAGCCACCGGCTGGAGATCTCGGGCGGGTAGCTCTGGAGGATGTTGCGGAGAAGGGTCTCCGCGGGGGGGAGGTCGCGGACCTCGCTCAAGCGGAGGTCGAGAGACCGGAGGGCGTCGGCAAGGTCCCTCACCCTTCTGCGCGTCTCGTCCAAGGGGATCGTCCGCAGGACGTTTTGGATCTCTCGGAGCTGTTCCAGGAGAGTGCGCGCGTCCCAGCCAAGGTCGGTCCGTCCGTTCAGGTCGGCCGCGTACTCGACGAGCGACAACTGGATCTGGAGCGTGCGGATCTCCGCGAGGACGCTCTGGCGTGCGGCGAGCGACCGGTCGAGGAACGCGAGCTCCTCCGCGTACACGCCGATGTCGAGGGACCGGAGAGTCTGCTGCTGTTCGGCGAGGTTGAGCGGAAGGAGGCCGAGCGCCGAGTCGGCCTTCAGTACGAGCGGATTCTCTTCAAGCCTCTGGACTACGTCGTGCAGCTCGTTCTCCGTATCGGCGAAGAAGAGGAAGTAGGTCCCCAGTTGTGCCGACCCGCCGAGGTCGAAGGAGGTCACGATCTCGTCCAAGACGCTCTGGCTCTTGACCCGCGGAACGAGGTCGACGCTCGAGAACTCGAAGCGCGTCCGCGTGGCGAGGAGTCCCGCCCAGATCGCCACAGCGGCCACGGCGACGACGATCCAGCGGGAGTGCCGCGCGGTGAACCGGAAGAACCCGGCGAAGCGGGGCGAGGGGTCGGCGAAGCGCTCCGGGCCCCTGCCGCGGCGGAGGAGGTGGTAGGCGGTCAGGAGAGCGGGAATGAGGAGGATAGCGCAGAGGAAGGCGAGGAGGATCCCGACGCTCGAGATCGCCCCGAGCTCGAACAAGGCTCGCGACCGCGCGGTGAGGAGCCCGAGAAAGACGAGGACGATCGAGAGCGACCCAACGAGGACGGCGGTCCCCTTGCGCCAGAGGGCCGTGAACAGCGCGCGGTTGAACGGGGCGCCCGCCTTGCGCTCCTCGACGTAGCGCGAGATGAGGTGTATGGCGAAGTCGTCGCCCAGCCCGAGAATCAGGGCGGGAACGAAGGTCGTGATCAGGTTGAACCCGCCGAGCGCCGCCTTCGTCCACACGTTCGTGAGGACGAGCGCGACGGAGAGGGGGATCGCGGCGATCAAGCTGTACACGAACGACCCGAAGGAGAGGAGGAAGACGAGGAATACGCCCGCGGCCGTGATGAGCTCCGTCCTCTGCATGTCGGCGTTGATGACGGCGTTTGTCTCGGCGATGGAGGCGTAGCTTCCGCTGATCCCGACCGTGACGCCGAGCCGATCGAGACCTATGGAGCCAAGCACCCCTTCGACGCGGTCCACGACCTCGGCGCAGTAGGCGACGTCTCTCTCGGGCGGGAGCCGGGGCAGGGCGGAGATGAGGAGGCTCGTGTGGTCACGGGAGAAGAAGGCCTCGGGGTCACGCGGTGCCTGTTCTCTCGGCGCGAGGAGGTCGGCGAGGTCGCGGACGGCGGCCGTGACCGGTGGCAGGGCGTCGATCGCCGCAAAGCCCTGGAGAACCGCCGCGTTCAGCGTCACGAGCCCTCCCAAGGACGTTCCGGACCCCTCCCCCGACGTGAGAGTGGACAACCCACCGCGCAGCGCGGCGGCGATCGCGTCGGTCGCCGTCCGATAGGCGGACGCGAGGTCCGACTCGGGCGGAAGCTTGATCTCGCGGGGAGCGAGGGCGGACCCGGCGAGGGCGATGCTCGACTCGATCTGCGCGAGCTTCTCGGGGCCGAGCTGGTAGATGAGAAGGTACTGGTCTGGAATCTCCGGAGAAGGCTCGAGGAGGTACGTGACCTCGCGGATTTCCGGATCGCTTTGAATCGCAGAGGCGATCTCCTTCGCCGCGTCCAGCAGGGCGCGCTTTCGCTCCTCCTCCGCCATCGCCTCCGGCTCTCGGAGGCGAACGAGGAGAACGACTGTGTCCGTCTGGGTGAGGTACGACTCGTTCTTCTGGTAGGCGGCGATCAGCGGGTCGTTCTGCGGGAGAAGGTCGAAGAACGAGCTGCGCAACGGGACGTTCTGCGTGTAGTACAGGGCGAGCCCGGCGAGCACGGCAGCGGCTCCGAGGATGACGAACGCACGGTAGCGCGTGATGCGAAAGACCCAGTTCCAGATCCTCTCTCCGCGCTGCGGCATCGTACGCGTCGTCTAGAGCTTGTACCCGATCTGTCTCAGGAAGGCCTTGCGCTTCGCGACGTCGGTCTCCGTCTCGATCCCCTTGGGGGAGCTCCCGTCGATCACGCCGAGGATCCCTCGCCCCTGTTCGGTCTCGGCGAGGACTACCTGGACGGGGTTCGCTGTGGCGCAGAAGATCGCGCAGACCTCGGGAACGGCCTTCACCGCGGGGAGAACGTTGACCGGGTAGGCCCCGTCGAGGAAGACGAGGAAGGTGTGGCCCGCGGCGATCCTCTTGAGGTTCGAGGCGGCGAGCTCTGCGAGCGCCGGATCGGTTCCCGAGCGGCGGACGAGCGTGGGGCCGGAGGCCTCGCAGAACCCGAGGCCGAACTTGATTCCCGGCACCGCGTTCACGAGCGCCTCGTGGAGGTCCTCCACGGTCTTGATGAAGTGGGATTGGCCCAAGATGAGGTTTACGTCCTCGGGCTTTTCGATTGGGACGAGCTTGAGTTCCATTCCTCCCTCCTTCTTGAGATCGCGTCGGCGATCGCGGCGGGCGTGAGAGCGACGTCCTCCTCCACGCCGGAGTCCATCTCCTTGAGGCGTCCCTTGGCGCTTTCTATCTCGTTTTCTCCGAGGACGAGGAGGAGCCTCGCCCCGATCGAGTCGGCGTAGGCGATCTGCTTCCGGAGAGGCCTTCCGCGGTAGTCGAGGTCGACCGAGACCCCTTCTCGGCGAAGGGCGCGCGTGAGGTCGAGGGCGAATGCCCTTCCCTTCTCGCCGAGGGCGACGAGGAAGAGGTTGAGGCGTTCGTCCGCGCAGGGGGCGTTCGCCCGCTCGGCGAGGACGAGGATCAGGCGATCCATCCCTCCGGCAAAGCCGACCCCGGGGGTCGGCGGGCCGCCGAGCTTGGCCACGAGGTCGTCGTAGCGGCCGCCCCCGAGGAGCGCGTCCTGCGCCCCGAGGTCTTGCGAGACCAGCTCGAACACCGTGCGGGTGTAGTAGTCAAGGCCCCTCACGAGGCGTCCGTCGATCCGGTAGGAGAGGCTCGCGTGCTCGAGAAGTCGACGGACCTCGGCGAAGTGCCGGGCACACTCCTCGCAGAGGTGATCGACGCTCCCCGGTGCCGCGGCGATGGCCTCTTGGCAGCGGGCGTCCTTGCAGTCGAGGATCCGGAGGGGGTTCTCCTTGTGGCGGCGCTGGCAGTCCGGACACATGGACGTGATTCGGTCGGCGAAGTGAGCGCGGAGGACCTCGCGGTAGCGCCCGTGGTCCTGTGCGCAGCCGATCGAGTTCAGGCGCAGGGAGAGGCCGCCGAGGCCCAGGGAGTCCATCAGGGTCCAGGCCACCTCGATCACCTCGACGTCAAGCGACGAGTCGAGCGACCCAATCGCCTCGACGCCGTACTGGTGGAACTGGCGGCTCCGTCCCTTCTGGGGCTTCTCGTAGCGGAACATCGGGCCGAGGTAGAAGAGCTTCTGGAACGGCTCCTTCACGTGAAGCCCGTGCTCGAGATAGGCGCGGACGACGGAGGCGGTCGCCTCCGGCCGCAGGGTCAGACTCCGCCCCTTCTTGTCGGGGAAGGTGAACATCTCCTTCCCCACGATGTCGGTCGCTTCCCCGATCCCGCGCGAGAAGAGCTCGGTGTGCTCCACGATCGGGGGACGGATCTCGCGGTAGTTGTAGAGGCGCGCGACGTCGCGCACCCTCTCCTCAACGAGCGTCCAACAGCCGACTTCCTCGGGAAGGATGTCGCGCATCCCGCGGACGGCCTCGTACGTCACCCGACCTCCTTGAGGAGGTTCGCCATCTCGATCAGGGTCTCGGCGGCCTGGGCGCCCTTGTTCCCGTGTTTCGTCCCCGCGCGCTCGACCGCCTGGTCGATCGTGTCGGCGGTGATCACGCCGAAGGCGACCGGGACGTCGGAATCCAGGTTGACCTTGGCGAGGCCCTTGGTGACTTCACTGGCGAGGTACTCAAAGTGCGGAGTCGCCCCGCGGATAACCGCGGCGAGGGCGATGACGCCGTCATAGCGGCCCCCTTCGGCGATCCGCTTGGCGATCTTCGGGATCTCGAACGCGCCGGGGACCCAGTAGACGTCGGTCGCCTCCTCCGACACGTTCGACCGGCGCAGGCGGTCCAGCGCTCCCTCGAGGAGCCGCTCCGTGATCAGGTCGTTGAAGCGGCTGACGACGATCCCTACGCGCAGGCCGCGTCCATCCAGCTTCCCCTCGAATACCTTTCCCATCTCTCCTCCTTCCTGCTACACGTTCGTCAGGCGGTGGCCGAGCTTCTCCTTCTTCGTCTGGAGATAGCGGCGGTTGTGCTCGTTGGGCACGGTCTCGATCGGGAGCTGCTCGGTGATCGTGAGGCCGTACCCCGAGAGGCCGATCACCTTCTTGGGATTGTTCGTCAGGAGCCGGATCGTGGAAAGGCCCAAGTCGCAGAGGATCTGAGCGCCGATTCCGTAGTCTCTCAGGTCGGCCGCGAAGCCGAGGCGTTCGTTTGCCTCGACCGTGTCCAGCCCTTCGTCCTGCAGGTGATAGGCGCAGACCTTGTTCTTGAGGCCGATGCCGCGTCCCTCCTGCCGCATGTACACGACGACCCCGCGCCCCTCCGCCTCGATCCTCTCGAGGGCGTTCTCGATCTGGTCGCCGCAGTCGCAACGCAGCGACCCGAAGACGTCGCCGGTCAGGCACTCGGAGTGGACGCGGACGAGGATGTTCTTCTCGCCCGCGACCTCTCCCTTCACGAGCGCGACGTGCTCGCGGTCGTCGGTCAGGCTTGCGTAGCTAACGATGCGAAAGTCCCCGAACCGCGTCGGCAGGTCGGCGACGGCGACCCGCTCCACCAAGCGCTCGTGGCGCTTGCGATAGGCGATGAGGTCCGCGATCGTCGCGATCGCGAGGTCGTGCTCCTTCGCGAACCGCTCGAGCTGCGGGAGACGGGCCATCGTCCCGTCGTCGTTCAGGATCTCGCAGAGGACGGCGGCCGGTTCGAGTCCGGCGAGCCGAGCCAGGTCGACCGTTGCCTCGGTGTGCCCGGCACGCTTCAGGACGCCTCCCTCACGGGCGACGAGCGGGAAGAGGTGTCCCGGTCGGGCGAGGTCGTCCGGCAGGCTCTCGGGATCGATGACGACCTGCACGGTCCGCGCGCGATCGTGGGCCGACGTTCCCGTCGTGATGTCCCGCCGCGCGTCGACCGAGACGGTGAACGACGTCCCGTGGAGGGCGGTGTTCTCTGGGGTCATGGGAGGGAGGGCCAGAGCCCGCGCGCGCTCGGGGGTGATGGGCATGCAGATCAGTCCACGCCCGTGCTTGGCCATGAAGTTGATCACGTCGGGCGTGACGTGCTCGGCGGCCGCGACGAGATCTCCCTCGTTCTCCCGGTTCTCGTCGTCGACAAGGATCAGCGTCTCGCCCGCCTTGAAACGCCGGATTGCCTCCTCAATCGGTGTGAGCACGGCCGGTCACCTCCGCCACGTACTTGGCCAGGATGTCGAACTCAAGGTTCACGGCGTCGCCTACGCTCCGCTCGTTGAGTGTCGTCTTTTCGAACGTGTGCGGGACGATCGCGCACTGAAACGTCGTCCCTGTGATCGAGAACGGGGTCAAGCTGATCCCGTCGACCGCGATGGATCCCTTCTCCACGAGATGGCGCCGCCACTCTGGCGGGTAGGAGAAGGTAAAGCGCCACCCGTCGGAGTCGGGGCGGATGGCCTTCACGCGCCCGACCGTGTCCACGTGCCCCAGCACGAGGTGTCCGTCGAGGAGGCCGTCCGGGCTCACGGGAAGCTCGAGATTCAGCCGCGCGCCCGTCCGCAGTTCACCCAGGGTCGTGCGGGACGAGGTCTCTGGAGATAGGTCCGCCAGGAACGCCTCTCCTTCCAGCTCACGCGCCGTCAGGCAGACTCCGCTCACGGCGATGCTCGCTCCTTCCTTCAGTCGCTCACGAACGGAGGGAGGGACCTCCACTCGGAGGACGCCCCCCCGGCGGCCCCCGAGGATCCCTAGTCCCTGAATGACCCCCGTAAACATCGACAGCAAGGAGTGTACAGGAACGAAGGGCCCGGATCAACGAAGTTGCAAAGCCGGAACCCTCAGGGTACCCTATTCGCGGGAGGTCGCCGTGCGCAGATTCCAGTCTATTCTTGTCTTAACCGTTCTTCTTTGTCTCGTCCTCGGGAGCGCCGGGTGGGCGGCGAAGGAGGAGTTCCCGCGCCTGTACGAGCGAGAGGCCAAGGGCGAGATCGAGGTGGTCACCGCGCTTGGGAGCTACGTCTTCGCGGAGAAGACGGCCGAGCTTCGCAGCCTCTTTCTCTACTACGAGACCTACGGCGTCCGCCCGGCCGAGCTCGTTCCCGGCACGACGACGGAGCTCGTCGAGGCGAACCTGAAGAAGCTCGACCCGAACGTGCGCATCGTGCGCCGGGACCGGCCGATCCTCCGTCCGCTGACGCAGTTTACCTTCTCCTTCCCGGCTAAGGCCTACGTGGCGAAGCGCGCCTACGGGGAGCAGACGGTCTTCCCGTTCGCGATCACGGGGCAAGGGATGGAGAGCGCCTTCTCCCTCTCCCGTTGGGAGAAGACGGGTCCCGACACGCTCGTCCTTGAGTTCGCGGGATACGTCGGCCCGTTCTCCGTGACGAAGCGGTTCACCCTGCACAGCGATCCGTACTACACGATCGACCTCGAACTGGTGATCGAGAATCCCACGGGGCAGGAGGCCGCTTCCCCCCTCCGAATGGACCTGGGGAGCTACACGGCGAAGTCAAAAGGGCCGTCGCTCGTCTTCCAGTTTGACGGGAAGGCACGGGACAGCGTCCTGGCGGAGGACTCCTACGACTCGTTCGAAGGGCTGGGGCTCCTGTCGAAGGACATCGTCTTCTTCCTCCAGACCCGCAACGCTCCGGGGGTGGCCCCGTTCGCGGAGAAGCGCCCGGCCGGGGATCGCGAGTTTGGAATCACGCTCACGCCGACGAAGGGTAAAGCGACGTACTCCTTCTCCCTCTACGGCGGGCGCCGACGCTTCCTCCTCATGAACCACGTGGGCCTGGGAACGCTGGACGCGCCGGGCGCAGGGGCGCGGATGATGGTCCCGGTCATCCAGTTCCTGGAGATGCTCTATCGATTCACCGGCAACTTCGGCTGGGCGATCATCCTGTTCACCCTGGTAACCCGCATCATCCTCTACCCTTTGATGCGCAAGCAGTTCCACTCGACGGCGAAGATGCAGAAGCTCGCCCCGAAGATGAAGAAGCTCCAAGAGCGGTTCAAGGACGATCGGCAGCTCCAGCAGCAGAAGCTGGTCGAGCTCTACCGGAAGGAAGGGGTGAACCCCATGAGCGGTTGTCTGCCCCTTCTGCTTCAGCTGCCGATCCTCATCCTGCTCTGGAAGGCGATCCTCTACTCGGCGGAAGAGATCCACCTTGCCCCCGGCTTCCTGTGGATCTCGGACCTCAGTCTGCGCGATCCCTACTTCATCTTCGTTATCCTCACCACGCTCGCCATGATGGTCCAGCAGAAGATGATGACGCCCATGACGACGGGCGACAGCGGGAGCGCCAAGTACATGGGCTACGTCTTCCCCATCCTTATGGCGTTCTTCCTCTGGAACTTCCCGGCCGGGCTGTGGCTGTACTACTTCCTGACGACGATCTTCCAGGTTGGCCAGCAGTACGTCGTCAACCTCGAACTCGCGCGCGCCGAGACTCGGACCGCGGCCGCGGGCGGGGAACCGGAAGCGGATAATGAGGACCAGGGCGGCGATTCGGGTGATGGAGAACGTCAAAGCGGAGATTAGGGACTTCCTCCAGGAGCTCCTCGCCATCATGGAGGAGGAGGCCACCTTCGAGATCGAAGGGGACTCCTACGAGGACCTCTACGTCAACCTGACCGGGAGCCTCTTCTCCCTTCCCGAGGAGAGCCCGATCCTGACGGCCCTGGAGCACCTCCTTCGCGTGTACCTGCGCCGCAAGACGGGAAGGGAGTGCGAGGTCATCCTCGACGTCAACGGAGCGATCAAGCGACGACGTGCCGAGCTGATGCGGTTCGCCCTGAACGCGGCGGAATCGGCCCTGAGAGAACACAAACGGATCCGCCTGAACCCGATGCCGGCGCACGAACGCCGGACGATCCACCTCACGCTCGCGAACTTTCCCGGGATCAAGACCTACAGCATCGGGGACGGCGAGGAGCGTCGCGTGGTCATCGAGCCCGAAGGGGCGTGATGCGAGGCGACACGATCGCGGCCATCTCGACCCCTCTCGGCGAGGGGGGAATCGGGATCGTCCGCCTGAGTGGACCGCGGGCGGTGGAGATCGCCGGGGGACTCTTCCAGGCGACGAGCGGGCTTTCCCTTCAGCACGTCCCGAGCCACACCCTGCATCACGGATTCATCGTTGCCGCGGGGAGGCGAGTCGACGAGGTTCTGGTCAGCGTCATGCGCGCTCCGCGCACCTACACGCGCGAGGACACGGTCGAGATCAATGGCCACGGCGGGATCGTCGCCCTCACGCGGATCCTCGACCTCGTCTTGGTCGGAGGGGCCCGGCTCGCCGAGCGGGGAGAGTTCACCGAGCGCGCTTTCATGAACGGCAGGATCTCGCTTGACGAGGCCCAGGCTGTCCTCGACGTCGTTCGCGCGAGGACGAGGCTCGGGCTCGAAGCGGCCGTCGAACGGCTGGGAGGGCGTTTCTCCGTGGCGATCGCCGCGATCCGGGAGGAGATCGGCCGGCTCCTCGCCTCTCTCGAGGTTGGCATGGACTTTCCCGACGTCGACGAGGCGACGGAGGACCTCGGCCCGCCTCTCGACCGTCTCGTGGAGGAGGCGGACGCACTCCTGGCTCGCGGCGAGCGCGGGCGGATCGTGCGCGACGGCCTGACGGTCGCCATCGTCGGTCGCACGAACGTCGGGAAGTCCACTCTCCTGAACGCGTTCCTCGCCGAAGAGCGGGCGATCGTCACCCCGGTCCCGGGGACCACCCGCGACACGATCGAGGAAGAGGCGGCGATCGGCGGGGTCCCCGTCTGCCTCATCGACACGGCCGGGATCCGCGAGCCGGCGGACCTCGTGGAGGCGGAGGCTCAGAGGCGCGCCCGGCGGGCGATCGATCGCGCCGACCTTCTGCTCCTCGTGTTCAACCGGAGCCTCCCGCTCACCGCGGACGACCTCGATCTCGCGCGGGAGAACTGGGAAAGGCCGACCGTCGCGGTCCTCAACAAGTCCGACCTCCCGCGGAGAGCCGAGTCGCTCGATCCCGGCCGCTTCGCGGCGGTGCGCGAGGTCTCGGCAAAAACAGGCGACGGGGTGGACGCCCTGGGGCGGGAAATCCTCCGGCTCGTCCTGCGGGGGGAGATCCCCACTCACGACGCCATTCTCTTCCTCGATGTTTGGGAGCGAGACCTCCTCCGCCGCGCCCGTTCCTCTCTCGGCGAGGCGAGGGCAGGCCTGTTCTCCGGGGTCTCCCCGGACCTCGTCGCCGAGGCGCTCCGCTCGGCCTACGTTGCCACGGGGCAACTCCAAGGGATCGACGTGGGCGAGGACGTGCTCAAGCGCATCTTCTCCCGTTTCTGCGTCGGGAAGTGACGCCCGTCCCGCTGGATGGGGACGGGGCGGCAGGGCGCCCTGGACGGCGGTCTTCTCGCGCGTAGACAGACCGGCTAGCATTGGAGGGCTATGGGGTTCGTGGTGCTCGTTGTCCTAGCCGGGGGAGCTCTCCTCCTGGGAGGCCGGGGGAAGCTGCGTTTCCTCGCATCCCCCATCCTCCCGCTCGCGCTTCTCTGCGTCGGCGGCGGCCGGAGCGAGGTCCTCGGCTTGGCCGCTGGCCTGTGGATCCTCGTCATGAATGGGCGCAAGCGAGGGGCGTGGTCGTGGGCCCAAGGAGGGGCGGCCGCCCTCGTCGCGGCCGCCTGCGGGTTCCGAATCCAGTTCGTGACGCATCCCTCCGGCGGGTACCTTTACCTCGACTGGCTTTCCCTTCCGCTCACGGCCCTGTGGGTCGTCCTCCTCCTGCGGTCGCGCGAGGAGCTGCGGCGGATTGTGCCGCAGCCCCTCGTCCAACACGGAATCGACCTCATTCTCGTCTCGAACGCGATCTTCCTCGCTCTCGTCTCGCCGGTGACGCGCGGCGACCCGCTCGCCTTCCACCTTCCCTTCGCGCTCCTCGGCCTTGTCCTGGTCTCGATCGTCGCGGGGCGGCGTGGCGAGGAAGGGGCTTCCGTCCACCGCGCCGTCGTCTTCGGCCTCGCCCTCTTCGCGATCGGCGGGGCGATGAAGGGGCCGCTCTCCCTCGCGCTCCTTCTGCCTCTGGTTCTGACCGGGATTCCCGTGATGACGACCTCGCAGGCGCTCGTCGCTCAGGCCGCGGCCGCCGGAGACACTCGCGCCCTTCCCGATTGGCTCAAGCGGCGGCGCTTCACGCAGGGCTCCTTCGCGGTGGCCGTGCTGGCTCTCGCGAGCGCCGTCGCGCTGGGGATCGTCCTTGCGATCTTCGTCTCCCCGGCGCACGCGCTTCTCGTCCTCGGCGTGGTTCCTCTGGTGATGGGGGCGAAGGCGCTCCAGCCGCGTCTTGAGGCCTGGCTCGAGAGGAGCCGCGCGGACGCCGGCGCGGGACGGAGCGTTCTCTTCGGGGTTGGGTTTCACGACCTCTCCTTGCGCGAGGCGGTCGCCTGCGTCGAGGGGATGTTGGGGGCGGCAGCGGGCAGCCGCACCGTGGTCACTCCCAACAGCGCCTCCCTGCTGCGGAGCCTCAAGGATCGGGATCTCCTGGCCGCCTACGAGCAGGCCGGTCTCGTCACGGCCGACGGCGTCGGAGTCGTCTGGGCCTCCCGCCTTCTCGGGGTGCCGCTTTCGGAGCGGGTGTGCGGGATCGACCTCGCCGAATCGCTCCTCGAGCGGGCGGCGATCAAGGGCTATCGGGTCTTCCTCCTCGGCGGGCGACCCGGGGTCGCCGAGAGGGCCGCCGGCCGGCTGGAGGGACGATACCCCGGCCTCTCGATCGTGGCGACTCATCACGGCTACTTCGAGGAGGACGCGGAGCCGATCGCGGCGATTGGCGAGGCTCGTCCCGATATTCTCCTCGTGGGGATGGGAGTCCCCCGCCAGGAGCGGTGGATGGAGACGGCGAAGGGCTGTCTCGACGTCCCTCTCATGATCGGGGTGGGAGGGGCGCTCGACGTCTGGAGCGGCGAACGCCGCCGCGCCCCGCGGGCCTGGCAGCGGCTCGGCCTCGAGTGGCTCTACCGACTCCTCTCCCAGCCGCGACGGTTCAAGGACGTCTCTCGCATCCCGCGCTTCGTCGGTCGTGTCCTCGCGGCACGGGCGGCGATCGACCTCGAGCGATTCCTCCGCTTGCGGAATGAGCGCGGCTAGTCGCTGACGAGGTCGACTCCCTCCAGCTGCACAGACCCCTGCCAGTCGTCGAACCCCGCGCGAAAGACGAGAGACGCTCCCCGCGCCCCCTCGAAGGCATCGATGTGCCGGGCCATGCGGAAGGCGATGAACGGCAGAGCAAGGCCGTCCTGTACGGCCTTTCCCTTCAAATGCTGGCGCCTTGCCCCGACCAGGCGGAGGTCCTCGAACGCCGCGTTTCGGAGGAGGAGACGCGGCGCCGGGTTTCCCGGACCGTACGGCGCGAGAGACCGGACATTCGTGTAGAAACGAAGGTCAATCTCGTGCAGGGACACCTCGGCGTCGAGCGTGGCCACAGGGGAGACGAGGCTTGGAACGTTCTCGACGATGTGGCCGAGCAGCCTCCGGCGTAGCGCGGGGAGGTTCTCGTTCAGGATCGAGAACCCAGCGGCCATGCGGTGCCCCCCGTAGTGAAGGAGGAGGTCGGAGTGGGATTCGAGACACGCGGCGATGTCGAATCCATCGACACTCCGACAGGACGCGCGACTCACCCGGTCGCCCTCGGAGAGGACGACGCTCGGGACGCGGTAGCGCTCGGCCAGGTGGGAGGCGACGAGTCCGAGGATCCCCTCGTTCCAGTACTTGCCGGAGAGGACGATGATCCCGTCGCGAGTCGGGTCGACGCCCTCCTCGGCCATTCTCTCCTCCGCCTGGGCGATCAGGTCGTCCTGGGCGATCTCCCGGTCGCGGTTGTAGTCGAGCAGGATCTCCGTCAGGTACTCGGCCCGCTCGGCGACGGCGGTGGTGAGGAGGAGGAAGGCGACCTTGGGATCGCCGGTGCGGTTCGCCGCGTTCAGCTTGGGGGCCAGGATGTAGCCGACGTCCGAGGCGGTCAGCCGCTTGGGGTTGATGGAGAGCTTCTCCATGAGGATGCGAAGCCCGAGCGACGACCCTTCCTCCCGGCCGATGAGGGAGAACGCCTCGCGGACCATGGCGCGATTCTCCACTTCGGTCCCCGCCGCCAAGGGGACGAGGTCGGCGACGGTTCCTAGGGCGACGAGGTCGAGAAGCGCGTAGGGCGCCGGCCGACCGAGCCGCTCGTAGAGCGCGGCGACGAGTTTGTAAGCCACCCCCACTCCCGCGAGGTGGCGATTGGGGTAGGTGTCCCCCGGCTGCTGCGGGTCGACGATGGCGACGGCCGGAGGCAGGGCGACGGGCGGGATGTGGTGGTCGGTGACGATCGTGTCGACTCCCGACTCGCGCAAGACGGCAATCTCCTCGACGTTCGAGATCCCGCAGTCGACCGTGATCACGAGGTGGAATCCCTCGGCCGTCGCCCGGTCGACGAACTCTCGCGACAGCCCGTGTCCTCGCGCGCGGTCGCCCACGTCGACCTTGATCTGCCCACGTGCGAACAGCGGAAGGAGCCCGCGGTAGAGAACGGCCGCGCCGGACAGCCCGTCGACGTCGAAGTCTCCGTGGATGAAGAGCGGCTCTTCTCGGTCGATCGCCTTCAGAAGCCGTGCGACCGCCGCATCCATGCCGGCGAGGGCGAACGGCGAGTGGAGGTTCCCCAGTCCGGGGTCGATTAGCTTAGGCCAGTCTCTTCCGCCGCGGCGCGCGAGGAGGATGGCAAACGGGCGAGCACAACCCAGCGAAGCCTGAATCTGACCGACCAGGGAGTCATCCGGGAGGGGAGCGATCTCCCACTCCCTCCCCTCGCGGATGAGGGACTTCATCTACCTTTCTTCGCTCCTTCGGCTTTGCGCGACCACCAGTAGAGGATGGGGTTCGCGATGTAGAAGGTCGACCACGTTCCCACGGTGACGCTCATGAGGAGCGCGACGGCGAGACCACGCAGCACCGGTCCCCCGAACGTCAGCAGCAGGATGATTGGAGCGAGCGCCACTCCCGCGGTCGTTAAGGTCCGCGTCAGCGATTGGTTGATGCTCAGGTTGATGATGTCGTAGATGGGCGCCTTCTTGTCCAACCGGAGATTCTCGCGGACGCGGTCGAAGATGATGATCGTATCGTTTGTCGAGTACCCGAGCACCGTCAGGAGACCGGCGATCGTCTCCATGTTGAACTCGAGGCGGAAGAGCGCGACGACCCCCAGCGTGATGGTGACGTCGTGGATGACGGCGACGACGGCCCCCACGGCGAAGCGTCCCCGGAACCGCCAGGCGAGGTAGATGAGAATCGCCGCGACGGCGAGCAGGATCGCCTGCCAAGCCCTCTGGACGACCTCCCCGGTCACCTTCTGGCCGACGGACCGTCGGCTGATGTCCTCTACCGGGAGCTTCTGCCGCAGGGTTGTCTCAATGCGGTCAATGACCTCCTTGTTCGCCTCGACGTCGAGCTGGGTGGTGATGACGCTTGTTCTCCCGCCCCCCGCGGACTGGATGACGCTCTCGACGAGGCTGGTCGTCCCCGCCGAGATGCCGGCCAGGGTGTTGCGCACGGCCGCGGTCTCCACCGGCTGCGTAAACCTGACCGTGAACTCCGTCCCGGGCGTAAAGTCCAATCCGGGCTTCAAGCCTCGCACTTGCGGGATGAGGAGAATCGCACTCGCCACGACGACGATAATGGAAATGGGAACGCAGTACTTCGCCTTGCCCAGGAAATCGTAGTGCCGCATGCGAGGCCTCCTCTTAGGCGGACCGGACCTTCTTCATCCACCTCGACTTGATCCGACTGGCCTTGTTCTTGTGGATCACGTGGCGCTTGGCCGCCTTGTCGGCCGCCTTGGCCAGCCGGGGGAGAAGGGAGGACGCGCCGGCTTTGTCGTCGGTCGCCAGGTGGGCGCGGATCTCCTTCGTGACGCGCTTGACGGCTGCCTTTCGCGAGCGGTTCAGCACGCGGTGCTTGATGCTCTGCCGCAACTGCTTCTTTGCAGAACGGATCTTTGGGATCTCTATCACCTCTCAGATACTCGGAATCACTGCCCAGCAAACGAGCGCGACATCATATCGAACGGCTCTCTTTGGATCAAGTCACACGCGACTCTCTCTATGAGTCTCCTTCGCGGCCGTCTCGCGCGGCGGGCTGAGCGGCGCACCTCGGCGGGGGGGCGAGGTCGTCTTCATCACCTCTTGGGGCGGGTGGGTTGTCCTTGTCGCCTCCTGATCGTCGCTTTGGAGGGGGCCTTCCGGATGGGATCCAGTTGACCTGCCTTGGGCCGACGCGCTATCGTGGTCGCCGGTCAGTCGACCGAGTTCCGTGAGGGGGACTTCCATGGAGAAGATCGTCAAGCGCGACGGCCGGGTAGTTACGTTCGACGAAGTCAAGATCACGACCGCCATCTGGAAGGCGATGCGTGCCGTGGGGGAGCAAGACGGGGTCGCGGCGAAGCGCCTGTCCGAGCTCGTCACGGGGCTCCTGGACGAGCGGTTTCCAGGCGAGCTTCCCACGGTGGAGGAGATCCAGGACCTGGTGGAGGAAGTCCTGATCGAGGCGGGCTACACCCGCACGGCCAAGGCGTACATCCTCTACCGCAAGCAACACGCGGATCTGCGCGAGATGAGAGGCCTCACGACGGAGATTCCGCTCGTGGAAGACTACCTCGACGACCGCGACTGGCGAGTGCGCGAGAACTCGAACATGTCTTACTCGCTCCAGGGACTGAACACGCACATCACCGATCGGGTCATCTCCCGCTACTGGCTGAACAAGGTCTACCCCGCGGAGATCCGCGATGCCCACGAGCGGGGGGACTTCCACCTGCACGACCTGGGGACCCTCGGGGCCTACTGCGTCGGCTGGGACCTGCGCGACCTCCTCCTGCGCGGATTCCGCGGGGTGCGTGGGAAGGTCGAGGCTCGACCGGCGAAGCGGTTCCGTGTGGCGCTCCTCCAGGTTGTGAACTTCATGTACACCCTGCAGGGTGAGTCCGCCGGCGCGCAGGCCTTCTCGAACCTCGACACCTACCTGGCTCCATTCATTCGCGTCGAAGGCCTGTCCTACGCGGAGATCCGGCAGCACATGCAGGAGTTCGTCTACAACATGAACATCCCCACCCGAGTCGGATTCCAGACGCCCTTCACGAACGTTACCTTGGACCTTGCGGTGCCGCGCCACCTCCGGGGGGAGCCAGTCGTCCTCGGAGGAAAGCTCGTCGACTCGGTCTACGGCGACTACCAGCCGGAAATGGACCTCTTCAACCGGGCCTTCGCCGAGGTGATGCTCGACGGGGACATGAACGAGCGGCCGTTCACTTTCCCCATCCCGACGTACAACATCACCGAGGGGTTCGACTGGGAGAACGAGAACCTGAAGGCGGTCTGGGAGATGACGGCGAAGTATGGGATCCCCTACTTCTCGAACTTCGTCGGGAGCGATCTCAAGCCGGAAGACGCGCGCAGCATGTGCTGCCGGCTTCGAATAGACAACCGCGAGCTGCGCAAGCGCGGGGGCGGCCTCTTCGGCGCGAACCCGCTCACCGGGTCGATCGGCGTCGTGACGATCAACCTCCCGCGCCTGGGGTACCTGGCGAAGGACGAGGCCGACTTCTTCGAGCGGCTGGAGGAGCTCATGACGCTTGCCAACGACTCGCTCGTCATCAAGCGCAAGAGCCTGGAGGCCCTGACGGAGAGGGGGCTCTATCCCTACTCCCGGTTCTACCTCGATCGGATCAAGGTCGCGCACGGAGGCTACTGGAAGAACCACTTCTCTACGATCGGCCTGGTGGGGATGAACGAGGCGCTCTTGAACCTGTTCGGAATCACGAT
>JAPLGE010000007.1 GCA_026390315.1 Candidatus Bipolaricaulota bacterium
GGCCTCGTCCTTCAACGCGATCTCGTCTTCGAGGGAGACGTTGTCTGAGAAGAGGAAGACGTGAAGGCCCTTCTTGAGGGCGAGGCGTGCCTCACGCGCGGCGTAGGCGCCCGGGACGGCGATGAGGGCGAGGTTTGACTCCGGGAAGAGCCGGATCGCTTGCCGCAGGGTAGAAGGTCGGGGGCGGCCCTCCTGCGCCGGGGCCTCGCCCTTTCGCGAGAGGAGCTCCTTCACCCTGGCGCGGACGGCCTCCATGGCGGCGCCGTTCTCCGCGGCAACGGCGATCGCGAGGTCGTTCGGCCCGGCCCGGTCAAGCTCCGGCGAGACAAAGCCGGTCCGCGCGAGGGCCTCTTTGTTCGCCGGGGTGGCGAGGACGACGACCGCGTCCCGCACGCCGGGGAGGGTCTTCAGGTCGCGGGAGATCGCCATGAGGAGGACCGAGTCGACGTAGCGATCCTTCTCGATCTGGATCGACTTCACGCCCTGCTCCTCGCCGCGATCCCCTGCTGGATCCGTTCTGCGGTGAGGGGAATCTGGTCGAAGTCGACCTTTAGGGCGTTGTAGAGGGCGTTTCCGACGGCGGAGGGGATGGAGATCATGGGGTGCTCGGCGACGCCGCGCGCGCCGTACGGCCCGTCCGGCTGAGGGGTCTCGATGAAGATCGGCCGGATCTCGCGCGGGACGTCTTTGGAGGTCGGGATCTTGTAGTCGGTGAACGAGCCGTTCTGGAGCCGCCCGTCTTCGCTGAAGAGGAACCCCTCCCACAGGGCAGACCCGAGCCCCTGCACGACGCCGCCCACCACCTGGCCGCGGCACTGCAGGGGGTTCAGCACCTTTCCCGCGTCGAGGGCGGTCGCGACCTTGAGGACCTCGACCTCGCCCGTCTCGGTGTCGACCTCGATCTCGACCGCGTGCGCGCCGTAGGTCCAGAACTGAGCTGGCCTTCCCTGTCCGGTCTCGAGGTCGAGGTGGGTGAGGCCGGTCGCGATGTAGCGACCGTGGCCGATCACCGGGCCGCCGACGCTGTTCCCGCTCGGGAAGGTGTAGCCGAGGGCGAGGTCCTTGTAGGGGATCCGGCGGAGGGGCTCTCTTGCCACGAAGGCGAACCCGTCCGCGAAGTCGATCTCCGTCGGGTCGACCTTCAGGGCGAGGGCCGCGGTCGAGCGGAGCTCGAGGAGGCAATCCTTGGCGGCCTCGATCACCGCGTTCCCGCCCATGAACGCGAAGCGGCTGGCCACGGTCTGCCAGTCGTAGGGGGTGAACGCGGTGTCGCAGTCGTTGACGACGTGGACGCGCTCGATCGGCATCTTGAGCTCTTCGGCCGCGATCTGGCGGAGCGTCGCGTAGGTCCCCTGGCCGTAGTCGACGCCGGAGACGAGCACGTCCGCGGCTCCGTCCTCGTCGAGCTTGATGATCGCCGCGCACGAGGTGGAGGTCGGCATGGCCGGGGCCTTGTGCAGAGAGGCGAGCCCCTTGCCGCGGACCCTGCGCGGATCGCTCGACGGCGCG
>JAPLGE010000050.1 GCA_026390315.1 Candidatus Bipolaricaulota bacterium
GGTCGAGGTCTCGCCGTCGAAGGTGATCCACTCGCTCGCCCCGACGATGTACTCGCCGTCCATGAGGCTCTTGGGGCTCCAGGTGAAGGCCGCCGCCGGCGGGGGGTTGAGCGCGTGCACATTGATCGAGCTCTGGCTCGAGGCGCCGCGGTCGTCGATGACCACGAGCTCGACACGGTAGACTCCATTGTCCTCGAAGGCGTGAGCGACGAGCGGGCCGGTGGCGCCGCCGCCGTCTCCGAAGTCCCAGATGTAGGAGATGATCGTCCCGTCAGGGGCGTAGGACAGGCTTCCATCGAAGTTCGCGGTGAACGGGATGATCTCCTCCACCGGCGACGCGGTGAACAGTGCCTTCGGTTCGCTCGCCATCTGGCCCAGGCAGCCCGTGAGAGCGGCCCCGGCGAGAAGGACGAGTCCCAACAGAAGGGTGAACCTTCCGCTTCTCATGGCGTTCTCCTTTCTCCCTCTCCTCGAGAGAGATCGATCCGAAGCGACACGGTGAACACGACGACGATCCCCGTGAGGTCGATACTCTCAGGGGTTCCGTTTCCGTCGAGGTCAAGCGCCTCCCCCTGAGCGTTGGCCAGCGGCGCGTCGGCGACCCAGCGATACGCGAGCGACGATCCGATCGCGAACCACTCGGCGATGGGGAAGAAGAGGGAGAGGCCCCCCTCGATTCCGAACGAGGAGGCGTTGTACTGCCCCTTCCCTTCCTCCGGGCGGGCCGAGATCGGCGGGACGCCGCTCGGAATCTCGAACGTGATGTCGGTCTTGAATCCGGAGTAGTAGTAGCCGACTCCGAGGTCAAGACCCAGGCGGAGCCCGAAGTCGGCGACGTCGACGTGGCCGCCCACGACGAGGCCGACGGCGTGGCAATCAAGGCCAATCTCGACCTGCGACGAGGTCTCTCCCCCCGCGGTGTAGGAGCCGGCCGTGCTGGAGACGGCCCGGAAGGTCTCGATCTTCCCGCCGAGAGCGAGGCTGGGGGTGACCCAGAACTCTTCTCCCGCGAGGTAGCTCATCCCGACCTGCATCGAGTCGAGCTCCGGGACGCCGCCGGTGAGGGTGGGCGTCGAGTTCCAATCCTGCAGGATGACGTTGATGAGGCCGATCGAGCCGTTGATCTCGCCGAGGGAGGCCCCTCCCGGGCCGGCCCCGACGGTGACCTCGAGCGGTCCTGCAGCGAGCGTTCCCCCGAACAGGAGGACCGCCAAGACGCCCCACGCTAGCCCCTTCATTCTCTCCACCCCTCCCTCGGGAGCCCGGCGTCCAGGTCGTCGGTCGCAAGGCCTGGTGCGCTCCCGCGCTCCTTGTGAGATCTACATTACGTCCCGGTTTCCGCAGGGAGTAGGGCAGGCTTCTGGGCGGGGCTAGACCTATCTCTTGGGCGAGGTGGATCTATGTCTCTTCGAGGGATGACCGGAGGGCGACGAGCGTCTCCTCGATGTCTTCCGGGGAGACGTCGAGGTGGGTCACCATGCGCATCTGGTCCAAACGGCGGCCCAGAGGGTTCGCGAGGACCCCTCGCGCCCGGAGGCGCTGGGAGAGGACGGCCGCGTCCAGAGTCGGGTCCCCAAGGGACGCGCCGTCGACCTTGAAGTAGACGAGGTTTGTCTCGGGAAGCCGTCCCAGATCTTCCTCCGCGCCGCGGACGAGGCCCGGCAGGGAACCGATCCCCTCGGCGAGACGGCGGGCGTTCGCGTGATCTTCGGCCAAGCGGTCGACGTGGTGTTCCAGGGCGTAGATGCCTGCGGCGGCGAGGATCCCGGCCTGGCGCATCCCTCCTCCGACGAGCTTCCGCATCCGCCGCGCCCGGCGCACGAAGTCTCGGGTCCCGCAGAGGAGCGATCCCACCGGGGCTCCGAGTCCCTTGGAGAGGCAGACCATGACCGAGTCGACGCCCTGCGTGAGGCGGGAAGGCGGTACGTCGAGGGCAATCGAGGCGTTGAACAGGCGCGCCCCGTCGAGGTGGACGGAGATACCGTGGGCGTGGGCGAGCTCGCCTGCGGCGTCGCAGTACTCCGGGGTGAGAGCCCTTCCCGCGCAGCGGTTGTGCGTGCTCTCGAGGGTGAGGAGCCGGGTGCGCGGCGCGTGGACGTCGCTCGGTCGGATCGCTTCTTCGATCGCGTCGAGCGCGAGCGTCCCGTCGGGCAGGTTCGGGAGCGTGCAGGCGTGAATCCCGGCCAGTCCGGCCGAGCCGCCTCCCTCGTAGAGGAAGGTGTGCGACCGGTCGCCCAGGATCAACTCGTCGCCGCGTCCTCCGTGCGCAAGGATCGCGACGAGGTTCCCCATGGTGCCGCTCGCCACGAACAAGGCCGCCTCCTTGCCCAGGCGCTCGGCGGCCATCTCCTGCAACCGGTTGACCGTGGGGTCCTCTCCGTAGACGTCGTCTCCGACCTCGGCTTGCGCCATCGCCTGCCGCATTCCCGCGGTGGGGCGGGTGACGGTATCGCTCCGCAGATCGATGAACCTCATCCTTGCTCCTTTCCTTCTAGGGATTCGTGTCGCCGCACCAGGCTCCGCCGGTCCAGCCTTCCTCGCCGATCAGGGGGACGAAGGCGCAGGGTCCCAGAGCGGTCTCCTTGAACGAACGTCCTTCGCGCCGGATCGCGACGAGTTCCTGCAGGGAGCGGTTTCCGACCGGGAAGACGAAGATTCCCTCCGAGCCAAGCTGCGCCACGAGCCGCCGGGGACGGCGCGGAAGGCTCCCCGTGGCAAGGATTCGGTCGAAGGGCGCCTCGTCGGGGATGCCCAGAGTGCCGTCTCCCACGCGAAACGCGATCGCGGCGTATCCGAGGCGGCGGAGGCGTTCCTCTGCGGCTCGAGAGAGACAGGTCGACCGCTCGACGGTGAACACGCGGCGCGCGAGCTCAGCGAGGATCGCGGTCTGGTAGCCCGATCCGGTCCCGATCTCGAGGACCTTCTCCTCGCCGGTCAGGGCGAGGGCCTCCGTCATCAGGGCGACGATGAAGGGCTGCGAGATCGTCTGGCCCTCTCCGATCGACAAGGGGTGGTCGGCGTAGGCCTCGCCGATGAGGTCCTCGGGCACGAACGCGTGCCGCGGCACGCGGCGCATGGCGGCGAGCACCCGTTCGTCGGCGATCCCACGGGCGCGGAGCTGGCCGTCTACCATGCGCTCACGATCAAGACGAAAGCGGTCTTCCTCCGAAGGATCCCACGCCATGGCGCGATTGTAGTCGACCGCCGGGGCGAAGGGTACTCGGGGGAGCGAGGAAGGCCGGGGAGAAAGGACGCGTCCGGAATCAGTCGTTCGTCGGCTGCTCGAAGTAGTCGGCGATGATCTGCTTGGCGCGCTCGAGGTCGCGCTCGCGGACCGTGATCCTCACCTCGGCAAGCCCGTTCACGACCATGGGGAGGATCCCCGCGGGGACGTGTCCGGTCAGGTTGACCGGGATTCCGAAGTCCTCGAGGAGGCCCTTGATCAGGAGCGCCTTGGGCTCTCCCCACACCTTGTGACAGAGGACGAGGTCCGAGTGGCTCTCTTCCTCCCGGCGGTCGAGGAGGTAGTGGACGAGGGTGACGCACTGGCTTGTGTGCAGGGCGCGCTTTCCGAGGGACAGGCGGGGAAGGTCCGCCAGAATCCCTTCGTCTTCCGCCGTGAACTCAACGTGGTCGGAGAGGAAGAAGGCCGGATCGATCGGGATCTCGAACGACTCGATCGGGGTTCCTTCCTCGTGCAGCATGAGCGGATGGGCTCCGACTTGGAAGAGCCGGTCGAGGAGCGACGGAAGGTCCCCCGTGCGGACGAAGATGCCGGGAGTCGACTCGACCTCGTCCTCGGCGAGCCGTTCCAATGCGCGCTTGAGGAGAGCCGCGGTCGATCGCTCGTCCGGGTTCAGGTGGCGGAGCCTCTCCCCCAGGAGCCGAATCTGGATCCGGTTCTGCAGAAGGAGGAGGAGTTCGACGTCCCGGCGCAGGTCGTGGGACAGGAAGAAGGCGGCGCCGATCGCGCGGCACAGGACGTCCATCCGTCCCGCGCCTCCGGGGAGGTCGCTCAGGTTGAAATCGGGGGTCGTCGCCGCTTCATGGCCTAGAATCACGAATCGCCGCATGCCGCGAGTCTACTCGACCTCGGGGCGAGCCGCCAGCAACGCGCTCCCGCGTTCCCGCCTTCGCCGCGCGCGGACGGGCGCTCTGCCGTGAGGTGAGGCATGTCCCTTCCTCCCCGGTCGGAGAGAGTGGGGG
Organism: Candidatus Bipolaricaulota bacterium; assembly: GCA_026390315.1. Taxonomy (GTDB): domain Bacteria; phylum Bipolaricaulota; class Bipolaricaulia; order UBA7950; family UBA9294; genus JAPLGE01. The sequence goes on from JAPLGE010000050.1 coordinate 4,207, forward strand.
CCAGCGGCGGCCGTCGGTTAGGGTGAGTGGAAAGATGGGGCCTGGTGAAGCGCCCATCCATGGAGGATCCGAAGGTGGATCGAGGGAAAGGGAGCTTGAGGTGAGAGACCGCATCCTACTCGTTGCGGCGTGTGTCGTGATTCTCGCGGGCGGGGCTTGTCTCGGCGTGGGGCCGTTCACCGGGAGCTGGACCGTTGAGGTCGGGCTGTCTCCGCAGCAGACGTCGGTCTTCTCCACGTTTTCCTCGACGCTCGACGTCGGCTTTCGCCTAGGGTTCCTCGAGCTTTCGAGCATCTCCGACTTCATCTTCAGCGGCTGGCTGTGGCAGCAGTTCGGCATGGACGCCGTCCTGGGCTGCGTGAGCTTTGACGGGATGATGCTCTTCGAGCCCCAGACCGGGTCGTTCCTCTACGCTCAAGGGGTGTTGGCGTTCGATCTCAATCCCGTGGTGATCACGCTCTACACCGCGATGGTCGGACCGAGCCACCCCGGAGGCCTCAACTGGGGGTCGGTCTTCGACCTCTACGGCGAGCTCCTGGGTGGGGACATCTCTATTGAGAGCGCGACGCTCATGGGAGCCGACCTCGGCGGCATCAGCTTCACCCAGACCTCGTCCTACGGTCCCTCGAAGCTCCTCACCAAGACCTACGTGACGGACCCGACGATCGATGGCCCCTGGGCCTCTTTCTCGGGCGAGGTGGTCACGTTCAAGGCGCTCGCCTTCGGCTGCATCGGGTTTACGAGCGTGTCCACCCTCTCCGAGATGGGCTTCGAGAGCCAGGAGCTGGAACTCGTCTTCCTGCACCTGCTCGGGATCCCGCTCGACATCACCCTCGACTACGTCTTCACCGTCCAGAGCGCGAGCCACACGTTCACCCCGGCGTTTGAGACCGACTTCGGATGCCTCAAGGTCTATTCAGACATCTTGGGGAGCGGCGGGCTGATCACGGGGATTGCGATCTACGGGATCGAGTTCCAGGTGACCGTCGCCGGCTCCACGTTCCGAAGCATCTCGAACCTCGACACCACGACCTACGTCATCACGTGCCCCGAGTACGGCTTGATCGTCGAGCCCAAGAGCGAGGCGGACGCCGAGGGCCACCTCTACTACCCCCAGAGCTACTGGGAGGTCGTCTCCCTCACCACCGCGGTCCCGGCCGCCGACGGCACGACCTTCTCCTTCGCCGTGGATACCTTCTTTGGGACGGCGACCGGATTCCTCTTTGACTGGGCGATGAGCGAGATGGGGGCGACGATCGCCTTCGGTCAGCTCTTCTCGGTGACGACCGGCATCGTCGTAGACACCACGGGCTTCATCGAGTGGTCGGTCGCCATCACGCTCTGCTGGTAGGTCAGTCGCCTCGACCAGCCCATCCGTCTCTCGGACGCGATTGCCCCGGTCGAGCCTCCCTTTTACACTCTCGCCGATGATTCGCTCGGCTCTCGTTGCGGGAGGGGTCTCGCTCGGCGTTGCGTCCGTAGTCCTCTTGGGGATCTTCGCAGCGCGGGCGCGTTGGCCTCTGCGGGCAAAGGGAGACCGCCGGCCCGTCGCCGGGCTCGCGGTTGGTCTCGGGCTCCTCGCGGCCTCGGCGAGTGCCTCAGGCGCGATCCCGGTCCTCGTCCTTCTGGGAGGCGCGGCGATCCTCTTGGTCGGGGCCCTCGACGACTGGATCGATCTGGCTCCGTGGCAGAAGCTCCTAGGACAGGCGGTCGCGGCGGGCCTCGCCGCGGCTGGGCTCGCCCCGCTCTCTCTCTCCTTCTTCGGACTGGATGTCTCCTTGGGCGCGGCGGCCTGG
>JAPLGE010000158.1 GCA_026390315.1 Candidatus Bipolaricaulota bacterium
TCGTACGAGGAGAGGGCGACGGGCGAGGAGGGTCCCGGCGAAAGGACGGCGACGCCCAGGCCGAAAAGGCCCCACGCAAGGAGAAGCGAGACCAGGGCAAGCTTCATCAGCCACCTCACATTCGGTTTCCTCTCTTGGGGCGAGGCCCTCGTCTAGCGTACTGGAAGGGGCCGTCCGTCCGAGGACGACCCGCCGGGCCGGAGGGGACGTCTTCTCCCCCGGCGAGGGTCAGACGGCCCGTCGTCCGGCGGATGCGGAACGACTAGCGGAGGGGCCGGCCCTTCCACGTGTTCCGGCCCAGGGCGTGCCAGAGGGCGGACCGCACCGCGATCCCGAGCAGACAGAGGCTCGTCGCGGAGTACAGGAACGCCTGCCAGACGGGGAGGCGGAAGCGAGCGCACGAGATCGCCCAGAGGAGGAGTGAGAGACAGGCCGCGGCGGCCGCTGGTACGTGGAGCCTGGCCGGCGACCTCGAGGGAAAGATGGCCTTGAGAAGGAGGAGGACGAGCGGCTGGCACTGGACCCAGGCGAGCCCGCGGGGCACCGAGACCGAGCAGGCACGGGGCCGAGGAAGAGGGCGCCGAGACAGAAGACGAGGACGCGCACGGACCACCTCCTGGCCGAAGGAGACACCTAGGCTAGCAGGAAGGGAACCGCGCGACAAACGCTCGGGACCGCTCGATAGGGGGAGGCCCGCGGCGGCAACCGCGGCACAGAGTGAGGCACCCGTGTTCCCTCCGTGGCTCCCGGAAGCGGAACACGGCCGATGCTTCGCCCTCGAGAAAGGGAGAAAGGCGGGTCAAGAACGGGCTCTCCGGTAGAAGAGGCGCTTCGCCACCTCCGCGGCCCCGACGTAGAGGATGACGATCCCAAGCATCGCCGGATAGAAGGCGGCCGGAGGGCGACCGAACCCGAAGAAGGTCCCGAGCGGCGTGAGCGGAATGAGGATCGCGATCGCGACGATCGTGAGTGTCGCGGTGAGCAGGGCTCGGCCGGGGACGCTTCGGAAGAACGGCCGTCGCGTGCGGACGACGAGGACGGCAAGGGAGGCGGAGACGACCGACTCGACGAACCAGCCTGAGCGGAAGAGGTCGGTCTGGGCGTGGAACAAAAGGAGAAGAACGCCGAACGTCAGGAAGTCGAAGAAGGAGCTCAGGAGCCCGAAGACGAGCATGAACCTGCGGATGAACGCGACGTTCCAGCGACGCGGCTCCTTCAGCCACTCCGCGTCCACGGAGTCCGTGGCGATCGTCATCTCCGGGAAGTCGGTGAGGAGGTTCGTGAGAAGGATCTGCTTCGGAAGGAGGGGAAGGAAGGGCAGAAAGAGCGAGGCGCCCGCCATGCTGAACATGTTCCCGAAGTTCGCGCTCGTCGCCATGAACACGTACTTCAGGGTGTTGGCGAAGGTCCTCCTTCCCTCCTCGATGCCCTTCGCGAGAACGCCGAGGTCTCTCTCCAGGAGCACGATGTCCGCCGCCTCCTTGGCGACGTCAACAGCGCCATCCACGGAGATCCCCACGTCGGCCCCGTGAAGCGCCGGGACGTCGTTGATCCCGTCGCCGAGATAGCCGACGACGTGGCCTGCTTTCCGAAGCGCGGAGATGATCCGTTCCTTCTGGTTGGGTTCGACCTCGGCGAACACGTCCGCCTTGTCTGCCTGGTGGATCAGGGCGTCGTCGCTCGTCTGCCGCAGCTCTCTTCCAGTCAGAACGAGCTCGGTCCGGAGTCCAACCTCCCGGGCGACGCGCGCGGCCACAAGCCGGTTGTCGCCCGTGACAACCTTGAGCGACACGCCGAGCGAGCGAAGCGCCTCCAAGGTCTTCGAGATCCCCTGCTTGGGTGGGTCTTCGAGGGCGACGAACCCGAGGAAGGTCATTCCCTGTTCGTCGTCCTTGCTGATCGCCGTTGCTTGGAGGTCGCGAGAGGCGATGCCGAGGACGCGCAGGCCAGACTCGCTTAAATCCTCGAACCGGCGTTCGATCGCGTCTCGCACGGTCGCGATCTCGACGATCGCGCCGTCGCTTTCTTCGGCCGAAGACGAGACGGAGAGGACGCTCGCGAGCGCCCCTTTGGTGATGACGCGCGATCGCCCCCCTTCGGCGACCAGGATGGAGAGGCGCTTGCGGACGAAGTCGTAGGGGATCTCGTCGAGCTTGCGGTAGGCCGAGACGTCGAGGTCCCGGTGGCTGCGGATCGCCGCGTCGATCGGGTTCGCAAACCCGGTCTGAAAGGCCGCGTTCAGGTAGGCATAGAGGAACACCCTCTCGCTCTCCGAGCCGTCGAGTGCGAGAGCGCCGTGCACGCGAGCGACGCCCTCCGTAAGGGTCCCCGTCTTGTCGGAGCACAGCACGTCCATGCTCCCGAAGTTCTCGATGGAAGCCAGACGTTTCGTGATGACCTTCTCAGCCGCCATTCGCTTTGCCCCGTGCGCGAGGTTCGT
>JAPLGE010000153.1 GCA_026390315.1 Candidatus Bipolaricaulota bacterium
GACAGCTTGGTGGTGCACGTTCGCAACAAGAACGCCGCGCCGATCGTCGAGCTGGGTCCGGCCATGCTCGTCGACGAGGGCGCCGCGCTGAAGATGGCGCCCGTGGTGAGCGACCAGGAGTGCGACTTGCTCGTCTATCGCTGGACCGCGTCCAAGGGGACGTTCGACAATCCGTGCGCGGCGACGCCGTGCTACATCGCGCCGCTCGTCGACTCCTGCACGGGCGAGGACGTCCTCATCACCCTCACGGTGACGGATCCTTGCGGACTCTCCTCGTGTGACACCCTGAGCGTTCACATCGCGAACGTGAATGCTCCCCCGGTCGTGAAAGCGGATCCGTAAGGGATCTAGCTAGAACGGCGATCGTTGGCTGATCTGCTCCGCGCGGTTCGGGCGGAGCAGATCACTTGTTGGGGTGGGCAGGCGCGGCTACGCAGGTAGTCGAGGACCAGGGCTCCGACGGGGTTCTCGCGCACGAGGGCGTGAGCGACGTGGAGGTGGAGGCACTTCACGCGGCGGAAGTCGGCCGTCCCGCCGATTCCCTTCTCGTGGAGGCTTGCGAGCATGCCGCGTCCCTCGAGGAAGGCGCGGTCGCCCGAAGAGAGGAGCGCCTCACGCTCCTCGATGTAGCCCCGGTGTGTCTCTTCAAAGCGGGCCGCGAGCGCGGGATCGCTCGCGAGGCGGCCCTCCGTTCGCTTGATCTCGCCGCCTGTCTCGAGCCGGTCGATCGCCGCGACGAGGAAGGGGCAGGTGAGCCAGAAGAGGGTCGGGAAAGGCTTCCCATCGATGAGGGGGTAAACGCGGACGACCTGCGGGTAGCCGTGGGGACAGCGCCGCTCGACGCCGAGAAGCCCGCGCGGCGGCCGGCCGATCTGGGACTCAACGGCGCGAACGTCCTCTAGCGAGAGAGGTTCCAACTCTCCCTCCCGTACTTCTCTTCCGCGAGAGTCGCGGCGCGCGCCCTTTCGGCCGCGGTCGGCTCACTTTCGCGAAGGGGCTTTCCAAGAAGCTCGGCCGCGGCGGCGGCCATCGCCCGGCCGACCTCCTCCGAGTCTAGCTTCCTTTCCCCCGCCTCGGCCAGGGTCGTCACGGGATGGGGATGGGAAGCGACCCCGCGCGGCCGGTAGCCTGGCCGGAGCGCGAGCAGAAGCTCCTCCATCGGGATCGCGTCGGGCTTGAGGAGGAGGGTCGTGTGGTAGAGAAGGGAAGCCCCGCGCCGCGCCTGGGCGGCGCCGCCGACCTTCCGCTTTCCGATGAAGAGGGAGTTCCGCGCCGGGCTGAGCGCGGGACAAAGCGCCGCGAGGCCGCGGGAGAAGGCCTCTCCCAGGCGCGCGAAGGTCTCCTCCACCCCTCCGAGCGGCCGGCCGTCGGCAAGAAAGAGCGAGACGTTGAGATTCCCCGGATAGTGGTAGACCGTGCCCCCTCCGGACAGACGGCGGAGGAGAGGGATTCCCAGGGCTCTCGCCCGCTCGAGATCGACCTCGGACGCGGCCCCCTGAGAGCGACCGATCACGACCGCGCGCCGGTTCACCCAGATGCGCAGAGAATCCTCGCCTCCCTTGCGCACGCTTTCCAGCAGGGCCTCCTCCAGGCCGAGCCCGGTCGCCGGGTCGGACGGCGCGAGATCGGCTAGGAGTCGGATCATCGTGCGAGGAGAGCCGCGGCGTGGTAGGAGCTTCGCACGAGCGGGCCGGCGACGACGGAGCGAAAGCCGATCGATCGCGCCTCCCCGGCGAGGGCGTCGAACTCCGCGGGCTCGAGGTAGCGCGCGGCCGGGGCGGCGTCTTTCCTCGGCGGGAGGTACTGGCCGAGGGTGACGAGGCCGACCCCAGCCTCGCGCAGGTCTCTCAGAGCCTCGAGGGTCTCTTCGCGGGTCTCGCCGAGGCCGAGGATGAGCGAGCTCTTGAGAAGGCTTCGTGGTGCGTGGGCCCCGAAGCGCGCCAGGACGGAAAGCGAGAGGACGTAGGAGGCGCGGCGGTCGCGCCACGAAGGGGTTAGGCGGCGCACCACCTCCAAGTTGTGGCCGAGGACGTCCGCACCCGCCGCGGCGACGGCCCGAAGGGGCTCTTCTTGCCCGGAGAAGTCGGGGACGAGGGCCTCGACCGTCACCTGCGGAAGCCTCTCTTTGACGACCCGAATCGCCCGCGCGAAGAGCGACGCCCCTCCGTCCGAGAGATCGTCGCGGTCGACCGAGGTGAGGACGACGTGACGGAGCCCAAGCTCGGCGATCGCCTGTGCGAGGCGCTCCGGCTCGCCCGGATCGACCGCGCCGCGCGGATTACCCGTCTCGACGGCGCAGAAGCGGCACGCCCGCGTGCAGACCTCGCCGAGGAGCATGAAGGTCGCGGTCCGGCTCCCCCAGCACTCGGCCGCGTTCGGGCAGAGCGCCCCCTGGCAGACCGTGGCCAGGCGGTGGCGGGCGAGGACGCCGCGGACGACGCGCATGCCCTCTCTCTCTTCGGGGGAAGGGGCTTTCAACTTGAGCCAAGAAGGCCGAGCGGTCATCCGCGCTCCTTGAGGAATCGCTCCGGCTCCTCCTCTACGACGCGCCACCCGAAGAGCGTCTCCATCGCCTCAAGGAGGTTTGAGATCACCTCGGCGAGGGAGTAGCGTCGGTCGACCAGGTCGTCGAGGGAGACGGCCTCGATCTTCATGCCGCAGGGGTTGATCATCGCGAAGTGCTCCCGGTTCGCTCGCACGTTCAGCGCGAGGCCGTGGAGGGTCACCCACTTCCTCACGTGCACTCCGATCGCGGCGATCTTCCGCTCCTTGACCCAGACGCCCGGGAGGCCCGGGCGGCGGTCGGCCTCGACGCCCAGCCTGGCGAGGACGCCGATCACCGCCTGCTCGAGGCCCCGCACATAGCCCGCGATGTCTTTGCCGTGATCGCGCAGGTCGACGATCGGGTAGAGGACGACCTGCCCCGGGCCGTGGTACGTGATGTCTCCTCCGCGCTCGACCTCGTAGACCGCGATCCCCTCGCGCTCGAGGGTGTCCTTTCCCACGAGGAGGTTCGTGCGCGAGCCCCTCCGACCGATGGTGAACACCGGGTCGTGCTCGACGGAGAGGATCGTGTCAGGAATAACGCCCTGGCTGCGGAGTGCGTGCAGGCGAAGCTGGAGCTCGTGCGTCGCGCGATACTCCGCCCGGCCGAGGGGGAGGTGGACGGCCGCGATCTCTTGCTCAGTCGATCCGTGCAAGGAGGTCGTCAAAGCGCGCCTTCTCTCCTTGAGGCTTGAGGATCTGCACGAGGCGGCCGTCCTGCGGCGCCTCGATCACGAAGGTCGTCTTCTCGGTCTCGACCTCGACCAGATCCTCTCCGTGGGCGACGGTCTCGCCCTCCTTCTTCAGCCACTCGACCACCGTGACCTCGTCGACCTCGCCCAGGTCGGGGAGCCGCACGTCGGGCATCGCCTTCCCTCCTTCGCCGCGAGTCTAGCCGATCGATCTTGCCCTTTCACCTTGCCGCTTTTGGCGCTTCGTCCTATAGTAGACGAGAAGGAGGCGACATGGGGTTCACGTGCGGGCTCGTCGGGCTTCCCAACGCGGGGAAGTCGACGATCTTCAACGCCCTTTCCGGCGCTTGCGCCAAGGTGGAGAGCTATCCGTTCTCGACGATCGACGCGAACGCGGCGAAGGTCGCCGTGCCCGACGCGCGTCTGGATCGGCTCGCCTCCCTCTTCCCGGAGAAGAAGAAAGTGCCGACCCACCTCGAGTTCATCGACATCGCCGGCCTCGTGAAGGGGGCGAGCGAGGGCGAGGGAATGGGAAACCAGTTCCTCTCGGAGATCCGTGCGGTCGACGCGATCCTGCACGTCGTGCGCTGCTTCGTCGACCCAAACGTTGCGCACGTGTCTGGAGAGATCGACCCCAAAAGCGACGTCGAGGTTGTGGAGACCGAGCTCCTTCTCAAGGACTACGAGACCCTGGGACGGGTGCGGGAGAGGCTCCTGCGCGAGGTGAAGGGCGGAGACCGGAAGGCGCAGGCGCGGCTTGCCGTCTGGGAGCTCCTCCTCGCCGAGGTCGCTCGCGGGGTTCCCATCCGCGCCCTCTCCCCCGACCGCGAGATCGCGGACCTCCTGGTCGAGAGCTCGCCCCTCACGGCAAAGCCGATCCTGTACGTCGCGAACGTCGGCGACGTCGGGGAGAACGACCACTCCCGCGAGGTGGAGCGCCTGGCGCGTGAGCGGGGGACGGAGGCGATCGTCGTCCGCGGCCGGATCGAGGCCGAGATCGGAGAGGCCGCGGGGAGCGAGGAGGAGCGGCAGGTTTTCCTCAAGGAGTGGGGCCTCACGGAGACCGGGCTCTCCCAGTTGGTCGCCGCCGGGCATCGCCTCCTGCGTTTGGTGACCTTCTTCACCATCGAAGGGCCGGAGGTCCGCGCCTGGACGGTCCCCGAGGGGACGCTCGCTCCCCAGGCGGGGGCGAAGATCCACACCGACTTCGCGGAGCGCTTCGTCCTCGCCGAGGTGATGGCGCTCGACGAGCTTCTCCAGTCGGGGTCGGAGAAGGCCCTGCGCGAGGGGGGACGCGTCCGCCGCGCCGGCCGCGACTACGTGGTCGAGGATGGCGACGTCATCCACTTCATCTGCGCATGACCCCACGCGTCTTCGACACGAGCGACCCCGCCCTGCGAGAGTTCCTCGACGAGCTGCTGGAGACCGGCGGAGTCGTGGTCTTCCCGACCGACACCGTGCCGGGGCTTGGCGGGGATCCCTGGGACCGCCGCGCGCTCGCCCGCGTGCGGAGGCTGAAGGGCCGTGCCGAAGACCAGCCGTTCACGCTCCACCTCCCCTCGGTCGAGGCCGTCGAGCGCGTCGCCTCGCTCGACGAGACGTCGCGAGGGGCTCTCGGGCGGTTCCTGCCCGGCCCGTACACGTTCCTCCTTCGCGAGGGCGATGGGGCTCCACCGAGCGCCACAAGAGAAGGGAAGGTCGGCCTCCGCGTCCCAAGGCACGCCTTCTTCAGCCAGGTGATGCGGGATCTCAACCGCCCCCTCTTCGGGACGAGCGTGAACCGCTCCGGCGAGCCGCCGCTCTTGGGGCTCGAAGAGATCCTGGAGAGATTCCCGGAGGTCGATCTCGTCGTGACGGGCGAAGCCGGGAGCGGGATCACCTCGGCGGTCATCGACCTGACTAGAGACCCTCCTCGGGCGGTGCGCGGGACTCTCCCAGAAGACCTGTGATGCGCCGCCTCGCCCCGTTCGCCCTCCTCCTCGCCACCGCCATCTGGGGCTGGACGTTCGTCCTCGTCAAGGAAGGAACGCAGTTCGTGGGGCCGTTCACCTTCCTCGCCGCTCGCTTCCTCCTCGCGACGGCCGTCCTTGGGCTCCTTTTCGCTCGCGCCCTGCGACGGATCGAACGGCGGACCCTCTGGCGCGGCGCCCTGATCGGCCTTGCCCTCTTCGCCGGCTACCTCTTCCAGACCTGGGGCCTCGCCACCACCTCGGCGACGAAGAGCGGCCTGCTCACAGGGCTCTCCCTCGTGTTCGTCCCGTTCCTCGCCTCGGTCGCCGGGTGGGAGCGCGTCCGCCCCGCCCACTGGGCCGGGGCCATCCTTGCCGTCCTCGGCCTCGTCACGTTCGTCCTCGCTCGGAGCGGCGGCTCGTCGTTTAACGTCGGGGACCTCCTCACAATCGCCGGTGCCCTGGCCTTCGCTGGGCACCTCCTCCTCGTCGACCGCTTCGTCCGCCGAGACGACTACCGTGCCCTCCTCGTCGTCCAAGTCGCCGTCGTCGCCCTCCTCTCGATCGCTGGCGCCCTCGCCTTTGAGACGCTCCCGACTGCGTACCCTCCGAAGCTCGTGGAGGGCGTCGTCATCACCGGACTCCTCGCTACCGCGCTCTCCTTCTACCTCATGAATCGGTTCCAGGAGCATTCCACCGCGACCTACACCGCGGTCCTGTTCACCATGGAGCCGGTCTTCGCTGGGCTGTTCGGGTTCCTTCTCCTGGGCGAAACCCTCACGTGGCTCCAGGGCGCGGGAGGACTCTTGATCCTCGCCGGGATGCTCGTCGTGCCGCTCGTCGAGTGGAAGGCGCGCCGCCCTCCGCATGGTTAGCCCGGTCAGCGGGGCAGGGCTCCGCGGCTCGGTGAGCGAGCGGTCAGAACTGCGGAGGAAGGGGACTCATCTGCCCGGCACGGGGGACTGGCGGTTAGCGAAACTGGGCCGTGTGGAAGCTGGGCGAACGTGCGCGACGAAGGGGGGTGGCTCGGCTTTGGCCCGCGTCCGGCACAACTCAAGAAACAGGAAGGTCCCACAGGCTCTCAGGTTGCGGGACCTTCCCGACCGCCAACTTCGCGGTTCCGTAAGGAGGTGCGCTGCGCGGGGCTCTCGCCCCTCGAGCAACAAGAAGGGTAGACGGGGCGTGTGTGGCCACAGTGAAGACCGAATGGAGGATCTGTGGCGGTTGGCTAGCCCCGACGCCGGCGGCCGGCCGCTTTCCTTGGCCCGCCTTGAGGCGTGAGCTACGCGGCCCGCAGGGCCTCGAGGTTTGCCCGCGCCTGCGGCCCGAGCATGCCCAGGAGCTTCTCGAGTTTGCCGCACCCGTAGTCGGCGCAGGCCGCGCAGGTTGAGGCCTTTCGACTCGAGGCGCACGCCCGCACCTCGCAGGTCCCGCAGAACTTCCACGGGGTCCCGCGTGTCGGGGTGCAGCCGTCGCAATTCACTTCCTCCGACTTGATCGGGAAGTCCGGCCCCGACCACTCCTTTGCCGTCTTCGCGCGAAGCGCGTCGTCGTTCGTCCTCTTCGCGACGTACGCCGGACACTTCGTGCACACGAGGCCACAGTAGGCCTGGAGCTCCTTCGCCATGCTCCCTCCCTTGATCGGGTCTGACAAGAAGTCTGTTGCGAGATCCTAGTCCCGCGGTGCCGTGTGGGCAAGCACTCTCCGGCCGGCTCCGAGTCAGATCACGCGGCGGGCGGCGGTCACGGCACGCCTGGGTTCAATCCTGTCGGACGCGCGATTCAGCCGAGGCTCACTCCTTGTGTCCAGGACGAGTCCTTCGTCCCTGTCTCTCACGGAAGTGTCACGGGGCGAGAGCCGATCCAGTCGTCACCGGAACAACGAGGGCCGGCCCGGCGCGTCCTCTGGCTCCGCGCAAGCGATGGCGACGCACGAGTTGTAGCTTGCGTCCCGCGGTTCCAGGGCAGCGGAAGAGGAATCTCGAGGGAAGGAGACGTAGGCGCCGGGGAATGCTTCATAGCAAGATCTGACCCTCAGCGGCCCTGACTAGACGTTCCACCTTGACACGATCGCAAACAGGAATGCGGCTCCAGTACCGCATCCCGCAAGAATCTTGCAAGTTCGTCTTGCCACATCGGAGGCTCGCCTGAGATGAGGAAGGTGGATGCCGGTGTCCTTCAGTTCCGCCAGTAGGCCTGCGGTAGATTCTGGAAGGCCCTTGGGTAGAGAACGAGGAGGCCGCGAGGCCTGCCACTCGTGGGCGGCCAGCGCAAGTACCCCTGCGTCCGCAGCAGCTCTCTTCAGCATCTCGGCAAGGCCATAGACTATCCCCGCGAAGAGCGCACCCGTCCATGCGAGTCCACCAATGACCATGACGGCCTGCCAAACGTGCATTGGTCCTACCGCCTTGGAACAAGGAGGACGGCAGTACCCAACGCCATAGGGATGGCAAGGTAGGGAGAGGTCGAACGGAAGTACAGTGTCCAAGCGCCCGCGCCTATGTAGAGCAGCAACGAGATCAGTAGCGCTGAACACAAGCTGAATCGCGTGCTAAGGGTCTGCCAGAACTTGGACATCTCTGCCTCCTTGTCATTGCCTAGCAATTGTACTTCGAACTGAGGCCAACCAGCCCACCGATCCTCATCACCACCCCCGTGCAGAGGCCTCCTCCAATCCAATAGTACATCATGTGAAAACACCGAGACCTCCTCCTTGGGGCAGAAACGGGCGATCAGCGCCTTGACAAGCATCCTATAGGAGGTGCCCGGGTAGATATGCGCTACCGCCAAGTGGGACAGTCCGAATCCTTTCGCCAGCCGCAGGAAGTCGCGGCATAGGAAGCAGCCTGGAACTAGCTCTGGAAGTGAACCGCTCATCGGGGGCGGGTCACTGGTTCTCCGTCACACGCTGCGGTTCCTCCGCAACTGCCAGAGGCACTCTATGAACAGGACCGCGAAAAGGGCATCCACAACGCCGAACAGAAGCGCGAAGAGAACGTGGGGGATGTCTCCAACGGCGAGTTGGTAGAAGGCGACGCCGGAGTAGGCCACCTTGTAGAGGGTCCCGACGACAATCAGGTCGAAGTTCGCTCTGAGATCTCCCCTGTAGACAAGGACGTAGCCGACGCCGATTACAAAAAGGAATGCTCCAATGAGAGTCACGTAGGCGCCTGAGGATGGAAGAGGGATGTTCAGCCATCGAAACGGGTGTCTGTAGAAGAACGTGAAGATGACGCCCAGGACCGTGTCGTAGATCGCTGCCGCCAGGAACAGGCCCTTGTAGTACTTGACCCTGCGTGTGCTCATCTTGTCCTCCGTGTGTGCTCGCATCTACTCCCCTCGCGGTCGCTTGCCGAAGCTCGAAGACCGGCGCAACGCCCGCCTGAACTTCTGTCGCCTTTCGCGTGTTTCCTCGACCGAGTACACTGCCTCAGCCAGCCAGAGGAATCTCGCATGACCCACCCCCGGTGAACGCTCCATTCCTCAGGCTAGTCTAACCCACCTCCAGCGACGCAGGTCAAACGCCTCGGGCGCGGTGAGTGATGCGGGGCAGTAGGTGCCTACCCGATCAATCCTAGGGCCTTTCTCTTGGCTTCCGACCCGTCGGGCCGAGACACCCCACACCCTTGCTCTCCGACAGCTTCCACTCGCTGGACCACTCATCTTCCATCACGATCGGCCACACGGCAGCCGCAGGAAGTCGCGGCGTAGGAAGTGCCCTGAGAGCACGTCCTGAGACAGCGACGACCCCTCAGACCTGACTAGCCTCAGGCAGCAGTGGCAAAGAGAGCTCGTACCCTTCTTGGAACAGCTGTAGGCACACCTTGACGACTTCTCTGTCGTACAGCGTGCCCGCTCCCGCTTCCAGTTCCCCCAGGGCCTTGTCCACACCCAGAGCAGG
>JAPLGE010000214.1 GCA_026390315.1 Candidatus Bipolaricaulota bacterium
AAGTCTGGCCCGCTTGATCCGGATCTGCGCAGCTTCTGTAAGGCTATGACCTGTCTCTTCGTTGCTCCAGCAGCGCCCCTCAAGGGCTGGGAGGTAGTGTGTTCGCATAAGCTGAAAAGCCGGTTTCCGATCCCCTTCCGCGTCACGAAGTTCTCCCATAAGTTCTAGTATTGTTGAGAGCCGTTGCTGGCCATCAATCACATCCCACTTCGCGTCCCGCCGTTCGGAAACGAAAACGGGAGGCACAGGGATCCCAAGGAGCAACGACTCAACGAATCGCGATTTCTGTTCGGGAGTCCACCGGAAGAAGCGCTGGAATTCAGGATGGAGCTCAAGCTCATCATCGCGATACATGGACACCAATTCGCTCACTGACATCGAGTACGACGTCGTCTGAACAATCGCTGCATGTTCGGCGATTTCCTCATCTAGACCCATGATCGCTTCTCCTTTACCCGTCGGTATGTACAGTCCTATCGCATGTGAGACTCACATTGACTTGCATGACACCACACGTACAGTCTGTTTCAGCAATCCGAGGCTCCTGTTTCCTTCTTCCCTCTGCTCTTCTCTGACATCCCGTGCCGACGTGCGTGGTCACGCGCCATCCTACAACTGTGAGTACGGCTAAACAAGCTACACGACACATCTCCCAAACCGCGAAGGTGAGGCGGATGCGCCACAGCCTGGCGGCACCAGCAGCCTCTGCGAGTAGTCCCGGGGCCTGGAGGTCGAGGGCAGGCGTCGCGATGGTGCATCCCGCAGGGTGGAGACACGCGCCGGGCGAACGAACGCGGCCGACGAGCCGACGGTGCAGCTAGATCACGGGGCGGATTGCTCCGTTGCCGCCGCGTGGTCTCGCCGGAGCGCTGCGCGAGGCACCGAACACCGAACCTCAGCTACCCAGTCTCCCAGCCGCCTCCATGCTGTCGGCTCTACGCCTTCCCGAGCTCTCCTTGCCCGTGCGGGTTGGCGCCGCATCGTTGAGGATGGCAAGTACTTGCTTGCGCAACGCCGGGAAGCGCTAGTCCTTCCCCTGCACGTCACGACGCTCTTCTTGAAGTCGATCCGCACGTTGTGACCGGATCGCGTCGGTCCCGTCGGCAAGGCCGACAACCAGGAGCCTCTCATCGATGGCGTTCCGTAGCAGGGCAAGGGGCGTCCCCGTCTGCTGCTTCTTGGTCTCTTGACACGCCTCCGCCCCGGCGTATACTCCGCCTTCTGACCGCACGACCAATTGGGTCACAGGGGTTGGAGAGGCGTGCCGAAGGCATTCAGCGAGGAAGAGAAGGGACGGATCCGCGAGCGGCTCCTGGAGGCGGGCCGGAAGCGGTTCACGCGCTACGGCCTCAAGAAGACGACGATCGAGGAGCTGGCTGGCGCGGCCGGGATCGCCAAGGGGTCGTTCTACCTCTTCTTCGACTCGAAGGAAGACCTCTACGTCGCGCTCCTCGCCGAAGTGATGCCCGAGGTTGAGAAGCGGGTCCTCTCGCGATCGCTTGAGGCGACGGACGACCCGCGGGAGGCGATCGTCCGCTTTCAGGAAGAGATCGTGCGGGAGATGGAAGAGGACGAGCTGATACGGCGCCTGGTGACGAACCCGGAGGAGCTGGAACACCTGATCCACAGCGCCCCGGGCGACGACGCGTGGCGATGGCGCCTCGGCCTCTTCCCGGCAGTCCTCGAGTGGGTCGAGATACGACAAAGGCGGGGCGAGATCGTCGCCGAGGACGCCAACGTGGTGGCGTCGGTCCTGGGAATGATCCAGTTCCTCCCGACGCACGAGGACGACCTCGACCCGGCGATCTACCCGAGGCTGATGAAGCTCATGGTGCAAGTCATTGCGGACGGGCTGACGTGCCCGGCGAAGAGGGTGAGGAAGAGATGAACCAGTCAAGCCTTCGCATGGCTTGGCGCGGGCTGTGGCGGCACCCGCGGCGAACCCTACTCATGATCGGGATGGTCGGTTTCGCGAGCCTCGTGATCATTCTCCTCTGGGGGACGATTGACGGGTTCATGACGTCGATGACCGACTCCCAAATCTCGGTCGACCAGGGGAGCCTCAAGGTCCGCGCGGCAGGGTATGCCAAGGATCCGGCTCCCGAGCACGGTCTGACTCCCAACGCCCTGTCCCAGGCCGCGGCCGCTCTCGAGCAAGCGGGAATCGAGCGGTACGCGCCACGGCTCTCGGCCTACGGCATGGTGAAGAGCGCCTACGGCGCGACCGGCGTCGAGATCCGCGGGATCGACCTCGTGCGCGAATCCACCGTGACGACCCTGCCGAAGCTCGTCTCGCAGGGTCGGGGTCTAGAGAAGCCAGGG
>JAPLGE010000098.1 GCA_026390315.1 Candidatus Bipolaricaulota bacterium
TCCCGCCTCGACTCCGAGGTGCTGACGCTAGAGATCGCCTCCACGCTGCCCGGCCTCTCTGCGTACGCGAAGGCCGGCCTCGCGGCTCCGGACTTCACGTGCGCTCTCGAGGTCGGGCTTTCTTGGACGTTCGGCGACCCGAGCCTCGCGGCGCCGGCGACCGACGAATGCAGCGGCGGCGTCTGTACGAACGGGTTCTAGGCCTCTCCGCGCCTGTCGTCACTCACTCGATCTCGAACGTCCCGCTCGCGACGAGGCTCCCCTCCACGTACACCTCGACGGTGTGCGTGCCGGGCAAGAGGCCGACCCAGTCGTGTTCGATCGCGGAGCGCACGACGCGCTCCGCGCGTCCCGCGGAGGGCTCATTCCACCGCTCGACCTGCGCGAGCGAGGTCTCTTCCTGTCCCACCCAGGTGACCTTGAGGACAACGAGCGCCCCCTGCGGGATTCCTTGGGAGTCGAAGGAAAGCCCGACGCGGTCGGTTCCGCCGGGGAAGCCCGTCGCTGGGCGTCGCCCCACCACCTGGCCTTCGGCGTCGAGCTCGAGGCTCTCGAAGGTGAGGCGCCCGATCGTGGCGCGAGCCGGCGTGACGATCACCGTGCCGCGGTAGGTGAGGGAGACGAACGCCTCCTTGAGTCGCCGCTGCATGTCGGCCAACCCAGAGAGAGGTCGCACCCTCTCGAGCTCGCCCACGCCGCGGATCGCCGCGCGGAAGGTGAGGGGATCCGAGGCGAGTGGGTGAGTCTGTGCCCAGGCGAGGTTCGTCTCGAGGACCTCGCGGGCTTGTGCCTCCTTTCCTTCCCCGAGGAGGCCCAGCACGAGGTTGAGGCCCAGGCGGAGCCGAAGGTCGGGAGCGAGGGTGAGCGCGCGATTCGCCGCCTCAACGGAATCCGCGTACCTCTCGGCGACGAAGTAGGCGAAGGAAAGTCTTGCCCAGGTCTCCCTGTCGCTTCGGCCAAGCGCCGCGGCGCGCTGGAAGTCGGAGATCGACGCGGCGAGCTCGGCCGAGGCGAGCTTGGGGTCCGCGCCACCCAAGAAGAGAGCCTCCGCCTTGAGAAGGCGGGCATCGCCCCGCGCCTGGTAAGCCGCGGCGTAGGCCGGCCGGAGCGAGATCGCCTCGGTGAAGCGTTCGATCGCGCCGTTCGCGTGGTCCGGGACCCGCGCGTACACCCCGCCCAGCTCCAACACGCCGGCGTAGTAGGCCTCGCCGACGCCCGCGGCGTAGAGGGCCATGCTCTCCGTGGGGATGCGCGGCACGGGTGAGAGGAGCGTCGCCACGACGAAGGCGAACGAGACCACCGCGATCGCGGTCCCGACGATGAGGAAGAGCGCCTTCAGCCTTCCCTTGACCGTCAGAGCGAGGCCGAGGAGGAAGAGGGACACCGCGAGGACGGTGATCGTCAGCACGTAGTGCTCGCTCTTCGTGCCCCACGCGTCGGCCTCCTCGCGCTTCGCCGCCTCTCGCTCGATCGTGAGCGTGGGAGGGACGACGAGGAAGTCGACCCCGAACTGGATCACGTCCGCGGTGAACGTCTCCTCGTCAAAGTAGGGCGGGGAGAGGATTCCCGACAGGGAGCGGACGTCCTCCAAGACGTGCCACAGGCGGGCGGCGGCTTGCTCGTCTTCCGGGGCGGCCGCGAGCGAGGCTCGCTCCTGGGCCAGGCGGCGTTCCAGGGCCCACTCCGTCACTAGGGCCTGGTGGGCGGCCAGGCGGTTCCGCTCGTACACGTAGCGAAGGATTCCCGCCCCGCTCTTCCCGATCGCCTTCAGGGTGTAGGCGCGGCCGTCTCGGCTCGCCCGCGCGGCGCGGGCGCTTGAGTCGATCTGAAGGGCGGCGACCACCGTCCCGAACAGGGCGACTCCAGCGATGAGGAGGACGAGGAGCCGCTTGGTTCCTTCCTCGGAGAGGGCGAAGAGGGAGCGCCTGGGCTCGCTTCGTTCCTCTTGCGGAAGGGTCTTCTCCTCGTTCATGGCCCGCCTCCTACATCACGAGTCCGAGGAACGCCGCCGCGGCCACGGCGCCGAGGAAGAGCGGAAGCGCCGCCGCGGCAAGGACGTACTTCACGCGGCTGCGGACGGTCGTCGAGGCGGTGAAGAGAAAGAGCGCGGCTCCGAGCCCCACGGTCACCCCCGTGAGGGCGCGGGCCCTGGTGCGCGCGTGGTCGGACGCGGCAAAGAAGGGCGTCTCGTCAAGATCCTGCCCGGCCGAGGCCTCGGCCCACTGCGCCTCCCAGTAGCGGTTACCGTCGAACACCTCTTCGCGGGTCTCCGGATCGATCGCGAGGTAGTCCAGATCGAGGTAGCCACGCGCGGTCGCAGCCAAGTTGCGCTCGCGCACCGCCTCCTCGCGCAGGGACGTCCGCCGGGGCGGGTCGGCCTCCTTCGATGCGTCCGCCTCCAGGAGCTTCGCCTTCTCCAGGTGCTCCCGGTAGTCGGCGAAGAACCCCATGTTCATGCTGAGGTAGGTCGAGACCGTGATCCCGGCGTTCGCCCCCTGCAGCGCGGCGCTTAGGCCCTTTGAGTCCGCCGAGCCTGCCGCCCCGCTCGCGACGGAGATCCGCCAGGCGACGAGCGCTCCGACGACCGTCACCGCGGCGATGAGTATGCTCACGGCGGTCTTGAACCGATCGTGTCTCTTCTCTTCCTCCACGGAGCTCGGTCCTCCCTCCGGCGGGGGCGCCCCTCCCTCGGCCATGCCGTTAGTATAGGGGGGTCCGCGCCTGCGGTCGAGCGAGCCGGCCGAGTAACGCCGCGCCGCTTCACGCGACCGGTCGTCTGGGAGCGAGCGGCCGCACGGCTCGCGGAGGCCTGCTACGCCCGCGGGCACTGCACGATCGGCGAGTGCGCGGCGAGCTTCATAAGCTACGGTCGGTTCCTGCACAGCGT
>JAPLGE010000106.1 GCA_026390315.1 Candidatus Bipolaricaulota bacterium
CCTTGTAGCACGGTTCTTCATGCTGCACCCCCCAATGTGAGATACGTTAACCATCATAGACCCTTCGCCGCTCTCCTGTCAACCGGAGCTACTCGCGTTTGTACGGCTCTCCCAAGGCCTTCGGGAAGCGGACCCGGCCGACCACTCCGGCCACGACCAAGAGCGTGACCACGTAGGGGATCATGGCGATGAACTGCCAGGGAATGGCCTTCGATCCAGGGAGATTGCGGATCCAGGTCGCCAGGCTCTCGAAGAAGCCGAAGATGAACCCCCCCAGGAGGCCCAAGAGAGGATTCAGTCCGCTGAATACCACCGTTGCGAGGGCGATGAACCCTCTACCGGCCGAGATTTCCTTCGTGACCGATCCGATCCACGACACGCTGATGTAGGCCCCGCCCAGCCCAGCGAGGACTCCGCCGAACGTCGTGGCGAGGAGTCGAACAAGGTTCACATTGATCCCTGCCACGTCCGCTGCCTCCGGTGTCTCCCCGGCCGCCTTCAGAATCAGGCCAGCCCTCGTCCGTTTCAGGAACCAGTGGGCGAGGAACGGAACGACGAGCGCGACGAAGATGATCGGGCTGAGACTCCCTACCGGGGTCTGGATCGGCGCGAGCCTCCCCGAAGCGGGGACCGCCTGGAATCCCGGCGAGCCCAGCATGATCAGGCCGAAGGCGACGAATCCGAGCGCGAACAGGTTGACCCCAATCCCGGTGATCATCTGGTTCCCTTTCCAGTAGGTGTTGATGATCGAGAAGATGAGGCCGATGAGGCCGCCAATCCCCATGCCGATGAGGAGCCCCGCGGCGGGTCCACCCATCTTCGCCCCCACGACGCCCATGAAAGCGCACGTGAGTAGGATTCCCTCGAGGCCGATGTTGAATAGGCCTGCAGTCTCCCCGATGATCTCGCCCACGGCTGTCAGTACCAACGGAACCATCGCGTGGAGAGAGATGAAGAAGATGCCCCAGAAGTACTTCATTGTGCGGATCGCCCTCCCAGAACGCGCCTGAATTGGCTACGGATGAACCGGAAGAGGCGTACCAGCTCAGGGACCGCCATTGCGAGGACGATGATCCCCTCAACCACCCGTACCATTTCGAGCGGGACTCCCGCGGTGAGCTGCATGATCCGTCCCCCGGCGGTCAGCCCACCGAAGAAGACGGCCGCGATGATGATCCCAATCGGGTGATTCCTCCCGACCATGGCAACGGCCATCCCGTCGAACCCGACGCCGGCGATGTTGCCAAGCCCGCTGAAGACGGCGTAGGTTGGGGGTTCGCCCATGACGATGCACGCGCCGGCAAGGCCCGCACCCATCCCGCCCAAGATGAACGAGAGGAGCATCGTCCGGCGGCTGTTGATCCCCCCGTACCGGGCCGCCGTTGGGTTCAGGCCGGCCGCACGCACTTCGTAGCCTGTCACCGTGTGCCACAGGATGAAGTACATGACGACGGCGAAGGCGACCGCGGCGAAAAGGCCGTATGAGAGGTCTGTACCGCGGACGAGGAGAGGGAAGCGCGCGCTCAACGGCACGCTGATCGTCTTCTCTCCGCGGATTGGGTCCGTGAGGATG
Source organism: Candidatus Bipolaricaulota bacterium (assembly GCA_026390315.1). Lineage (GTDB taxonomy): Bacteria > Bipolaricaulota > Bipolaricaulia > UBA7950 > UBA9294 > JAPLGE01. The sequence goes on from JAPLGE010000106.1 coordinate 1,574, forward strand.
TTCGCCACGAGGTAGAACGCCAAGAAGTGCGAGACCCAGTGAAGAGAGCGGCGTAGGCCTTGACGGGGCTGTATCCCCACATCTTCATCAGGAGAGCTCCCACGAGAAGGCCCACGGCGCCAGCGAGGAGCGACTCCAGGGCCGGGTTGAGACCGGTGAGGGTCCGTCGCCCGAGGGATCTCCACCGGGAACCGGCTGCTCGAGCGTCTGCGCTCATGCTGCCTCCTTTGCCGCCACTCCGCCCATCAAGAGGCCGATCTTCTCCCGGCCGAGTTCTCCCGGCCTGGCCACCACCATGAACCGACCCTCATACATGATGGCCATTCGATCGCAGAGAGCGAGAACCTCGTCGAGATCCGCCGACACGAGGAGGATCGCGCGGCCGTTGTCGCGCATCTCGAGTAAGAGGTTTCGAATGTACTGCGCCGCGCCGATGTCGAGGCCTCGCGTTGGCTGCGAGGCGATGACGATCGCCGGATCCTTCGCCAGCTCGCGGCCGACGATCAGCTTCTGCTGATTCCCTCCGGAGAGGCTCTTCGCCGGGGCGCCGGGCCCGGTCGCCTGGATCCCGAAGCGATCCATCAACTCGCGCACGTGCTGATTGATCTTTCGCCAGCGCAGGAACGACAGGGGCCCGCGGAACTCCTTCCACCGCTGTACCCCGAGAATCGCGTTCTCGGCCAACGTGAACGGGAGGACAAGCCCAAGCTTCCAGCGGTCCTCTGGGACGTGCGCGACTCCCAGGCGGTAGATCTCCCGCGGGTCCTTGCCGAGGACATCCGTTCCATTGATGGTGGCCACGCCTTGCGTTGGCTTCCGGAGTCCCGTGAGAGCCTCAACGAGCTCGCTCTGGCCGTTTCCCTCGACGCCGGCGATCCCGAAGATCTCGCCTCCGTAGACGTCAAAGGAGAGGTCCTTCACGGCGATCTCCTTCGTGTCCGCCTTCACGGCGAGGCCCTCGACATGGAGGACGCTCGCTCCTGCACGCTGCGCAGTCTGGCGAACGGCTCCCTCGTCGCGGGCGGGCTCACCCTCCGCGAGTTCAACGGCCTTCTTTCCAATGAGCTCGACCGTTTCGCCGACCATCAGCCGGGCGAGGCGCTCCGAGGTCGCCTCCGCCGTCCTGACGTCGCCGGCCATCTCCCCGTGTCGCAGGACGACGATCCGATCAGTAACCGAACCGACTTCCTTCAGCTTGTGGGTGATGAGGATGATGGACTTGCCCGCCTCCCTCAGCCGTCGCAAGAGGACAAAGAGCTCATCCACTTCCAATGGGGTCAGAACCGAGGTTGGCTCGTCCAGGATCAGGAGGTTGACGTCGCGCGAAAGGACCTTGAGGACCTCAACGCGCTGCTGTTCCCCCACGGCGAGCTTCTCCACCGGGACGTCCAAGGGGACGCGGAGGCCACTCTCTTCCATCATCTCCTCGAGGCGTTTCCGCGTGGTCGCCAGGTGGAGGCGAGTGAATGGGCGGCGGTGGCTCAGGGCCACGTTTTCTGCGGCGGTGAACGTTCCGACAAGGGCGAAGTGCTGATGGACCATCCCGATCCCGAAGTCGAGGGCCTCGCGGGGACTTGAGAACTTCACGGGGCCGTGCGGCGAGATGACACGTCCCTGCGTTGGCGGAAGAAGGCCCGACAAGATCTTCGTCAAGGTCGTCTTCCCGGCCCCGTTCTCGCCCAAGAGCCCGAGGATTTCGTGGGGGTGGATCTCGAGCGTGACCTTCTTCAGAGCGACCGTTCCATCGGAGTAGACCTTGGTGATCCCTTCCGCTCGGAGGAAGTACCCGTCCTTGTCGGCCTTCTTTCGGGTCTCACCTGCTTCATTCATGAATACCCCCGATGCTGCAGGTTCTTCGAACGGGGAAAAAGGGAGAGGGGTGAGTTCACCCCTCTCCCGTCTCGTCAACTATGTGCCAATGAAAGGCTAGCGCGTCAGGGGATACTGCGCGCGCACCGCTTCCATCTCGGGCTTGGTGTCCGCCGTCGGGACAGAGACTGTCCCGGCGAGGATCCCGGCCCGGAGCTCGTCGACGGCCTGCCAGATCCAGTACGGGACGTTCGCTCGGTTCGTCGCCCAGTTGGCGATCGTCGAGTAGACGTCCGCCTCCTTGAGCGCCCCGCCGGCCATCCCGAATGCCATGAAGTCGAGGAGGTCCTGCGCGCCGCTGATGGCGACCCCGCCTTCCTTGAGGCCGAGGCTCGTCACGCCGGCCGCGAACTTATTCTCCACGACCGCCTTTACGGCGGCGTAGCACGCATTATCGACGCGCTTCATGCCGCTCGCGATTCCGTAGCGGCCGTTCCCCAGATAGTCCTGGTTCGCGTCGACTCCGAAGTAGTAGGGCGCTCCGGTCGTCGTGCCGATTGCCTTGTGCTTCTCGGTGATCGCCTCGAGGTCGCCTACTCCAAGCGGTCCGGCCACGTTGTAGACGGCGACTGCGCCCTGGGCGAGCTGGGCTTCCGTCGCTGACTTACCGAGCGCGACATCGCTGAACGTTCCGGTGTAGGTGTAGAGAAGCCCAACGTTTGCCGTGTGGCTCGTCACCGCGGCGTACTTCTGCAGACCCCAAGTGATCCCGAAGCGGTACCCGGCCTCGAAGTGATAGAGGACCGGGATCTCGATCCCGAGGACGCAGCCGACGTAGTTGTAGTTCTGGGATGCCGCGAGCATTCCGCCAAGGGCGCCGACCAAGGCCGACTGCTCGTTCTCCCGGAAGACGTAGTTCATGATGTTCGGGCCAGTGATGTACCCAACGTCGATGATGGCGAAGTTCTGCTTCGGGAACTCCTGCGACGCCTGGGCAAGCGCGTCACCGAGGAGGAACCCGACACAGATGATCAGCTTGTACTCGCCCGTCCGGGCCGCGTTTCGGATGTTGGGGAGATAGTCCGCGGCTGTTGCGCTCTGAATCTCCACCATATCCAGATTGAAGTCCTTCGCGGCCTGATCCGTTCCCTTGAACCCCATGTCGTTGAACGAGAGGTCGCCGCGTCCGCCCACGTCCAGGATAACCGCGACCTTGTCCTTCGCTACGCCAACCATGCCCACCAGGGAAATCCCCAGGACGAGCACAGCCAGCAATGCCAGAATTCTCTGCAACTTCACGCTTGCCTCCTTGTGCTGCTCTCTACCACTGGGTCGCTCAATGACCCTCTAGCGTGTAATTGTACCTGCTTTGGGCGTGGAACGCCACATGGAGGAGGACCGCTTGAGTCGGCGTTCCATGAAGTCTAGAATGGCCGTATGGTGCGGGATATGTGGCGTCTTCTCACGGGGATTCTCGTGCTCGCGGCCGGGACGCCGGGGTTCGCCTCACCGGCCTCGCTCGGATCGGCGTTCTCTGACACGTACACGGCGTTTGCCCCCCTGTATACCCTCTACTCCGCCTATGCGGGCTACCTTCTGCAAGGGACGGAAGTCCCCGTCCCCCCGGGCCTCGAGGAGACCTGCGACCATCTGGCGGTCGACCTCGGGGCACTCCAGATGGCGTTCATCGTACAGACGGACGCCCGGCGCGTCGAAGAGGTGACTTCGCTGGCTCACCTGCGGGAGAACGCCCTCTCCTTCTGTGGCCAGTACCGCGAGGCCGTCCAGTCGATCTCGGCAATGCAGAGTGCTGATCTCGCGTTTCTCGCCGATCTCGCGGCGGGAGGCTTCTTCGCAGAGATCCAAGCGCTCAACGCGGCGCTTCAGGACGTCTTTGCCGGGACACTTGGCGCCCTCGAGCCGGGCTTTCCCCACTGGTCCTTCTCCGCCGCCTTCGCCACGCGCACGCTCCTGCTCCAGGAGGTGATCGAGCGGATCGACCTGGGCTTGAGGGAGATCCTCCACGGCGGGGAGGGGCCGTCGGCCCCCATCGACCTGCCGAGTGAGATCCTCGAAGCAGTCCAGGCCCTGGCTTCTCTCTCCGGGAGGATCCTCTCCGCCGAGGAAGAAGCGCAGGCTCGAGGAGCAGCACTTCAGATCTACGCCTTCCTTATGGAATGACGAAGCAGACCTCCTCGTGGAGAGGAGGTCTGGGGGCTAGGGAAGGTGGGCCTGCTGCCTGAACCCGCCTTCCCAGGGATAGAACCGTTGGCTGTTCTACCGCATCTCTCTACCTGCGTCTGCGGAACAGCGCGCGGCTGGGAGTCTTGCCCGGTCGAGCGGAAACGCGACTTGGGCGAGGAGAAAGCCGTCGCGCAGAACTCACCGGGCTCTCAGGACGGTGAGAGACCTGCGCTGAGGCTGCGATCGTTCCCGTTTGCACAGGGCTAGGGCTTCGCGCGTTCTTTCTCCTCGGCTTCCTGTCGCCGACGTCCGTCGCGCTCCTTGTCACAAGCTTGACACAAGACTAGTGGCGCAGGGCGCTCGTTGAGCGAGCGGCGGTTCCGCCGAGGCGGGGCTTCGACGACCGTCCGTTGGCTCACCGGTCTGCGAGAAGGGTGTCCGTTGTCCGCGCTACTCGGGAGGGATCTTCGCGATTCGCCAGTAGTCCTGTACCGTCCCGATGAGGCGCTCGAAGTCTTTGGAGTCGACCGGCTTGGTCATGTAGCTCGCCGCGCCGCTGTCGTAGGCCTTGACCATGTCTTCTTCTCGCTCGGAGATCGTGAGCACGATCACGGGGATTCGACGCAAGCGCTCGTCCTCCTTGACCTTGGCCAGGACCTCGAGGCCGTTGATCTTGGGCAGGTTGAGGTCGAGGAGGATGAGGTCCGGTCGAGGGACGTCCTCGAACTCTCCCTCCCGGTGCAGGAAGTCCAGGGCCTCCTCTCCGTCGCGGGCGAAGTACAGTTCGCACTTGACTTCGCTCTTACGCATCGCCCGCTTGATGATGGTCACGTCGTCGGGGTTGTCCTCGACCACGAGGACTTTCATCTTCTCTGGGTTAAGCATGGAACTCCACCTCTCTCTTGGCAGCGGCTTTGGGGATGGTCAAGAAGAACGTGCTCCCTTTCCCAACCTCCGATTCCACCCAGATCTCCCCCCCGTGCTCCTCCACGATCCGCTTGCAGATCGCGAGGCCCACACCGGTCCCTTCATAGTCCTCTCTCGGGTTCAGTTTTTCAAATATCCCGAAGATCCTCTCTTGATAGCGAGACTCGATCCCGATTCCGTTGTCCTGCACAAAGAACGTGTGCATCCCTCGGTTGCGCGACTCGGGAAGGCATCCGACGTGCACCGTGGGGAGCGCCTTGTCGTTGTACTTGATGGCGTTGACGATCAGGTTGCTCAGGAGTTCGCCGATGCGGGTCTTGCTCCCCATGATCACCGGAAGGTCCTCATCCACCTGGAGGCTGACCCCTCGAAGGCGCACCCGCAGGTCCTCCTTGATCTCTTCGAGCACCTTGTTGACGTTGACTCGCTCGAAGGACGCCGTGTCCATGTGGATGCTGGCGAGCGAGAGAAGGTCGTTGATCAGTTCGCGCATGCGGGCCGAGGTCTTCTTGAGGGTGTGCAGGTAGTTGACGCCTTCCTCGTCCAGCCGGTCCGCGTAGTCTTCAAGGAGGAATCCGCTGAATGCTTCGACCGTGCGCAGGGGTTCCTTCAGGTCGTGGGAGACGACGTGCGAGAACTCCTCCAGCTTCTCGTTGCTCCGCTCGAGGTGTTTCGTCTTGTCCCGCAGCCCCTCCTCCAGGCGCTTGATCTCCGTAATGTCGATGTAGTGGTCGATGCGGCCTCCTTTGTACCGTTCGGTCTCGATCGGGATCGATCGGTACTCGAGGACCCTCTCCTCTCGGCCCAGCCCCGGCCGGACGTGGCACGTGTAGGTGTCGACTCGCTTCCCGTTTCCGACGGCCTCCTCCACCACACGACCGAAGGCGTCGGCGTCCTCGAAGACCCCGACGTAGCGAGACAGGGCGCGCAGGGCGTCGATGCCGACCAGTCGCTCGCGGTCGATTCCGAAAAAGCGCCCGATCGTCTCGTTCGCCCAGACGACTTGCCGCTTGTGGTCGGTGATGATGATTCCCGAGTCGAGCGTATCGATCGCCGCCTCGATCAGGTAGCGGTAGCGCGCCTCTGTCTCCATCAGGCGTCGCTCGAGCTCCACCTGTTGACGGAGGTCGGCGGCCTCGAGCACGGCCACCCGCTCCGTCGCCCGTGTCCCCTTCAGCTCGACGGGGATGACGTCCCGCGCCTGAGAGATGAAGCGAAGCTTCACGTCGCGCAGCTCACCGCGCTCGAACAGACGCGAGAGCTCGACCTTCATCAGGTCCATGTCTTCGGGGTGCACGTACTCCGACAGTTGAAGGGCTCGTTTGGTCGAGTACCCCAGTGTCGTGCGCGACGTCTCGTTCCGTTTCAGCGTGGTCCCTTCACGGTCGATGAACTGGATGGCGTTCATCGAGTTCTCGAGGATCTCCTCGTCGTAGTGCTCTCTCAGGGTCCGCGCGCCCCGCCAGCGGTCGCGGCGGAGACGCCTCTTCCGATTGATGAGGCCAATTCCCCCTCCCAGCCCGAGGTCCATGGCCAAGAGCCCCGCGAGGAGGGCGGGAGCCGTGGAGCCCTCCACGGCAAGAAGGAGAGCATCTCCGACCAGGCCGGTGGCGAGCCCGAGGAGGAGTCCGCCCTTCAGCCGGAGCGACAGGGCGCCGAGGATCAGAGGGATGGCGGGAGCCGCGAAGACCAGCTCGGTCGTGGGATAGCCCGAGTTGTGGAGGAGGAAAACCGCTAGGATCGCGATCCCATACGCGACCAGAACGACGATCGCCCTCTCTACTGGGTTCAATCCGCTCGACAATGATGAGCCGCCCTGGAACGCCATTCGCACTGTGCACCCATCGCCCCAAACGTCCAGGCGAACATAGTGAATGTCCTGGCAAAAGCCAAGGACATCGGTCACCCCGACGGCAGACGTTCTTCCTGGAGCGTCAGATGATCAGGTTCGCGTTCAAATCGACCGAGAACGGCTCCATGATCTTCTGCAGGTAGTCTTCGCGGATGATCCGGATCTTGCGGCTTTCGATGGCGATGATTCCACGGCTCTCGAGCTCGGAGAGAGTCCGGATCGCCGTCTTGGAGGAGACTCCGGCCATCTCGGCGAGCTCGGCGCGGGAGAGCTCTACCCCGCTCTTCCCCAAGTGCAGGATCAGCCGGGCGAGTCGCTCCTTGCTCGAGGAGTACGAGCGCTCGGCGAGCTTGTTCTGGAAGGCCTTGAGTTCCGCCGAGAGCTTCTCGTAGAGACGGAAGACGGTCTTGGGGTGCCGCTCGAGGAAGTAGAAGAAGTCTCCCCTCTCGATGAACCCCACGAGCACAGGACCGAGCGTCTTGGCGTAGGCGTTGTGACTTCCCTTGTCGAAGAGCGTTGTCTCGCCGAGGATCTCACCGGGGCCGATGATCTTCAGGATCTGGCTCTTGGCCCGCATGCTCCGCTTGACGAGTTTGACCATCCCCTCAAAGATGAGGTAGAACCCGAATGCCGGAGCCCCTTCTTGGAAGATGATCTCCCCAGGCCCGTACTGAATCCTACGCACTCCCTCGCGCAGCTTCTCCAGATCCTTGTCCTTCAGGTCGGAGAAGATGCGGAAATCCTTGAGATCGATCCCGCCTGTCCCACCCTTACTCGCGCTCGCTCGTTCACCCGTCACCTCTTCCCCACCCCCTCATCACCCTTGGCCAAGGGTCACGCGTCCCGCATTGTAACAGATGTCACGTTGGAAACCAAGCCCCTCGTCGATCCTGGCTTGCGTTGCCTCCCTGCGCGGCGATAGACTGGAGACCATGAGAGAAGAAGCGCGACAGCAAGGGAGAATCCGCGTTGCCCTGGTCCAGTCACAGATCAAGGAGGAGTCGGACTCCTCCCGCCTGGCGCAGGTCGCGTCCCTCCTCGAGGGCGCGCGAGGAGCGGACCTCGTCCTCCTGCCGGAACTGTGGCGGGGGGGCTGCTTCGATTCCGACTCCTACGCTCGCAGGGCGGAGGCGATCGACGGGGAGACGGCGTCCTTTCTCCGAAGGCAGGCGAGGGACCTCGGGACCTTCGTGCTTGGCGGGAGCCTGGTGGAGCGGGGTGACGGAAGGCTGTACAACACCGCGGTGCTGCTCGACCGAGAAGGAACCCTCGTCTCCGTCTACCGCAAGATCCATCTCCTCGACTACCAGTCGCAAGAGAGGAGGGTTCTCTCGGCTGGCGAGGCGGTCGTGGTCGTGCCCACGGAGATCGGGGTCTTGGGCCTTGCGACGTGCTACGACCTGCGGTTTCCCGAGCTGTTCCGGACGATGGCCGAGCGAGGGGCGGAGGTCTTCCTGGTTCCGGCGGCCTGGCCGTCGAGCCGTGTCGAGGCGTGGGACGCCCTCACGCGGGCGAGAGCCGTCGAGAACCAGGCGTACGTTGTCGCCTGCGATGGGACGGGGAGGGGCCTTCTCGGACGAAGTCGGGTCGTCGATCCGTGGGGGGTGATTACGGCGAGCCTCGGGGAGGGGCCGGGAGTCCTCTCCGCGGAGATCGACCTCGCTCGCCTGCGGGAGTTTCGCGAGGAGTTCCCGGCGTGGCGCGAGAGGTGAGGCCCGTTCGGAAGGGCATTCTTGACACGCGTGAGAGCGGTTCTTACACTTAGTGCGCAGAGACGCCGAGGTGGCGGAATTGGCAGACGCGCAGGGTTCAGGACCCTGTGGGGATTACACCTCGTGTGGGTTCAAGTCCCACCCTCGGCACAGAACAAGTTCCTGTGACCTCTCCCTTCCACTTCGTGGGGAGAGCCCCTATTAGTCTTGCCTCCGAGTCGAGCAGAGCCGAGGAGCATCCTGGAGCCACTCTCTGCCCGGATCGACGCGACGGGCACCGGGGACCCGGCTGACGACGAGGCAAGGCTCACTTTGCGGGGCTTCTCGGCCGCTGTGGGAGACCCGTTTCGGCCCATCCTAGAGCCGCGCCGCCAGGATCGCGAGTCCCACGAAAAGGCCCTGTACGATCCACAGCCGCAGGGTGACCTTCGGCTCCGGCCACTCGACCGCCGGGAGGAAGTGCGGGTAGTCGATCCCCTCGGCGCGTTCGAAGTGGTGGTGCAGGGGGGCGATCTTGAACACCCGTTGTCCGGTCAGGCGGAAGCTCGCGACCTGAAGGACGACCGAGCCTCCCTCGAGGACGAGCAGTCCGGCGAGGAGCGGCAGGAGGAACGCCGTCCCGCTCACGAGCGCGCAGGCGCCGACGACCCCTCCCAGGAAGAAAGAGCCCACGTTCCCGAGGAAGAGCCTCGCCGGGTGGCCGTTCACCCACAGGAACCCGATCAGGATGGCCCCGAGAGGCAGAAGCGCGCTCGCAAGCCCCGCGCCGGGAGAGATGACGAGGAACCCGGCGAGAATGAGAATCGAGACGCCGCTCGCCAGGCCGTCGAGTCCGTCCGTCAGGTTCATGCTGTTCGTCGTGCATAGGAAGACAAGCCACGCGAGGAAGAAGTTGGGAATCGAGGAGAGCGAGAGGGTCACCGCCGAGAAGGGCACGCGGAGGGGGACCTGCAAGAGCGCGGAGAAGCCCAAGAAGAGGGCGGCCGAAACCGCGCTCCCGAGGAGAAGGTTCTGCCACGGGCGCAGGCCGAGCGATCGGCGCAAGCCGAGCGAGATGAGGTCGTCGAGGAGCCCGATCGCCCCGAAGGAGAGGCCGGCCACGAATACGAAAGCCGCTTCGGTCGTGAGAGGTCCGAAGAGACGGATCAGGCCCAGAGTCACTCCCCAGAGGGCGGCGATCACGACGCCGCCCATCGTGGGCGTTCCGCCCTTCTTCTCGTGAAGGTTGGGGCCGTACTCTCGGACGTGGATGCCCAGGGAGGCGCGCCGCATCCAGCCCGCGAAGAGATGCGCGGCGAGGGCTGTCACCGGCACGAGGACGAGCGAGAGGGCGATGAGAGAGGGAAGTCTCATGCCGCCCCGCGGAACTCGCCTTCGCACTCCAGGATCGCTCGGCGCAGGGCGCTGAGCCCCGCCTCCTCCTTCTCCTCGAGGGCGCGGCGGACGAGCTTGTACAGCTCGTAGGTCGTGAGGAGGCAGAACCCTTGGGACTTGCACCCGCGCAGGACCTCGGGAGCGAACTGAGTCGGTCGGCGCTTGGGATCGAGTTCGCGGGACGCGTTCACGATGAGGATCCCCTTTCCCGGGCCCTTCCCCTCCGTGCGCGCCTCGTCCACCCAGCCGAGCAAGCGGCGGTAAGCGGGAACGTCGATCGCCGCCTCCTGGGAGGCCGCGACGAGAGCGATGGCGTCTCCGTCGCTAGAGCGAAGGAGAAGGTCGTAGCGCGACTCCTCGAGGTCGAAGCCGAGAGCGCGGAGCGAGTCCGCCGCGGCGGGGAGGAGCGAGAAACGCCCTTGCGTGTACAGGACTCTCTGGTACTTCGTCAGGCCGTCGAGGCGGGAGGAGAGCTCCTTGATCTTGGCATCGAGGGTCTCCCGCCGACCCACGAGGCTGCGCAGCTCGTCTCGTAGGGCCTCCTCTCCCGCGAGAGGATAGGCCGGGAGCCAGTCGGGCTCTGGAAAGAAAGCGGGGCGAAAGACGGCCGTGGTCGCCGCTCGCACGAGCACCTCCGCCTCCCGCGTCGGCGAGACGCCCTCCACCGGCGGGACGAGGACGAGTCGCCCCTCCTCGAAGGGGAGCTCGAGCGCGACCGTGTCTCCCACCTTGTTGCGCGCTAGGACCGTGGCGAATCGTTCGATCGGCGTGGAGAGGAGATCCTGGTAGACTGCCTCATAGACGATCTTCCCCTCGAACTCGGCGAGGTACTCCTCGAACGGGTGGCCGCTTCCCGCGAGGACGACGTCGTCCCCGCGCCGCGGGAGGAACCGGCCGTTCGCAGGAAACGTGAGTTGGTGACTGCGATCGACGAGCGAGACCGCGGGCAGGAAGCTGTAGCGGTCGATCCGTTCGCTGGGACCATCCGTCGAGACGACCTCCAGAGGTTCTCCCCGCGGGCGAAGCCTCGAGACCAGGATCCCGCCGCCTTTGTACAAGCAGTCTGCCGATTCCGTACGGCGTTTCGCCATCCATCGCGACAGGGTCTGGCCGAAGCCTTGGTCTCTTTCGGCGTAGGTTCGCCGAACGCCGTCCCGCTCTGGCGCGACGTCGTGAATCCAGCGGTCGTTCGTCGTCTTTGGGTCGATGAACAGCGCGTCAACCGAGGCGAAGGACGGGCCATCGAAGAACCCGGCTGGCCTCACCTCGGGGTGCTTCAGGTCCCACCCGACGGAAAGGAACTGGGGGCGCATGACGCCGTATGTTACACAGGTTGCGGATGAGCCGACAACTCGCCGCGCAAGAAAGGAAAGGGGCCGCGCGAGCGGCCCCTTTCCGCGTGCTCTTACCTGAGGCCCTCGAGCGTAGCGATGTCGGTCAGTCTCCCGGTCCACATTGCCGTGCCGAAGGGGCCGACAATGTAGAAGTGGGCCAAGTGGATCTCGAAGTTCATGCTGGGGACGAAGGTGTCGCTCGTCCCACTCGGGCGAACGACGACGAACGGCACGACCGGCGGATGGACCATGAAGCCTCGCAGGTACACCAGGCTCGGCGACTCCTCCAGGGTCCCGTTGCCATCGAGGTCGAGTTTCAGGCTCATCCAGATGCTCTTCGTCGTTCCGGCGACGGTGAACGTGACGTCGATGCTTCCGCTCTGGAGACTCCCCTCAAACACGAGAGTCTTTCCGCTGTCCGTCGGGGTTGGGACGATCCCCAGCGGGGCGACCCCGCCGCTCGTCGACTGGTTCACGCCCAGGAACGACCCGTCGGTGCGCAGCTCAATCCGGTAGCTGTGCGCGCTCGTCCAGGTTGCCCCGGCGTTCACGGTCACGTGCCAGCGGTCGCTCCCCCAGACGAAGATCCCCGGAATCCCATCCATCACCGGGGTTCCGGGCACGCCGGGTGTCCCGACCTGCACCACACGCGTCACGCTTCCGGTCGCCCCGAGGTTGTCGGTGACGGTCAGGGTCACGGAGTAGGTGCCGGGGGCGGCGTACGGATGCGAGACGGTCGGATTCGGATTCGAACCGCTCCATCCGTCGCCGAAGGCCCACGTGTACAAAGTGATCACACCGTCGGGGTCGTAGGAGGTCGAGGCATTGAACAGCACCATCGTGCCAGGGGCCGGGTTCGCGGGCGAGTAGTTGAACGCCGCGACCGGCGGCTGATTGGTCATGCCGACCTGAACGGTTCGCGTCGTGCTTCCGGTGGTCCCGAGGTTGTCGGTGACGGTCAGAGTCACGGAGTAGGCACCCGACGTGGCGTACGGATGAGAGGCGATCGGAGTAGGACTCGTGCCGCTCCACCCGTCCCCGAAGCTCCAGGCGTACGAGGCGATCGTGCCGTCCGGGTCGTACGAGCCCGCGGCGTTGAACGTCACCACGACGCCAGCGACTGGGTTCGCGGGAGAGAAGGTGAACGCCGCCACCGGCGGCTGATTGGTCACGCCGACCTGAACGGTTCGCGTCGTGCTTCCGGTGGTCCCGAGGTTATCGGTGACGGTGAGGGTCACGGTGTAGGCTCCCGAGCCGCCGTACGCATGGGAGGCTGTGGAGCCGGTTCCGCTCCAGCCGTCCCCGAAGCTCCAGGCGTAGGAGGTGATGACGCCATCCGGGTCGTAGGAGCCCGAGGCGTTGAACGTCACCACGGCGCCAGCCACTGGGTTAGCGGGAGAGAAGGTGAACGCCGCCACCGGCGGCTGATTCGCCGGAGCGATCGGCTCAAGTCGCACCGGGGGAGGCGTGGTTGTGACGCCGGCGAAGGCCTGCACCCGGCCGCTCCAATCGCGGTAGCCGCTCTTGGTCAGGACGACCTGATGAGAGCCCGCCCGGACCGGCCGCGTGAGCGGCGTGTAGCCGACGAGGCTACCGTCGATCGCGACGAGCGCACCGCTCGGCTCCGAGCGCATGTTCAGGTATCCGTAGGTCGGGACCGTCCCCGAGACGACCTCGAAGCTCCACCAGTTCACGGCGCGCGACGGTTCGGGAACGATTCCCAGGACTTTGACCTGGAGATCCATCTTGATCGCCTCGGGGTCCTGCCCGAGGAACGGGAAAGGAAGAGTCGATTGGAACTGCGGCGTGATGGCAACAGCCTGTTTGGACGCGACGATCTGCAGGTACTCCGTCCCGGTCGGCTCAGTCACGGTAAGCCGGTAGCTGGGCAGGTCTGGGAGGACGTGGTCTCCCGCCGTCACGAAGTTGTTCTGGGAGTAGAAGTTGGGGAAGAGCAGGCTAACCTTCCCTGCGGCGTCGATGTCGTAGATGTAAACGTACGCGTCCTCGCTCACGGAGAAGCGGACTTGGATCGTCTCCCCAACCGCGTAGGCTCCCTTGTCCACCCAGACCCGAACCGTGAGGCCGGTCGGAGTGGGCGGCTGGATGATGATTCCCTTCGGAGCCACGGGCTGGGGGAGCCCAACGAGGCCGATCAGGGCGACCAGCGCGATGAGGGCCGCTCCCATCTTGAGCCAACGTGTGTTCATCGTTTCCTCCTTCATTTCCTCGGTTGATCTAACGCTTCTAGCATCGCTCGTGTCAAATCCCCAGCCTCAATCCGAGCCAGGACAAGGTCGACGTCCTCCGCGGGGATGACGGAC
>JAPLGE010000085.1 GCA_026390315.1 Candidatus Bipolaricaulota bacterium
ATGCTCTGGTTCCTCATGGGCTACACGAGCAAGCTCGCGGGGACGGAGACCGGGATCATTGAGCCCAAGACCACCTTCTCCCGCTTCTTCGGCGAGCCGTTCATGCCGAGGAACCCGGACGTCTACGCTGGGATGCTCGGGGAGAAGCTCGACCGGCACGGGACGACGGTCTACCTCGTGAACACCGGGTGGAGCGGCGGACCCTACGGGGTCGGGAAACGGATCGACATCACGGTCACGCGCAGGATGGTCCAGGCGGCCCTGGAAGGGGAGCTCAAGGGCGTCACCACTCACGAAGATCCTTTTTTCCGCGTCCTCGTCCCGGAGAAGGTGCCGGGCGTCCCCGCGGAGATCCTCTCCCCGCGGGAAACCTGGAGAGACAAGAAGGCCTACGACGAACGGGCGAGGAAGCTCGCCTGCGAGTTCGGAGCGCACTTCGAGAAGGCCTACGGGAAGAAGGGGATCGACGCGGCGGTCGCCGCGCAGTGCCCAGGGAACTAGCCCGCGAAGAGGAGGCCCGTCGCCTTCGCCGGGCCTAGCGGCTCGTCCGTCTTGGGCTGGTCCTACCAGGCCGCTTCCACTCCTAAACCGAAGTGGTCGAGCCCGGTCGTCTTGACCTCGACGTTCGCCGTGAGGGAGATGCCTGAACTGATCCCCGCCGTCGCCTCGGCGTAGGTCATGCCCCACCCGAAGGCGCCGCCGGCGCCCTTCTGAAAGTACGTGTTCACGAGAAGCCGCGACGCCCCGCCGCAGCACCCGTCGACCGAGACCTCGACCGAGAAGAGCTCCCAGGTGTCCGCGGTGACGTCGTGCCCCCGCTCGAGCGCCTCCGCGATCTCCTCGATCACGCTCCCGTACTCCGGCGTCGTGATGGCGTAGCGCCCCGTGTCGAACACCGTGAGGTCCTTGACCGTCACCCCGCCCCACGAGTACTCAAGGCCGATCCCATATAGGCTGATACCCGTGAACGAGGTGAACGGCGGGTAGAGCGTGTGGTCCGGCGCGTCCGTGAGAACCTCGAGGTAGGGCACGAGACACGTCGTCGTCCCAAGGTGAAACGTCGGCGTCATCGCCACGCTTTTGGTCTGAAGCTCGAACGTCGCGGTCAGGTCGAACTCGAGCCAGGATAGGCCCAGTTCGATGCCCGCGAGGGTGATCTTGAAGAAGTCGAACCCCGCTTCCGTGAGGTACACCGTGGTCGCGATGTTCTCCACGCAGCCGGAGGCGAACCCGCTCACCGTGATCTTCTCGCCCGTCCTTCCATCCCCGTAGACGGGAGGCGTCTCGATCCGCACGAGGGGATTGGTGAGGTAGCTTCGACGTCGCCCCGTTGCCGCGTGGACGATCGTGATGCCATCGACGTCCTCGTCCTGAATCCGCGCCCCGAACTCCGTTACGCTCACGGCCTTGACCGAGCCAGCGCTCCCGGCGACGCGAAGGGCAAACCCGTCTGCGGGCCCTCCGCGCACGACCCCGCTCAAGGTCGCCCAATACACACCCAGGTCGACTCCCACGAGAGAGAGCGAGAAGATCTCCTGCGCGTAGACGAAGTCGTTCGTCGATGGACCGAACAAGAGGTCGGCCTGGACGCTCAGAGGCCCGAGCTTCCCGGTCACACCGAACCCCTGCCAGATGAACCCGCCGGGGAGGAAGACCTCGGAGTCGCTCGCCGAGACGAGGCTCCCGAACGAGTAGTTCACCTTGAACAGCGAGTCTAGAGACTTGAAGGCGTTCGTCCCCGGTTGGAGCTCAACCTCACTCGTCCAGCTCCCCGAGAAGGGGCTCCCCGCGAAGAGACTGAGCCCGAAGAGCGCCATCTCCAGTACCGTTAGCGCGACAACGCGCTTGATCATCGGCTCTCACCTCCTCACTTCGCGTAGTACGCCTTGGTTGTTCCCAGCTCCCAGGTCGCGATCAACGTGTTGAGCGCGCTACCCAGCGTGACCTTGCCCTTGTCTTCGGACTGGATCCTGAATGTGGGGGTCTCGCCGCTCGTGTTGAAGGCAATCTTGAGGATCGTCCCGCCCACGCTCCCCGAGGTGGGGTTCACCGCCACGAGCCGCCCCTTGCCGGGCGTCGTCGCGAAGTCCTGCGCCAGGACCGTGAACCCGTTGAGCCCGGTTGCCCTGATGCTCGCCGGGGCGATGTTCGTGTGGGTGATCCCGAGGTCGTCGACCGCGATCGAGGCGAGCCCACCGGCGGGCATGTTCGCGGCCGAGACGAGCACCTCGCCCTTGGCACCGGCCAGGATCGGTGTCCCGACGATCAGGGTCGCGTTCCCCGGAGTGGCGAACCAGCTTCCTGTGCACGCGAAGAGGCCAAGGATCACGCCTCCCGCGAGGAGGCCCAGGAGAGCGACGCGCGCCCTCACGCTCCGCTCCCGGGCAAATGAGCCGCAGACGGCCCCGTCGATCAGGCCGTTGCGAGAGATCGACCGGCCGGGACCGGCTTTCATGGCGCCTCGGCTCCTCCCGCGGATTCTAGAGCGACCGATCGACTCCATCATGGCTCGCCGTCTCTCCTTTCCCTAGGACGCACTCGGGCTGCCCCCAAGGTGGGTCGCATGATACATGAGGTCCTACTAACCTGTCAAGAGAACGCTTGGGCGACATGTGATTGGATTGGACTCTGCCGCGGGACAACACGATCCTGGCCGATGGCTTTCGTCGCCCGGGAACCCCTGGACCACGGAAGGGCGGCGGTTGGCCGTGGGGTGCTCCCCGGCGTAGAATGGGGCCCAATCGCAGCAGGGAAGGAGGTCGCGAGGTGGAGGAGACGATCCGGAAGGCGATCGCCGGGAGCGGCGCGGACTACGTCGAGGTGCGGATCGAGAAGGGCTCCCGCAGCCAGGTGTTCTTCCGCAAGGACCGGCTGGAGAACATCGAAGCCTCGACGGAGTCCGGGGGAATCGTGCGGGCCCTCGTGAACGGAGGGTGGGGCATCGCGGTCTTCAACGACCTCTCCGACCTGAAGAGCAAGGTACTAGAGGCTAGCCGGGTCGCGGGCAATGTCGCCTCCCGGATCGACGACCGGGCGGCGCTCGCCGAGGCTCCGGTCGTCCGCGACGAGTTGAGGGTCTCCCTGAAACAGGA
>JAPLGE010000206.1 GCA_026390315.1 Candidatus Bipolaricaulota bacterium
CTACGAAGATTACTGGGGCTCGGCCTTTGTACTCCTCGCCAGAGACGGAAGACTCTACGAGGTCAATGGATCGCATTGCTCATGCTTCGGGCTTGAGGGGCAATGGGCGCTGGAAGAAACCGTCCTCGAGGAACTTGCGAACAGAGTAGTGAATGGGACTTTCGGGCGAGAATACAGCGAGATCACCTTCGCGGAGGAACTTGCCTCGTTTCTCGGTGTTCAGCTCAAGGAGGTTTCTCCATGAGCATCCGATTCATTCATCTCGCCGATATCCACTACGACCGCGAGAACCAGGACGCGGCAGCGAAGAGCATCGAGGCCGCGATCGAGGCAGGTACGCGCGAGCGCATCGACTTCTGGACGCTCGCCGGTGACCTGTTCAATCGAGGAATCCAAAACAGCGCCGTGGGAGGATTCCCCCGGCTGCTAGATCTCGTCGCGCACATGCTGGAGGTCGCGCCGATCTATGCCGTGAGCGGAACCGTGACACATGACCTCGCGGGGTGCTATGAGGCGCTGCAAAAGATGGGCGGCTTCATGCTCCTGACGGCCGACGGCGCCGCCTACGGCATGACGAAAGCGGGCGAGAAGTACATGGTGCTCGGACTGCCAGAAGCAGGCAAGGAGTGGTTCCTCGCGGGCGCGGATGGTCTATCCGCCGAGGAAGCGAACGAGAAGGTGAAGGCGGGCATGCGCTCGATCCTTCTCGGCCTGGGTGCGAAGCGCGCGGAGCATCCCGAGATGCCCGCCGTCATGCTGTACCATGGCGCGATCGTAGGGGCGGAGATGGCGAACGGGCAGCTCGTCGAGGGCGGGATCTCCATCGGTCGGGAGGACCTGGCGCTCGTCGGCGCGGACTACTATGCGCTCGGCCACATACATTTGCGTCAGCAGATCCCGGGCCTGCCCGCGTGGTACTCGGGAAGCGCCTACCCGGTGAACTGGGGCGAGTTGGACCAGAAGGGCTGCAACCTCGTGGAGATCGATCTATCGGTCATCGATGCTGGCCCGGTCTCCGATCGCGCCACCGTCACCGCGCTCCCGTTCCCGCACGCGCCGAGGAAGAAGATCGTTGTCGACTGGGCTGCTACGGATTCCCCATACTTCACTGCGGAGGACGTGGACGGATTTCAGGCGTGGCTCTTGATCCGCAAGCCGAAGGATGCCCTACTCGATACCGAATTCGTCGAGAGCAACCTCGCTCTGAACGGCGCCCTCCCCGGCTCCCGCGTCACCGTCGAGACGATCCCCACCGAAACCGTGCGAGCGGCGGAGATCACCGAGAAGCATCACCTGCGGGAGAAGGCCATCGTCTACGCCGAGGCATCGGGGGAGGCGGCGCCTGTCGAGAGCGTACTGGCGAAAGCCGACACGCTGGAACGGGCGGCCGAGAGCCGAGGCGCCGGCCAGGGGGCCTACATCCGCCTGCGCAAGTTGCGCCTGCGCGGGGCCATCGGGATATGGAAGGGGCAGCGGCAGGATGAGATCGAGTTGGACTTCGACGGCTTCGACCCCGGCCTCATCGCTCTGATCGGCGAGACCGGCGCCGGCAAGACGACGCTG
>JAPLGE010000129.1 GCA_026390315.1 Candidatus Bipolaricaulota bacterium
TCCCATCTTGAGCCAACGTGTGTTCATCGTTTCCTCCTTCATTTCCTCGGTTGATCTAACGCTTCTAGCATCGCTCGTGTCAAATCCCCAGCCTCAATCCGAGCCAGGACAAGGTCGACGTCCTCCGCGGGGATGACGGACCTCTTGAGCAAGGTGAGGCGGCTCGTCACTCCGGCGAGGAGCGCGTAGCCATCCAAAGGGCTTCCGCCTCCCTCAACGTAGTCTCCCAGGCTGTCCGCGATGTGCGTGAGCAAGAGGTCGAACCGGGCGGCAGGAAGGGAGGCCGAGACGGCCGGCACCCCTTCCTGAGCGCGGAAGATCCTCTTCGAATAGAGAAGGTCCCTCACCTCGGCCAGGAGTCGCTCCCGGAGGGCGAGGCCCTGGGCGATGACCGCGAGAGGGACGCCTCGGGCCAGGCCCTCGGCCGCCTTGCTGGAGAGCATGGCCACGGGGAGGTCCTCCTGCAGGGCGTGGGCGATGACGAGGAGGATCGCGTCCTCGTTGGTCGGGCTCCCTCCCGCTGTCGCGAGCCGCTCCACGAGCCGCAGGGTCTCCTCCGGTAGGAGGCGACCCTGAGAGAACCCCACCTGGAATGCTCCGATGATCTCCGTGCCGTGGGGAAGCGAGAGGGCCTCGATCGCGCGAGTGACGTCCGCTGGAGACGCGGCGGAGGCCGGCGAACCCGCGACGAGAAGAGCCGAAACGACGAGGACAACGGCACACGCCGCGAGGGTTCTCATACGCCGTCACCCGCCTTGCCCACGTACCGGACGGAGCTGTACTCTCCAAAGCTGCGGACGTACTCGTCGGCGAGAGGATCCTGCCCCCACCAGCGGCCGTCCACGACGAACGCGTACTCGTAGCGGCCGGGCGGCAGAGTCAAGCTGGCCGTCCAGATTCCGTCCTTGTTCTCGGTGAGGGGGGTTGGTTCCCAGTTGTTGAATGTCCCGAGGACGGCGACACTTTTCGCGTTCGGAGCGGGCATGACGAACAGGACCTGGTTCTCGCCTGACGACCGAGTGGCGGACACAAGCGGCGCAGATCCGGCCGGGGACGTCCCTTGCGAGAAGGGGAGCCGATCGGCCAGAAAGACCCCTCCGACAAAGAAGAGCACGGCGGTCGCTCCCACCACGGCGAGCTGGGCGACCCGCGCCCCGTGCGTCGGGGCGAGGAGGCGCCGCAGAAAGCCGAAAGGGCCGAACCGAGGAAGGCGGCCGGCGAGCTGGGTCGAGATGCGGCCCTCCAGGCCTTCCAGCAGGAAGGCCTGCGAGGCCGTCTCCGCGTGAAGCAGATCGTGAATCTCCTGTTCCAGTCTATCCACGTTCATGATGGATCACTCCATCTCTCTCCATTTCCTCTTTGAGGATCAGTTTCCCTCTGTGGATTCGCGTCTTGATCGTCCCTTCGGGAAGGGAAAGCGTCTCGGCGATGTCGCGGTACGAGAGGTCGTTGTAGTAACGCAGCACGAGGGGCATTCGGTACCCCGGGGGGAGCCGATCGAGCGCCTTCTTGACCCGTAGCTGCCGGTCCTCGCGCGCGACCGCCGCGGCCGGATCGACCCCGCCTTCCGCGGCGTCGGGCGGTTCGAACACCGGGTGGTAGCGCCGGTACCGCAAGCGATTGCGGCAGAGGTTCGCGGCGATGGTGAACAGCCACGTGGAGAACTTGCGCTCCAGCCGATACCGGCGAAGGTTCTCGTAGGCGCGGATGAACGCGTCGTGCGTGATGTCCTCAGCGTCGGCGCGATTGCGGAGGAACCCCAGACACAGGCCGAACACCGCTTGCTTGTAGCGGCACACCATCTCGCCCCAGGCTTCCACCTCTCCGTTCAACGACGCTCTCAACAGGCTCACCTCATCCAAGACGCGGTACACGCTCTCTCCGTCCTCCTCGGCCCAATATACACCGCGCGGGCAGGGAAAGTTACGACGCCGACATCGGTCACCTCGCCCCGTGACGAATCCCCCCCTTCCCGCCGGCCGCCGGCCCTGGAAGGGACGAGCGATCCAGGGATAGACTGGAGCAAGCGGTATCCCGCTGTTCTCTCTCGATGAGGAAGACAGAGTGCATAAGGAGGTCAATCAGATGCCTGCAATGGGAAGCGCGGCCGACAGAGGCCCATGGAAGCCCCTCGTCGCCGTCCTGCTCTTGGTCAGCCTGACGGCGGGGCTCACCGCGTGTCGGGGGTTCTTCGGACAGGCCCCGATCGCGCTCCTGGACGTGGACCCCAGGACCGACGAGGAGGTGCCGGTCGAAGTCCTCTTCGACATCAGCGGGTCAAACGACCCGGATGGGACGATCACGAGCTACGTCCTGGACTTCGATGACGGGTCCACGCAGACGGGGAGTGATGTCAGTGCGGCCATTTCCCCTCACACGTACACGGTCGCGGGGACCTACACAGTGATCCTCACCGTGACGGACAACGACGGGCGGATTGGGATGGATTCTGAGCCGATCCTCATCGGTCCGGCGATGCTCACCTTCGCGAGCGACCGGGGGGTGGGCGGCGACTACGACATCTGGAGGATGAAGGCGGACGGGAGCGACGCACAGATCGTTCTGAACACACCGGAAGACGAGTTCTTTCCAGATCTCGTGCGCGGGACGCGCGGCAAGATCGCCTACGCAGCCGAGGGCACGACCAGCTGGAACGTCTGGACGATGACCGTCGAGGGGAATCATGCCAACCAGCTGACGACCCAGACGCCATCAAACCAGCTCGAGCCGAGCTGGTCGTCCGACGGGACGAAGATCGCCTACGCCTCGAACGCGGCGCAAACCCCGTCAACCACGACGTGGGAGATCTGGACGATGACCGCGGCGGGAACGAGCCCAGCGAAGCTCACGAGTCAGAGCCCGTCCTGGGCGATCGCTCCGGCCTACTCGCCCGTGAACAACGACA
>JAPLGE010000172.1 GCA_026390315.1 Candidatus Bipolaricaulota bacterium
CTGGACATTCATCGGCGAAATACAGCCAGTGCACTATCAATCCCGTAGCGAGGGAGTTGGATCTCCGTGGAGAAGAGCGGCTGGGTCATGCCGTAATCGTCCTCGCTCCCGCGCCTATTCCTTCTCGAGAATGCTTTTCACAGCTCTTCCCAGCTCGTTCACAGCTCGTCGGGGGTAGATCCTGTCGATCAAGCCCTCGTGTTGGTACTCGACCAGAATCCTCAGATCACTTGCGCGGTTCAGCCAGCCGCGCCCGACAGTGACGAGGAAGAAGTACATGTGGTGGTCCTTCGCCTGGGCGATCTTGAGGACGTCGCCGAGGAAACCGGTAAGCTTGCTCCCGGTCGCCTCGAACCCCTTCGCCTCGATGACAACCTTCGGGTTCTCCTTCCCCGGGACAGCGAAGTCGCACTTCGCAGTCTTCCCCTGTTTTCCGACGAAGGTGACTCGAGACACGAAGGGGACCTTCGCTTTGGTCAGCGCTGCCTCGACGTTGTTCTCCAGCCCACGTCCGCGCTGCTGCCCGGCGATCGCCCTGCCTCGGCTCATCTTGTAGCGCTCGATGAGGATGTCCTCAAGCCGCCATTTCCGGCGAAGGCTCTCGTCGATGACCCCGGGAAGACCTGCTCGAACGAGCGCTCCCGCGAGTCTCGCTGGGTCCCGGACTGTAAGCTGGCGCAACCGCGTCCACGTGAACGAACCGGGGCCGAGTTCGGCACTCAAGACATGAGCCGCAGGCTCCTGTCCGAGCCGAGGAGAAGACGGCAGGTGTCGAGGAACCCTGGGTCCGCACGGAGGAACGCTTCGAGGTCCTCCGGCGTCGGTGGACGCCGGAGCGCCCGCAGGGCACGCACGGAAACCTCAATCGAATCCAGCAGCTCCCGGGCGGCGGCGTCCCTCCAATCGGCCGGGGAGCTCGGCGAACTGAGAGAGGAGTCCTTCGAGCGTGACCTTCGCGAATCGCACTCAGGACCCCACGAGAAGGTACTCCCGGACTGCCGCCCGATCTCGAGAGACGTTCCGGTGCGTGCCAAAGTGGTAGCGGTGCGGCTTCTCGAAGACCTGGATGTCGCGCTTGTACTTCTGCATCAGGCCGACAAGCTGGTCGAGGTCCGGGTACCCGTTCGACGAGTAGGAAAGAACCAGGGTGCTTCCGGCAAACCGCCTGAAGAGATCCTCAAACGCCTGCACGGCAGTCCGGCGGTAGGAGAACGGGGTGTAGCGCTTGGGAATCTTCCGCACCTTCGTCTCTTCGAGGATCTCCGTCCCCTCCGCCTGCCAGTACGAGGCGAGGCCCTCGAGGAAGTGGTAGCGCTTGATGTAGCAGTTGTCGTCGGCACGTGGGACGTAGGGAGGGTCCATGTAGACAAGGTCAAGATCGTCCGGCGGTACGGCGAAGACGTCGGCCTTGAGCGCCCGGCACGGCTGGCCGTTGTCAAAGACCGTGGCGTTGTAGAGGGCGACCGATTCGTGGAAGTGCTCCTCGAGAGAGAGGCGCAGATCGCGCCGTCCATCCTTGTACCTCTCTGGGTCCCCGGCAACGGTGAACACTCCCCGCGGCTGGCGCTTTACGCAGGCGCGCACGAGCGAAGCGATGGCAAGGCTCTTGTGGTAGGGCGTGGGAAGTCGCGGGATGTTCGCCCAGATGTTATCGAGGAAGAGGAGGTCGCCCGGGGTGAAGAAGATCCCGGAGAAGGTCCGCTGGATGAAACTGGCGCGGTCCGGGTTCTCGTCGAGGAGCATCGCGCAGTCGTCCTCGGACAGGATCGTCGAGGAGTTCTCGATCGTCCCAAGCGCAATCTGATAGGAGAAGTCGAGGAAGTCGTTGGTGACGACGCGCTTCCCCATCGCCTTCAGGAGGTAGCCGACGCATCCGGTCCCCGAGAAGGCATCCAAGGCCGATGAGAACTCGATCTCGGAGAGGACTTCGTGGATCCAGGGCAGGAGACGGTGCTTGCTCCCCATGTACCGGAGCTGGGGATAGCGCTCAGCCCTGTGCGGGTAGACCGCCGTTACCTTGAGCGCAAGTTCCTCGCGACCTCTAGCCATGCGTCCGACCACCGCTCGATGATAGCACATGCACGGCGGCGAAGGAGATGGCACGTGGCTTGTGGCTAGTGGCGTGTGGGGGATAAGTTCGGGGTTCGGGGTTCGGGGTTCGAGGTGCGGGGTTCGGGGTTCGGGGTTCGGAAGGCAGCCGGTGGCCTGTGGACGGGAAGCCCGGGACAGGAGGGGCGGAACCTGCCGGAGGAGCGACCGGGGACCGGATCGAGCAGCCGAGAACGAAGAAGGCGTTGAAGAGGCCGGCCTGGATCATCTCGTCGATCTTGGCAAGGGCGCTCTCAGGAGAAATGCGGGCGCGGCACCTTCGGCCGAGGGGCAAGAACTCCGACAAGGTTGTCACAACTCACGTCTGTGTCAGCAATTCCTATGCGGGGAAGTTCTGTGCTATGATACCCCAAAGCCAAACAGCCGCGAAACGGAGGCGAAGGTTGACATGTGTCAACCTTCGTGGTAGGATATGGTCCGATCCTCGGCACGGGTTCCGAAGAGAAAGAAGCCGCATCCGTACTACGCCTTGGCGCATGTTAAGGAACTCGTGGCGGATCCGGAAGGCCACTGGGTCTTGCGGCGGGCTCTCGTGACCGCGCGGGTCGACTTCGGATGGGGAATCGAGGACATCCGGGACGCGGTCCGAAAGCTG
>JAPLGE010000187.1 GCA_026390315.1 Candidatus Bipolaricaulota bacterium
TCCGGCGTGGAGGGCCGGTCTTGCGGGGCCACGAGAAGCGTTGCATGATCGCGGCGGGAGGGAGAGCATGGTCGACCTCAGTCAGGTGACGTACTGCGGCCTCTACTGCGGCCTGTGCGCGCAGCGGAACCGAATCCCCCAACGTGCTCGGGCGCTGCGCGAGCCCATGGAGAAGGAGGGGTGGGATCGATGGGGCAGGGAGATCCCGGGTTTCGAGGGGTTCTGGTCCTTCCTCGCCAACCTCGCCGACTCGGAATCCCGCTCGAGTTGCCGCGGAGGGACGTGCGGTCCTCCCTTCTGCGGGATCCGGAAGTGCGCACAGACAAGGCGGGTCGATGTCTGCCCGTTCTGCGGGGAGTATCCCTGCGACCGAATCCTCGGCCTTGCCAAGGGCTACGTGTACATGCTCGCTGACGCGGAGCGGATGAAGGCCGTTGGGGTGGAGGCCTGGATCGCGGAACAAGAGGAGCGACGGAAGACCGGCTTCGCCTACGTCGACATCCGCTGTCACCCGTACGACGTGCCCGACAAGTGAAGCCCCCCTCCCTTCGGCAAACGAGTCGAGGCGATGCCGGAAGTCGCGTCACGTAGGAAGCGCTACGAGGGCGGGACGGTCACTGAGAGCGCGCCGCGCGGAGCGCCGAGACGCTTTGAAGTCGGGCACCGGACGTGTCGACCAAAGGCCCGACCCCAAACGCGCGCAACCCCTGGCGCCGCCTGCTGGCAATCGCTGCGACTAGATCGCGCGGGTGTCCCCGGGGACCTTGGGGAAGAGCCGCGCGTCCTCGATCCGGTCGAGCCCCGCGACGTAGCGGGTGAGGCGCTCGACCCCGATCCCGAACCCCGCCGATCGCGGGATCCCCTCGCGGACCATTGAGAGGTAGGCGGCGAATCGGCTCTCCGGGATCGCGTCGCGGCGGAGGCGGTCGAGGATCCGCTCGAGCTCGAACTCACGCTCTCCGCCTGAGAGAGCCTCGCCGTACCCCTCCGGGTAGACGAGGTCCATGTCGAGGAGGACGTCCGGTCGCCGGGGATCCTCGCGGTCGTAGAACTCGCGGACCCGACGGGGAAAGTCGATCACCCACGCCGGAGCGGAGAGCGTCGCCGAGAGCGCGTCGTCGAACGGCTCGCCGAACCGCGCCGCCTCCTCCGCGTACGAGACCCGCTCGAACGGCGCGGTCGGAATGCGCAAGTTCCGACCGAGGAGCGCGAGCTCGTCCGCGCAGCGAGCGACGACCGCCTTCAAGACGGCGACGACGAGGCCCTCTCCCAGCTCGATCACCTCGTCCCGCGACGCCTCGCGCACCTCGAGGTCAAGCTGGACGAACTCGGCCAGGTATCGGCCGAAGGAGGCTCGCTCCGCCGGCTCCAACCGCACGTTGGGCGAGAAGCAGAAGAGGCGCGGCAGCGTCCGCAGCGCGATCTGCTTGTGGAAGATCATGCTCTTCGTGAGCTGGTACGGCGCGCCGTAGTAGTCCACGGCGCCGGCGTAGGTCTCGTGATGCAGCGGGTCGGTGATCGGCGAGAGGAGGACGGGTAGGATCTCGACGAACTCCCTTTCTCGCAGGTAGGTACCCGCCGCGCCGACGATCTCGCTTGCGATTCGCAGTACGGCCACTCGTTCTTTCTCAGTCTTCAGACGCATAGGTTCTCCTCCAGGTCGTTGGACGCGTCCAACGGACTTCACCGCACGAATGCAGGAGCATTCGAAGACCGCTAGTCTCTGACTGCGTGTGTTTGCGTTGCGCCCAGCCGAGTGCGGCGCACTCGGCCCCGGCTAGACGAGGGATCGCCTAGCCGCGGGCGACCTGGTTAGCGAGGAAGAAGAGGGAACTCTCGCCCGCTCGACCCTGCCCGAGAAGGCCGGACGTCGAGGAGCTAAGCCACGTTGTCATGGAGACCACCTCTTCTTGTGGGATAGGACACCATAGACCGAGCGAGGGCGCCTGTCAAGCCCCTGTAGTGCGCCGCGCGAGAGGCCCGCCGTCTCGTGAGGTGGCAGGCCACGCTCTTCTCGACGAAGTCCCCGCGGGAAGTCCGGAGGGACGAGGGGCCAACACGACGGGGAGGGGCCGAGTGGCCTTTGTGCGGCCACGCCGAGGCGATTCGGCGACCTGATCCCGCCTCCCGGCAAAGACACCAAGAGTGGGGATCCGACCCTCACGTACGTAGAGTGAAGATCCGGCCCCGGTCCCCGCGACCCCGGTCCCCACTTGACGGGACATGGCTGAGGTCTTCTTCTTGGTGGCCGTCCACTGGGCGTGCTATGATGCGTCTTGAACCTTGGGCTGGCTGGGCGATGAAGATCCGGGAAGTGATGAAGCTCAGCGAGAGAGACGGCTGGTTCCTAGTTGCCGTGCGGGGAAGCCACAGGCAGTACAAGCATCCAGACAAGCCGGGCTGGGTCGCCGTGGCAGGTCATCCGGATGACGATCTCGCTGCCGCTGAACAGTGTTCTCAAGCAAGCCGGTCTCCGGAGGCCAAAGGGAAGGTAGGAATGCGTCGCTTTCTTATCGTTGTCGAACGCGCGGGCGGGAACTACTCGGCCTACTCGCCGGATCTTCCGGGCTGCGTGGCGGCTGGAAAGACCCGTGAGCAGGCCACGCGCCGCATGCACGAGGCCATCGAGATGCACGTCGCCGGACTGCGCGAAGACGGTCTCGCTATCCCCAAGTCCTCCTCGTCCGCCGAGTACATCGCCGTTCGATAGGGCCGCCACCTGGATTGGGAGGCCGCACGGGCAGGCTTGCTTCCAGGCGCCTGCCGCCGCGGAAAGTCAAGAGACAAGATCTGACCCCGACGCGCGCAGAGCAAACCCGCTAGGCGCGCTGAACGAAGCACAATTCCCTCAAGCGGGAGGTCGGCGATGGGGTTGGGCTGCACTGCCTGATGGTCAGGCGATTGCGGCACCGGGCGGCGAGAGGACTGAGCCTGTCACGTCAAGCATCTGACCCCTTCCGTGCTTGACCCCTTCCGTGCTCACTACGTGCACTCACTACGTGCACCCCTCGCGCGCTCGGCGGGTTGTAAATGGGGGAGTCTAGTGCTGTACAATGGAGTCCAATAGGAGGTGCATCATGCGCGCTCGTTCCACGTGGCTGGTCGTTTTGGCGATCATGCTCGCGCTCGGCTCGGCCGTGCCGTGCGGCTCGGCCTACCAGCAAGCCCCACAGGCGGGTGGCGATGCCGGCGCGTTCGCGGCAGCCCTCGAGCAAGACGGGTTCATCGTGCAGGAGGGGAAGCTCGAGATCTTCCCCATCATCGATCTCTACAACATGGGCCTCTCCTCCAGCTGCTTCGGAAACAATCCAAGCACCCCCTACGCCGTCTTCTTCGTGCCTCCGGCTCCCGGCCAGGCGGCAGTGAGCGACACCCCAGGAGACGCCGCGACGTTGGACGGGAGGACTCTGGTGAACTACAGACTCCGGCCGGACGAGGCCATCGTCATGGTTGGGCGGACCCCGCCCGCGTGCAGCTACTTCAGTTATCGAAGTTACCTCTTTGACCGATTCTTCCCGGACGCGGGAGAGCGGAGGGTTGTCTTCGCCAGCATGGGCGACACGCTGAACCGGATGACAATCAGGACGGGCGGAACTCCGGACGGACAAGCGGGAAGCCCCTTCGATCAAGCGACCATCATCGTCATCACGGCCGACCAAGGCATCGACCAGCGAGTCAGGGCCGCAGCCCAGGCGGCCGGTTTCCCTGTCTCCATCATCAACACCGACGTCATCCCACCTTCACTGGTGAACATGGGGCTGGAGAGCGACGCGGACAAGTTCCTGACCATCCTTCGGCTCGCGTTCTTCCAGGATCGCCAGGCTGGCCTGGCCTACATGAAAGACATCCCGGCGAGGGTGTTCCGCCTGACACCGAAAGAGGCCGCACCTCTCAACCCGTACGGAGTACCCGACCTCCGAGTACGGGGAACCGGAGACACCTCGGAGTTCGACCTCCTCGGCGCGCTCGAGGACCTGAGACAAGCCATCCTCGCCAAGCACGGCTCGGCTAACGCCAAGGAGCTTGCGACCAGCGTCTGGCTCTACGAAGGGCTGGATGCCATCCAGCGTGGAATCAACGTGATCGGCGAGAATCGCGACACGAGCTACCTGAGGACCGAGGAGTTCACTCTCGCCGCTGACCCCGACGAGTTCCTGATCGTCTACGGCGTCAACCACGCGGCAACGGGCAAGGCGACGTACTCCAACTTCAGCGCGTATGGAGTCGCTGGCCTAAACGGCATTGGGGCCGTGAGCAACCACGAGTTCGCGGGAACGGCAGAGGCCTACATCCCGGGGAATCCCGCGGCCAAGTACCTCTACGTGTGGAAGATCAGTCGCAGCTGCGACGGCGGTCCGAACTGCCTCACAGTGCCGTGGGGAGTCAAGGCATACGGCCTCGACCTCGACAAGCCTGGCTTCATCGCCTTCCGAGCGTACCTGGAGCCCGAGACCAAGGTCGGCCCGAGTTGGTCCGAGATCGTCTACGACCGGGTGATCAAGTTTAGCGGGTCGAACTGAGAGACAAAGCGCTCTTAGCCTGGGGTGGCTGTGCCGCTGCCGGGCCGGACTGCCGACGGCAGATTGGGAACGAGTTTCGGGGACATAGTACCGATCTTCGACTCCGCGAGATCCGCTACTTTGCGGGAGCCAAGACTCGTGGCGGACATCACCGACTGGACGGAATCCCTCGGCTGTTTCTCAGGTGGTCTCCCCCGGTTCGGAAGCGCACACGCACGGGGCGCCCACTCGGAAGCGACGCGTTCCTCCACTGCGTTGGACCTCTCACCGGCCGCGCTGTTCGCCCCAAGAAACCAGGGGCGAGGTGCGCGAGATAATACTATGTCCCCAGAACTCCGAGGAAACCAGTGCCGAGGCGCGCGAGATGAGTACTATGTCACCAGAACTCCATACGCACAGCTGCTCATGGTACCACGCTCCGCGGCTCGGGAAACTGCCCGGGCAGTGCCTCTGCGAGCCGCTCCGCGAGATGCTCTTCCGTCAGGGGCTCAGTGTAGTCCACGGTGACCAGGATGACGTCGGCAGCCCGACAGAGCTCGGCCTTGCGGGCATCGTGGAGTCGAACGCGTGCCGGGGCGCTCTTGCCTCCCCACGCCTCCACCGGATGGAAGTGCTGTTGGCCCTGATACTCGATTCCTAGACGCAACGCTGGTAGGTAAATGTCGAGTTCGAGACCTTCGAGCCATTCGGGCCTTTGATGTCGGAGCATCTCGGACTCCGGGAGCAACCTGGACACCAGCATCGACAGCAGCGTCTCACTGACCCATCCCTCGCCGACCTTTCGGAATCCGAACTCCTGCCTGACGGCGTTCTCGACGAAGGCGGTGACTGCACGCGCAGCTTGGGCTGCCGCGCGCCGGAGGCGCGTGTACTCCGCCGATTCCTCAATCTTGACGTTGCTCCAGAAAGTGACCTCGTCGGGCTTGATATCGTCCCTGCTGGGCCCCCGGACCAGGGTGAGCAGCCGATCCGCCTCAAACCTGTACTCGAGTGTGACGCTCTGCTCACGTTCAACCAGCTCGCGGAGCCGATTAGGGCACAAGTCTGGAAGGAAGGCGTGACCGACGTAAGTGGCGTCACCGCCACCCGGCGACTCCCACCTGGCCCGAGGATCAACGCCAAGTCGATAGAACGCCTGGTTCACGTACCAGCCGAAACCCTGCATGAACTGGCCCCCGTACATGGGGTGGCAGTAGTTCATCGATGGCCGCGCGACATTACAGCGGTGGCAGATACCTGGGGCGAACTGTAGTGTGCCCCACGGATCAACGCAGTCGAGAGAACGTGACGCGATAGCCTGCGGGAAGTGATGGGGACCGAGGGGTGCCATTCGGGTCGGGTTGATACTGCGCGGCTTGTTTCGCGCGAGGGCCAGGAAGTTGGCCACCGCGGGCTCGGCGCACGAGCAAAGAAAGGGTTCGTCCGGGGCGGCCTCAGATGCGAAAGCGAAGAAGGCACCGTAGTGACCTGGATACAGAACCAGCGGCAACGGCAATGGCTCGGTAGCCCGTTGGCCGTCCCGAAAGGCAACGGGAGGATACCGACCGGGTCGTGGTTTGTTCCTGCCACTCATTCGCGCGTTGCCTCCCCCAGTTGATGGTGAACTCCCCGTTGCATGACTGTCGCACCGAACGTCGCGGCTCAGCCGCGAGGCCGCAGGCCCGCGTCGCCAGGAGTGACTTGTCAGGCATTGCGCCCCTTTGCCTCCGGCGGCGTCTCCCGCCTGATTTGGGTCAGCGTCACCTCCGCTTCGACTTGGAGATCAACTCTGATGATCTCTGGCTCGTGCGCCCCGCTTCCGTGCGGATAATCTCTCCAGAGTCAAGATCCGCCCCAGAACTGAACGCGCTCTAGGTGACACCAGCACAGCCCGCGCGGGCCGACGGGTTCATGGTGTGATTGGATTGCGCCGATCAACGCCGGGTGGCTGGCTCTCAACGATCTCGTCGTCTTCGGGGATGGCTGCAGGGAGCCGTGGCTGTAATTCAAGGTGGTCGGGTGATTCAATCTCCTTCGACCCAACACCCAGCTCGCGAAAGCGCCTCACGGCGGGCAAGAGCCGATCTTCCATGGAGTTCACTGCCGCGTTGTACTTCTTGACGGAACCTTCGAGTGCCTTGCCCATATCGGTTGATGTGCCCGACGAACGTGCTCACCCGGTCGTACAGGGTCTGGGCTTGGTCTGCAATCCTCGCAGCGTTGTCGGCCACTTGCTGTTGCTGCCAGCCATAGGCGACAGCCTTGAGGAGCGCGAAGAGCACGACTGGGGAGCTTATCAAGACACGGTTGCTCATTGCGTACTCGAAGAGCTCCGCGTCGTACTGGAAGGCGGCACCTAGCGAGGCTTCGACCTGAACGTACATGACCACAAACTCAGGCGTAGCCTTGAATTGGCTCCAGTACGCCTTCTGGCTCAGTTCGCGAACGCGAGCCCGCAGTGCCTGAGCGTGTCGGAGCAAGTGCCCCTTTCGGAGTTGCTCGTCCTCCGTCGCCATCGCGTCAAGAAAGGCGTCGAGGGAGCCCTTGGAGTCGATGGGCAGCACTCCCTGTTTCGGGAGTCTGACGATCATATCAGGGCGACCGGTTTCGCCGGACTCCTGCTCATCGAAGTCAACGTGCTCCTGTAGCCCGGCCAGTTCAACCAACCTGCGCAGCTGGATCTCACCCCATCTTCCCCGGACGGTGGGAGATCTCAGTGCCTGAGCGAGGGTCGTAGTCTGCTGCTTCACGGAGTCTTGCAGGACTCGGAGCAAGTTCAGCTGCGTTCCAAGCTCCGAATAGGCGCCTTCCCGCTTGCTCTCTAGGGCGCGGACATATGCGTCCAGTCTCGTTAGATCGGTTTGCAGCGGCTCTACCACGCCGCCAAGCTCCTCCTTGGCTGTTGTCTTGAGCTGCACCGACTTGGAATCGAGCTCCTCACTAGCCAGTACCTTGAATGCGTTCCTCATCTGCTCGCGTGCTTCCTCTGTCCACAGCACCTTTTCCCGCTCAGCGGTGAGTTCCGCGCCAGCCTGCGCCAGCTGCATGCCGAGCTCATTGACCCGTTTCTGGGCGTCCTGTAGCTGAGCGTGAATACCTGAGTGTCGTCGCGAGACAAGGGCAGCGCCGATGATGAAGCCCACCGCGGCCGCAACGACTCCAACTAGTAGGAGGGTCGACATGACTTCCCCCTATGTCCAGCGTGACCATCTAACAATGATTAGTATGCATCCCCGCTACATAGCACGCGGGCATCGGGCCAGCCCGCTACGCTCTTCCCACTTCTGTTCGCCTGTTTATGACATCACATATTCTCACGCATACTCCCGCGTGTCAACCTACCAGCAGGAAGCTTATACAGCAAGTCCGCCAGGCGTGTCAAACAAAGCGCTATTCCGGCAAGCGAGAGGTCGTCGACCGGGTTGGCCTGCATTACTCCGCAATCAGACGATCGCGAGACGCGTCGACGAGAGGGCTGGATGTGGCAGGTCAGGGCTTCATCCCCGATGTGGCGTGAGGAACTCGCCGCCGCCAGGCTGTCAGGGCGAGATGCGACGGGAGACATGATCCCGCTTCCACGCGAACATCGAGAGTGAGGATCTGGCTCTGTGCCCTAAGTGAAAACCTGACCTTGCGCCAACTCACATCTCCAGTGACACCCAGCGCACAGCACGTGAGCTGCGGGCGAAGCGACTCCGCTTGGCGCGCTCGTTACACGTCACCTGACACGCCTCACGTCTGCGACCGTCCCAGCGACCCGCATCTTAAAGCCACTTCCCGCCTGGTAGACCACCGCCTCAGGCGTATACGCGTACTTGTACACGTACTTGTAGGTTGATTGCTGCCAGACTTGCCCGTTCTGCAGCGAGTATTGGGTCTGCCCGTCCCACCCATTGAATGCGCCAGCAATTCTGCTTTC
>JAPLGE010000210.1 GCA_026390315.1 Candidatus Bipolaricaulota bacterium
GCTCGAGTTCTCGAAGGAGTGCGTCCTTGACGTTCATGCGATTCCACCTCCTGCTAGGTCGGGCGCTGTGTCATAGGAGACCCTCGGCGGCGTAGACTCTTGCAGGCAGAGTTGGACGACCTCTCTCAAGTTGAGATTGAGCTCATCGAGAGTTGCGCCCTGCGTATGGGCTTCCGGGCACGACCTCTATGTTGAGCTGTGTCACAGGATTCCGTTCCGCGTACGCGACGAAGGAGCCCATGGGCGCCACCTCCTTCTCCAGAGAGCCTTACCCTTAATCATAGGGAAGAGAAGGAAGGACTGCAAACGGTACCGCCCGGCAGCAACGTCGACCTATCCAGACGCGCTGCGGCGTCGGTCTCTGGGGTTCGAAGTTCTGGGCGAGTGGCTTGTAGCGCGTGGTTTGTGGGACGCGGGTTCGGAGTTCGTGGTTCGGAGGAGGGCGCAAACAGAGCCGGCGGGTGGCAGGACGGAGCCTGCTCAAGGATCGCGGGAACGTCTGTTGCCCACGATGGCTCCCAGTAGTCGTCTCGAAGCGCGGCACCGCACCGAGGGTGCCCGTTCTCCTTCACTTGAACGTGCGAATTGTCTGTGTTACGTAGTCCTGTTCCTCGTCTTTGAGTTCCGGGAAGATCGGAAGTGAAAGGACGTCGTGGCTCGCCCGCTCCGACTCGGGGAGGCTGCCCTGACGAGTGCCGAGGTTCTGGAAGCACTCCTTCGATCGTCGGAATCGGGTCCCGGTCCCGGAGCTTGAGAAGGAGCCACTCTTCGAGGACCTCCAGGAGTTCCTGCCGACAGGCTTCCACGGTGGCCGCGTTTGCCCAGACGCCAGGGAAACCGGAGATCTCGGCGAACCAGCTATTGTCCTCGAGTTTCTTGTGCTCCGCCTTCTCGATTGCTTTGCCGATGTAGGCGAGAAGCACGCGACCTCCTTGTAGCTCGTCCTGGCGCCGGCCGCTTGCCGACCCGGGCACTCCGCAGCTTTACCTGGCCGATCATAAGGGGAAAAAGCTGGCGGGAACAACACTCGCGGAGGGACGGCCCCACGGGAAGCGCGGCCTGCAATTCCTCCTGTCTACAAGCTCCATCAGGTTCTTCAACGCGCTGGCGACCCCATTCTTGGGGTGCAGTCTCATCTCGGGGACGTTCGCGAGGACATGGGCCTCAAGCACGTCCTGCGGCAGGAGCTACCCAGTGGATTCAGGTGAGTGAGCGGCCACCATTTGGCACCGGGTATGGCGTCACTCCAAGACGCAGCCTTCGGCCATCAGGCGAATCAGGACGCAGGCAACTGGCGGATCGCTTTCTCTAGATCCTGGCGGTGAACGCAGCGCAGGATGAAGACGTCGCTCTCTTCGACCTTGAAGAAGACGCGGTACTCCCCAATCCGCAGTTGGCGGAGACTTCCTTTTCGGCCGGCGGAGATGGGAACAATAGACCTGCCGTCTGGTGAGGGGTCGTCGGCGTGACGGTTCAGGCCGTTGAGGAGCGTCTGACGACAGTGGAGAGGCAGGCGGCGGAGCTCTTTCTTCGCCTGGTGGGTGACGAGGACGCGGAAGCTCACCGGGCTCGCTTTCGTCCCTTTGGCGTCTCAACAAGGAGTTCGGACAGCGAGGTGACTCGGCCGGCGGCGGCGTCCGCCCGCGCGGTCTCTACGGCACGCCGCTGCGCAGGGTGGTCGAAGAGGGCAAGTCCCTCCTGCTCCTCCTCGGACAGATCCCGCAAAGTAGCTACGGGTTTCCCATAGCGGGTGATGAACACGGGGTTCCCATCCGCCGCCTGGCGGATGACCTCCGGGGTACGGTCGTGCAGTTCCTTGATGTTCACGAACGACATGGGACACCTCCATCGTTCGTGACACGACCATAGCGCCAATCGGCGGAGCGTGCCGTTCTGGTCACTTCACCTCGTCCCGTTCGAGGGGGTTGTTGTACGAATCAACGAGCAGCAGCAGACCGGGAGCCGCGTAGTCGAGGACAGCTCGGAAGAACCAGGCCATGGGAGATGAGAGGGCCGGTGTCGGAGAGTGCGTGGCCCGCCGATCCTGCGGTCGAGCTACGAAGGATTACCGACAAGGAGCCGACTACGGCTGAGCATCCTCGAGAATCCAAACGACCTCTTTCTCAATGGTCTTGAGAAAGCTGGGTTCCTCGCGGGATTGCCACTCCTTCGCCGTGTACACCAACACCTCCGCCGGAACGGGGAGGTTCTCTGAGGGAAACACCGTTGATCTCCGATGAAGGGGAAGATCGGACGCCTTGACCAACACAACAAGGTCGAGGTCGCTTCCGACTCCCCAGTCGCCTCGCGCGTAGGACCCGAAGTAGCCGACGCGGAGTACCTCAGGGTGTCTTTGTCGCAGCGCTTCGGCCCAGCGTCGGGCCGATTGATCCACCGTGCGCCGGTCAGGCCATTTGAGGATGGACGAACGCAAGGATCTCACGGGCATGGTGAATCGCCTCCTCGCTCTGCAGGGGGCCGTAGTGCTCAAACGGGGCCCCTTCGGAGTGGCTGTTCGGATGGCGGGCGGGAATGTAGAAGTTGTCGAGGACTCTTCCCTCTTCAATCAGCGTTTCGGAGGCTTCTGCCGTCGCAGGGAGGTCCACGAGGAGCCTGGCGACCGCATGTCCCCACGCTTCCTGTCCGAGGTGGAGGTGAAGCGCCTTGACAGCCTTCTCCGCCGCTTGATGTGAGGCGAAGCACGCCCACTCGTGTCGAGCGGCCTGACGCGAATCCTGCGCCTGTTCCAGATCCCGCTCCGCTTGTCTCAGCCAGTCGTTCGCTCGATTGGGCATCCCCATTTCGCCTCGTCGAGATTCTACAGCACAAGACGGCGGTTTTTAAGCCCACTTCCTTCTTGGATTCATCGTTTCAGGGGAGAAGGGCCGGGCAGAGTGAGTCTCGCAGATTGGTCCAAGTCTCCGCTTGGACGGTAGCCTCGCGGGTTTTGCAGGTTCGTTGACGGGTTCTCTTCGTCCTCCCGGCCACGTCGGAGCCTGGGAGCGAGAAGAGACGGACGCGCCGGCCTGTGGGCTAGCGCAGCGCCTGGAAGAGGCTCCAGCTTCCCAGAAGGACCACGGCGACCGCGACGGAGAGGGTGAACGACCGCTGGGGGAGGCGGCGCACGGTCAGGACGGCGCAGGGAACGGCGAGGACCGCGCCGAGAAGCAGGGGCGGCGCGACGTGCCACGAGGTTCCCGGCCGCAGGACGAGGTAGGAGACCACGCCGACCAGGCAGGTGAACGCCTCGGCGAGGCTCGTGATCCCGACCGCGTTCTTCGGGCCGACTCCCGAGACGATCTGGCTCGGCATCATCAGCGGGCCGTAGCCGCCTCCGGAGATCCCCTTGTTGAAGGAGGCCACGCTGCCGACCCCCAGGAGTCCCGCGAGCCGCCGCCAGGAGAACGGAAGGATGCCTCTCTTCCGTTGCAGGATCATGAGGCCGCCCATTACCAGGACGAGTGAGGCGATGTAGATCTTGACGACCTGGGTGGGAAGGCTCACCGAGGCGACGACGCCGGCGATCGCTCCGGCCGCGCTCACGATCCCGATGACGAAGCCGATCTTGAGGTCCTGCGACCCGAGTCGGAAGTTGACGTTTCCTGCCCGGTGGTGGAGGAAGACCCCGGCGACGTCGGTCGCAAGCTCGGAGAGGAGGACGGCCGGGACGACCTCGGCTGGGACGAGGCCGAACAGGAAGAGGATGGGCGTGAGAGCGGTTCCGTAACCCATTCCCAAGGTGGAATCGACGTATTCGCAGGCGAACGCCAAAGGGGCGAGGTGCCAGGGGAACATGAGGTCTCCTTGTACTCCAAAAAGAGTACGCGCAGTCTAGCCCCCTGGCTCTTGTCCGTCAACGTCCAGGGGTGTCTTGCAGCCCGAACCCGGCCCGCCTATACTCCGAGAAGAGCATGGCGAGCGATCGAGTGACTCTCAAGATTCCGCGGCCGCTCTACGAGAAGCTGAAGCACGCCGTGGAAGGGACGGGGTTCCGTTCGGTGAACGAGTTCGTCATCCACGTCCTCCGCGACCTGGTCGCCGAGACGGGCTCTGCCCCCGCCGCGCTCACGGCAAGGGAGATCGAGCTCATTCGCGCTCGGCTCCGCAACCTGGGCTACCTCTAGAGCCAAACCACGAAGGAGGAGACACGTGCCGGAGGGGTTCGTCGTCTGGTTCACCGGGCTCCCTGGCTCGGGGAAGACCACGCTCGCCAAGGCGCTCCTCGAGGAACTCGAGAGCCGGGGCCTTCCTCACGTGCAGCGCCTGGACGGCGACATCATCCGTCAGGACCTCACACGGGATCTTGGCTTCTCCAAGGAGGATCGCGACGAGAACATCCGCCGCGTGAGCGTCGTGGCTTCACTTCTCGCT
>JAPLGE010000203.1 GCA_026390315.1 Candidatus Bipolaricaulota bacterium
CCTCTCTACTCCAAGAGCTACATAAAGGAGCTCGAGGCCCATTCGCCGTTTCGCTTTCCCTTTCTCCTCAGGCAGCGCAAGCGACTCGCTCGCGAGCACGTGTCCATCCTCGCAATCGCGCAGGCTTCCTGGGACGGGTGAGCCGCACCAGGGCCGGGGCCGGCCGGTGGGGAAAGACCCTCCTCGTCGGAAGGGCCTTCAGGGAGCCCGCTCGAAGACGAAGACGTCGGGCGTCGTCTTCACCCACGGCTTCAGGCCGAGCTGCGTGAGGGCCGCAAAGAGGCCCAGGTCGTTCCCCCCGCCAGGGGCCATCAAGTCAACGGTGCGGCACGACCCGGCCAGATGGAGCGCATGGCGGACGAGGATCTCCACAGCCTCCTCGCTACCCTCGAGGAAGTGGATCGGATACATGTCGCCCTGCCGCGGATAGCCTCCGGCCAGGAGACCGAGCAGTCGCCGCCCTTCGCGTACGCCGAGGAGATGGGGCGCGCCGCGAAGGGCGCCCTCCGGCGCGCGATCGAAGGGATAGAAGGTCCAGCCGTGCGGGACGAAGCCGCGCCCGATCTTGAGGGACTGAGAACGGCGGACGAACTGGACGGCCTCGGCGAGAGGAACCTCGCACACCCTGTCCGAGGGCCGCGCGGCGCTCCAGGCCGAGGTCGTCTTCTCCCCTCCGAGGTTCGTGAACCGGGCCACTTCTTCGAACTCACTCAACCGGATGATGTGGATCGAGGCCTCGTTCTCGACGTGCGTGGAGAGCCCCACCCGATCCGCCCGCTCCTCGCGCACCGCCTCGAGGAAGTGCCGCGTGATTTCCTTCGCCGCCCCCGTCCCCCGATGCGCGGGATCGGTTCGGATTCCCTCGAGCCACGCGTAGCCCGGAGCGAGGTAGGTCCGGTGGGCGAATCCCACGAGCAGCCCGTCGAGGAGCGCCATGACGAACTCGCCGCCGGCGTCCGAGAGCCAATCGTCGACGATGAACGGGACGTAGTCGTTCCCCTCCCAGATCTGAGAGGAGATCTCGAGGATCCTCGGCTTGTCGTCGCTCCGCGCCCTGCGCAGCTCGATTCCCATGCTTCCCTCCGCACGTTCGGCTGAGACCGGTAGACGATAGGGGCACGGACTCAAGCGCGCAAGACCCTGGCCAGGGGGCTGATCACGCCCCGAGATAGGAAGAATCACCAGCGAGACCGTTCAGGCGATCTTGTACTGCCGCCGCCGAGGGAAGAGAGTAGCTCTGCCAAGTTGCGCAGGCGAAGGGAAAGAGAGAAGGACGATCCGTTGCGAAGGCTGGGCGGATTCAGACGAAATGGCGTGCCGGATTCTGGGGCGAGCCCCAGTTCCAGAAAGAGGATTCATCTGCGATGGGCGATCCCGGTTGGCGTTGCTGTGGCGGTGGTCCTCTGGGCGCTCTTGGCCTATCACTGGATCCTCATCAAAGACACGGGCTTCGTCATCCTGAAGAAGACCGCGTGGACCTTCAATAGCAGCGTGGTCATCGAGCAGACCTCGGCGATGTTCGCCCGCCACTACCCGGTTCTGACGGCACGGATCACCC
>JAPLGE010000128.1 GCA_026390315.1 Candidatus Bipolaricaulota bacterium
TATCGCCCTGCTCTGGGTGTGGACAAGGCCCTGGGGGAAGTGGAGGCGGGAGCGGGCGTGCTGTATGACCCCGAAGTCGTCAATGTCTGCCTGCAGCTGTTCCACGGAGGGTACGCGATCTCCACGCCACTGCCAGAGGCCAACATGGTGTGAGAGGTTGGCGCTGGTGCCAGGCCCCCTGATAGCGGAGAATAGACAGTGCTCTCCAATCTGGGGAGATAGACCCTGAGATCATCGAGGGCTTGCCTCTTTGAGTTGCCTGGGAGGACCCGAAGCCAGGAGCCCGGCCCGCAATCCAGATGGAGCCTGGAGGACCCGAACCTGGCGCTAAGCAGAGCAACGAGACATCGGCTGTAATAGCGAATATAACTGCATTTCCGGCCCTGATTAGGGCGGGAGGATTCGAACCTCCGATGACGGCTCCAAAGGCCGCTGCCTTACCGCTTGGCGACGCCCTAAAACGTCAAATCCTCGGTGGGGATGTCCGGAGAGAGGACGGCTTCTTCTCCGTTTTCGCCCACAACCTCCTTGTACTTCGTGAGGATGATCTCCTCCATCTTCAGACGGAAGCTGTTGTCGATGGGATGCGCCGTGTCGCGGAACTCGCCGTTCTTGACCTCCCGGCTCGGCATCGCGACAAACAGGCTCTCTTTGCCCTGGATGACCTTTACGCTGTGCACGATGAAGACATCGTCGAAGACGATCGAACAGAACGCCTTCAGGTTCCCTTCGTCGCGCATCGGCCGAACCTCTACCTTGGTGATCTCCACGCCGGAACCCCTCCCAGTCTGGTAGATCGAGCGAGCCATCTTAGCGGAAAAGCTCGAGCCTTTCAATGCTCCACGCTAGTCCCCTCGATCTCGAAGACGGTCACGCCGTCTCCCCCCTCCGGGGGCGACGCCGATCGGAACGACGCGACGAAGGACGAGGAGGCGAGGTAGCCACGGATGGCCTCCCGCAGGGCTCCGGTTCCCTTCCCATGCAGGATGCTCGCCTGACAGACGTCGGTCAGCAGGAGGCGATCGAGGTACAGTTGGACCTCCCGCAAAGCCTCGCTGACGGTCAGCCCGCGCACGTTGAGCTCTAGGCTCACCGGCTCGAGCGCCAGCCGTGGGATCCGCGAGGGGCGCGCCTTCGGCTCCTCCTTCGTTCGTGGCCGTTCGAGGTCCGCCGACTCGGTCAGGACGCGCACGCCGTCGAGGTCGACCGTCACCTTGCCGCGGGGCGAGAGGTGGACGATGCGGCCGTCGGCGTCGACGCTGCGGACGTGCACGAGCCGCCCGACCTCGATCTCGGCCGGCGGCAGAGGCATGGCCTCTTCCTTCTCTCCGACCGTCTCTTCCCTCGCGCGCGCCTCCTCCCGGAGCGCAGCAAGCTCCTGGTACGCGGCGCGAGCCTCCTCCTGAGTCGGCCGCTTCCGCAGCTCGGCGAGGAGCCGCTCCACCTCCCCCTGGCCTCGGCGAAGAAAGGCCTCAAGCTCCTTCAGGTTGGCGGAGAGCTCCCGCTCCTTCTTGTCCTGAAAGGCCCCCAGGAGCTCGGTGTAGGTCTCCTTGAGGTGGGTCGCCTCGGCGAGTTCCCGCTCGGCCTGTTCGCGGTGGCGGAGCATCGCCTGGCGCTCGCGGTCGAGGTCCTCGAGGATGTCGTCGGCGAGGATCTCCCCCTGCGACAGAAAGGAACGCGCCCGCTCGACGAGCGTCTCGGGAAGGCCGAGACTCCGAGCGATGACGAAGGCGTTGCTCCGGCCGGGGATCCCCTCGATCACGCGAAAGGTCGGGCAAAGGCTCTCCACGTCGAACTCCATCGACGCCGTCTTCACCGCGGGGTGGCGGATGGCGAAGTACTTGAGGGGGGTGAGGTGAGTGGAGACGGCGACGAGGGCCTCGTCCTCAAGCAGGTTCTCCAGGATCGCCAGCCCGAGCGCCGCACCCTCCTGCGGGTCGGTCCCGGCGCCGAGTTCGTCGAGGAGGATGAGGGAGTCGGCGTCGGCTTCCTGGAGCAGGGAGACGATGTTCCGCATGTGCGCGGAGAAGGTGGACAGGTTCTGCTCAATCGACTGCTCGTCCCCGATGTCGCTTCGGACCTTCTTTCGAATCGTGATCTCGCTCGCCGGCGAGGCGGGGATGGGGATCGCCGACTGCACCATGAGGCAGAGGAGGCCCATCGTTTTCAGGGTGACGGTCTTTCCTCCGGTGTTCGGCCCGGTGATCACGATCATCCGCGCCGGATCGCCGAGGGAGAGCGAAACCGGGACAACCCGGTCCTCGGCGAGGAGCGGATGGCGGGCCTCGCGAAGGAGAATTCTCGCGGAAAGGCGGGGAAAGCTCGCGCGCCGGGCGATGGCGTAGCCAGCGCGGGCGAAGAGCGAGTCGAGGTGACCGAGGATCGCCCGGTCACGCAGGAACGCCGGTTCGGCCGAGCGGAAGGTTTCGGTCAGCTCACGCAGGATGCGGAGCCGCTCTTCGCGGATCTCGCTTTCGAGCTCCGCGATCGCGTTGTTCTCCGCGACGAGCGCCGTCGGCTCCGCGTACAGGGTCTGGCCGGTCGCCGAGCGGTCGTGCACGACGAACTCCGTAGTGGCCCCTTGAGCCCCGCTCTTGATCGGGATCACGAGGCGCCCCGACCGACGCGTGACCACCGCCTCGCTAACGAGGTCTGGGCTCCGGTCGATCAGGGCGCGGAGCTTCCGCTCGATCCGGTCCTCGAGCGAGCGCCGCTTGCGCAGAAGCTGCGAGAGAAGAGGAGAGGCGTCGTCGCGCAGCTCGCCGTGCTCGTCGATCGCGCGGAAGATCCTCTTGGCGAACGCCTCCTCTTGCGACAGACGTTCAGCGAACCGTCGGAGAGTGGGGCAGGACTCCTGGCCGGTCAGGGCGGCGCGGACGCGGCCAGTCGAGTCGATCGTCTCCTGAACGAGGAGGAGTTCTTCTCCGCCGAGGAGGGCCTGCTCCTTGGCGCGCACGAGGAGCGGCGCGAGGTCATGCACGCCACCCAGGGAGAAGCGACCCTTCACCTCGAGGAAGACGATCGCTTCCTTTACTTCGGCGATCCCCTGCTCGATCTCGGCCCGGTCGGAGAGGGGAACGAGGACCTCGATCGCCTCCTCCCCCAGGGAGGATGAGGCGAATCCTTTGACGACCCCCTTCAGGCGATCGTATTCGAGATCTCGCAGGGTCTTCTCGTTCGCAACCGTCATCTAGTCGAGAACCCCCTCCGGGAGGAGCGCCCGCGCGTCGCCCACCATCTTCTCGAGGATCGTCGCGACCGACTCGACCGAGTCAATCAGGCCGGCGATCTGGCCGGCCATCCGAGAGCCCGTCTCGGTGTCGCCGTCGTAGACGGCGCGCCCGAGGCCGCCGACCGCCAGGTGTTCGAACTCCTCCCGCGGCCTCTTCTCCTCTTCGTAGCGGGCGAACTCCTTCGTCATCCGGTTCTCGATCGCGCGCACGGGGGCGCCCAGGCTCCTCCCCGTGACGGTGGTCGAGCGGTCGGTCGCCTTCAGGATCGCCTCCTTGTACTTGGGGTGGACCGGGGCCTCGACTGAGGCGAGGAACCTCGTCCCCAGCTGGACTCCCTCCGCCCCGAGGACGAGCGCCGCGGCGAGCCCGCGGCCGTCGGCGATCCCGCCCGCGGCGACCACGGGGACGCGCACGGCGTCGACGACCTGCGGGACAAGACACAGCGTGGTCGCTTCGCCCACGTGCCCGCCGGACTCGGTCCCCTCGGCGACGATCCCGTTAGCCCCGGCCCGCTCCATCCGTCGGGCGAGGGCCACGGCCGCAATCACAGGGAAGACCAGGATCTTGGCCTTCCGGAGCGATTCCAGGTACTTCGCTGGGTTCCCCGCGCCGGTCGTCACCATCGGCACTCGCTCGCGGAGCACAACCTCGACCTGCGCGTCAATCCTCGGGTCGAGGAGCATCAGGTTCACCCCAAAGGGCTTCTTGGTCCTC
Organism: Candidatus Bipolaricaulota bacterium; assembly: GCA_026390315.1. Classification (GTDB taxonomy): domain Bacteria; phylum Bipolaricaulota; class Bipolaricaulia; order UBA7950; family UBA9294; genus JAPLGE01. The sequence continues at coordinate 3,948 of JAPLGE010000128.1, forward strand.
TCGCGCACCGCGGCGATCTCCTCCGCAAGTGCCTCCGGAGCCATCCCTCCGGAGCCGATGATTCCGAGGCCTCCGGCCTTGGAAACCGCGGCGACGAGCGGGGCGCGCGACACGTGCGCCATCCCCCCGAGGAAGACCGGGTAGCGGACGCCCAGGAGCTCGCAGATTCGGTTCACGCCATCCTCCCCGCGACGCGCGAAGCGCAGCCGCGAACGCATGATACCACCAAGCGGAGCGAGATCGACAGGTCGGAGTGAACCAAGGAGGAGGCCTTGCGCGCTCTCGAATCCCGGTCTACTGCAAGTCCTTCGCGCTCTGATTCCCGCTCTTGCCAAACACGAGGAACAGATCCGCGACGTTCGTGCGGGTCGGCCCCGTGACGAGGAGGTCCTGGGTCGCGCGAAGAAGCGGGTAGGAATCGTTCTCCTCAAGCGCTCTTTTCGGATCGAGTCCAAGCGCCCGCGCGCGGCGGGCCGTCTTGCCGTCGACGATCGCCCCGGCGGCGCTCGTCGGGCCGTCGGTCCCGTCGGTCGCGAGAGCCGCGACCAGGACCCCTGCAACCCCTTCCAAGGCGACCGCCGCGGCGAGAGCGACCTCCTGGTTGCGACCTCCATGGCCGGAGCCCCGCACGGCGACGGTCGTCTCGCCTCCGGCGACGAGGAGCCCTTCTCGCGAGCCCATTCTCGCAAGGTCGCGGCCGAGGCCCGCCAGTCGCTCCCCAACCGCGCGGGTCTCTCCCACGACCGGCTCCCCAAGCGTCCGGACGGCGAACCCGCGCCGCTCCCCCTCACCGGCGAGCGAGGCGACCGCGGTCCGATTCGTCCCGACGAGGACGGCCCGCGCCCGCGCGAACAGCGGATCTCCGGGCTTCGGCGTCTCCGGAATCGCTCCCGCCACCCCCTGCTCGATCCGCTCGCGAACGGAACGGGGAACCCTCTCCCAAAGCTCAAGCCGACGAAGGGCCTCCTGCGCATCGCGGAAGGTCGTGGGGTCAGGGACCGTCGGGCCGGAGGCGATCGCCTCGATCCGATCGTGCGGTACGTCGGAGAGGAGGAGAGAGACGGCCTCGGCCCGCGCGAGGAGCGCCGCGAGCCCGCCACCCAGGAGGGAGGTGACGTGGCGGCGGACCGCGTTCACCTCCTCGATCGCCGCCCCGGAAGAGAGAAGGAGTCCTGTCAGTTCCCGCAGGTCTTCCAGGTCGATCCCGGGCACAGGGAGACCGAGGAGGGCCGATCCCCCTCCGGAGAGAAGACAGAGAACGAGGTCTTCCTCCCGCGCCTCTTGGGCGAGCACGCGCACTGCTTCCGCTCCGGCGGCTCCGTTCGCGTCCGGAAGAGGATGCCCTCCTTCGTAGACGCGCACTCGCTTCGTAGGGACGGAGTAGTCGTAGCGGGTCACGACGACCCCCGCTGTGAGAGCGTCGCCGAGAATCGTCTCGAGCTCCTGCGCCATGGCGGCGCTCGCCTTCCCCGCGCCGAGGAGGAGGACACGCCGGCCGGCGAGGGGATAGGTCTCGTCTCCAATCCGCAAGGAGGCGCCCTCGCGTGCGACATGCTCCCGAATGACGCGGCCCGGGGAGACCGCCTCGAGCGCCTCTTCGAGAAGGAGAAGGATCTCCTCCCGAGACCCTGCGTCCCGCAGACTCAATCGATCAAAGCGAACGGCCGCCATCGCTCCTCCCCCGCTCTTGCTCACGGCGCGTCCGGGAAAGCGCATCTCGCCCTCAACGGGCACCCTTCACATGCGGGCCGCGGGCGACATCGCTCCTTCCCGTGCCGGACGAGCAGAGCATGGTACTCGTTGTAGAGTGGCACGTCTGGCCTGAGGTTCTCCATGAAGAGCGCGCGGATCTCTTCGTAGCGAGCCTTCTCGTCGATCAGGCCGAGGCGAGAGAGGATGCGGCGCGTGTAGGCATCGACGACGAAGCTCGGCTTCCCCGCCGCGTAGAGGATGATGGCGTCGGCCGTCTCTTCCCCGATCCCGCGCACGGAGAGGAGCTCGCTCCGGAGACTCGGAAGTGACAGACGAAAGAGGTGCGCGAGATCCCCGCCGTGCCGTTCAGAGAGCACGTTGAGGAACGCCTTGAGCTTCTCGGCCTTGGCGTTGTAGTAGACCGCGGGCCGGATGAGGGAGGCAACTTGATCGAGCGGCGCCTTGGCCAGGGAGGCCGGATCCATGAGCTGAGCGTCTTTCAGACGGGCGATCGCGCGCTCCACGTTCGACCAAGCGACCCTCTGCGTGAGAATCGCCCCCACGACCACCTCGAACGGGCTTGTCCCGGGCCACCAATGCTGTCTTCCGTAGGCTTGAAGGAGGAGTCGATAGATCGACCGAAGCTCCGCGGGAAGGCTACTTTCCCCGCAGGAATCCGGTGACCGCTTTCTGGATGCCATCCGCGACCCGACTCTGATAGGAGAGACTCTCCAGGAGCTTAGACTCGTAGCGGTGCGTCAGGAAGCCAACCTCAATGAGCGCCGCGGCCATGGTGGCGTGGCGGATGTAGAGCGGAGCCTGCTTCACTCCACGGTCCTCCGCTCGCGTCTCCGCCAGGAGGCTCGACTGCAAGAGCCGCGCCAAGCGCCAGCTTGAGCTCGACGGTCCGTCGCCCTCGTCGACGAACGTCTCCACCCCCGAGATCGACGACGAGGAGTGGGCGTTGCAGTGGATGCTGACGTAGACATCGGCCCCGAGTCGATTCGCCTCAAGCACACGGTCACTCGGGTAGATGTACTCGTCCCCCTGCCGGCTCAACACGACCCGCAACTCCGGGTAGTCGAGCAGCCTGAGGAAGACCAGCTCCGCGATCTCGCGGGTGATCTCCTTCTCGGTGGCCCCGTCGGCCGCGGTTGCACCAGGGTCCTTTCCGCCGTGGCCGGGATCGATCACCACGGTGAACTTGTAGGAGACGGTGGGACCGCCCACGCTCGCCGGGAAGGCCGCCATGCACGCAAGTAGAACGGTGAGGACGAGCGTCAGTCTAGAGGGTCGAACCAATCAGCGATCACTCCTTGCGATATCTCGCGGCAGAGTACGGGAAAGGCCGCCCGGAGGTAAGCCGAGCCGTCACGGACGAAGATGACATCTGGGAAGGGCGAGGGGGCGAAGCGTCCGCTGCGGAGCACCGAGAGAAAGGGGCAACCTCTCCGTTTCTCGGAGCCTCGCGATGACCCTTCATGTCGCCACAAGCAACGCTCGGTCGGCGAGTCGGAGCCCCTCTTCGGGCGGCGCGCTATAATCGAGCGACGTCATCGGGGAGGCTCCGAATTGGGGAAGACGAACCGGCTCGGCCGCGACGGCAGGCGCCGTTTGGGGCGAGCAGGCATCTGCCGCGCAAACGACGAGCGGATCGGCGCCGCGAACGGGCCAAGGACGGCCGAGGCCGCACGGTGAGAGAGAGCCCGTTCCTGCGCGGAAGCAAGAAGCCGCGGCGGCTCGTGATTGCCCACCGCGGGGCGCGCTCCCTCGCCCCGGAGAACACCCTCGCCGCGGGAGAGGCCGCCCTCGCGCTGCGAGCGGATCTTTGGGAGTTCGACGTCGAGGTCACCCGCGACGGAGAGCTCATCCTCCTTCACGACGAAACCCTCTCCCGAACCACCGACGCCCTGACGCGCTACCCGGATCGCTCCCCGTGGCGGGCCGCCGACTTCACGTGGGACGAGATCCGGGCCCTCGACGCCGGCTCTTGGTTCCTTCGCGAAGATCCCTTCGGGACCCTCGCCTCCGGCGATGTCCCTCAGGACCGCAGAGAGAGGCTCGCCGGCGAGCGGATTCCGAGCCTGCAGGAGGCGCTCTCTTGGACCCAAGAGAGCGGCCTGGGGGCGAACGTCGAGCTCAAGGGAAACCGCGCCTCGGCCGGAGCATCAAATGGTGGCCACCGGCCCGTCGAGCGGGCGGTCGCCATCGTCCGTGAGCTCAGGATGGAGAGTCGGGTCCTCGTCTCCTCGTTCGATCACGCGATGATTCGCCGCCTGAAGATGATGGCCCCCGAAATCGCGGGAGCCCTTCTCTTCCACAACCTTCCCGCCGATCCCCGCGCGGCCCTGGACGCGGCGAAAGCGGACGCCGTGGCCCTGAAGCTCCCCGCCTTCGAACGAGAGGCCGCCCGAGCGCTCGAAGAGGCCGGGTTCGGGGTCTACGTGTGGACCGCGAACGGCCCGGAGGACCTCGAACGCCTCGCCGCAGAGCCATTCCTCGCCGGCATCATCACCGACTGGCCGCAGCGGCTCCTCAAGATTCTCGGCCGCGCTCACTAGCGGCACCGTCTCGCCTTTCTCGCGAAGGCCTTCCCGCCTCTCGGAAGCGCTTCGCTCTCCTCTTCCAGACGGGCGAGGGTGCATCTCCGTGACATCCGTTACATTCATCGCCCCATCAGGCGAAATCTCCTGCAGGATGGGCATCCGCCGATCCACGTAACGTTTATCCCGCTTATCCCTTTGGCGCAGCAGGAGGCCATCCTCCTGATCTTGACTGTTCCAGAGGGTACTACGATACACTGAGACGCTATGCAGCCTGGATCGGAGAGGTCACCAGACCAATGACTCTAGTAGTAGCTTTCAAGGGCCGAGACGGGATCACCATCGCGGCTGACTCGCGAGAGAATCTGGGAGCGATCGGCTCCGATTATGCGAACAAGTTGATCCGGTTCGGGAAGAACTGCGTCGTCGGAATGTCTGGAAGCGCTGATTTCGGCCTGGAAGTCGTTAGGTCCGCCAAGGAGAGACTCGGAGAGTCGGATGATACGCCTTTCCACGGCATACGGATTGCTGACACCATCTGCGACACAACGAGATCGAAGATTCACGAACTCGGGCAGAACTGCCCGCCAGGCGATGTCAGGTATAGGCCAGAGTTTCTCGTGGTCGGATATGAGGGCGACAAGGTAGAATCGGCTGCAATCCACCATCTCGATGCGCAAAACAACTTCCAACCGATGGACCAATCGACATATGGGGCGAAGATTGGCTGTTGGGTTATCGCTGCGGTGCTTGAGCGTCACGTCCCGTTGCATCGGCTGAGTTCCTACCCCGTGGTGGTTCTGGACAAGTTGGCGATCTGGTACTTGCGGGAGACCGGATTCCTTTCTCCTTATGTTGCCCCGCCATACAAGATCAAACACGTCTTCCCGGACGACATCAGGGACATCCCGTCCGGAGATGCCGAGAAGGATGCAATAGAGATGCAAACTAAGATTGAAGAGTTGATATTCCAACTCTTCCCGGCGAGTTAGTTAGTGCCTTGTCCACTACGGGGCACAACTCCCTAGTGTCGCGTCCGGGAAGTACGTG